>DWVR01000046.1 GCA_019120125.1 Candidatus Phocaeicola excrementigallinarum | reverse complement strand
TTACATCGAAAATCGTTACAGAAGATTTTCCCGATTTTCCTGTAACGATTTTGTAACGGAACTTTGTCTGAAGTGGGCATTTGAATGTCTTTCGGTTGTCCACCGGATAAATAGAAAAAGTCCCGTAAAACGTTGATTTTACGGGACTTGTCTTAATTTGACTACCTAATGTCTTAGGTTTCAGCGGAGAGACAGGGATTCGAACCCCGGGTACCTCGCGGTACAACGGTTTTCAAGACCGCCGCAATCGACCACTCTGCCACCTCTCCTGAAAAATGATACCTTTCTTAAAGACGCGGCAAAGATACGGATATTTCCTCAACGTCCAAACTTTTCGGAGGGAAATCTGCCGTGTGCGCCACAAATATCATATCATTTTTTTGCGCCGTTTCCCGCCTTTTTCCCATGCCGGACACTCTTCAGCAGTTCCCGGTGGAAACGCATCTCGGCACGCTGGATGTCGTAGATCTTTTTGGCGGAAAGGAACTTCTTGTATTTCTTCACATATTCCAGATCCAGATTGTCGTTCGTGATGCGCGAGCGGATGACATCCTCTACTATCCGGGAATATTCCGCCTCGCTCGTGTTCGGGTCCTTTCCTTGACGGATCTTTTTCCACGCTTCTCTGTTGTAGCTCTCTTTTTTGTCCTGAAGCTCGAAGTAAAGGGGGAAAAACTGTTTGGCCTCTTCGGGAGTCAGGCCGGCACGCTGGATGATGAATTCCTGTTGCCGGTCACGGAACTCTTCCTTGCTCAGTTTCGCTTTCTGTGCGTACAGGCTGCCCGCGCATATGGAAGCGAGCAGGAAGAACAGTATTGAAATGCTTTTTCTCATTGTCGTTGTCGGTTTGGATGGTCATTCGTTTGGGTATATCTGCGGTTCCGCTTCTGTCAGATACATGTAGAGCGTATAGTCGTCCATCATGGACTCGTTGACCAGCGGGTCGATGTATTCGTCGGGCATTTCCGACAGGCTGATGCCGGACAGGATTGCGGAATCGTCTTCTTTCTCTCCCACAAACGTGCGCACCATCAGCATGATTCCGCAGAACATGGCGGTCATGTATATCCATGGCTTTATGCGGGCCCACATGCTGACTGTGGGGACTTCGGCCGGGGTCTTTTCCGGAAGCTTGTCCATCAGCTGTCCGGCAAAGTCCTCAAAATACCCTTCGGGCACCTTGAAGGCGTTGCGCTTGCCGCATCGGTGTATCAAATCGGTTTCTTCCTTCTTCATGGCTTTGGTTTTTGTTCTATTTATTTAGACTCTCTCAAACGGAAAAGGTTTAATCGTTCTGTTTAAAAAAATCTTCTATTTTTTTCACCGCATGGAAATAGGAGGCTTTCAGGGCGCCGGTGCTGGTCCCCAGGATGTCGGCGATCTCCTCGTATTTCATTTCCTGGAAATATTTCAGGTTGAACACGATGCGCTGTTTCTCGGGCAGTGTCATGATGGCTTTCTGCAGCATCTTCTGGGTCTCGTCCCCGTCGAAATAGGGGTCGCTCTCGAGTTTGTTGAGCAGGGCGGCGTCGGCGTCGTCAATCGACAGACGGTTCTCCGCACGCTGGCGGTTCAGGAAGTTCAGGCATTCGTTGAGGGCGATGCGGTAAAGCCAGGTGGAGAGCCTGGCTTCTCCTCTGAAACAGTCCAGATTGTCCCATGCTTTCATGAAGGTGTTCTGAAGCAGGTCGTTGGCATCGTCGTGCGAGAATACCATCCGTCTTATCTGCCAGTAGAGTTGTTCGCCGTAGGCGCGGACCACCTCTTCGAAGGCCTTTCTTTGGGTGGAAGGGTTTTGCAGCCGGTATATTATTTCTTTCTCGTCAATTCTGTTCATGTTTTCCCGGTTCGTCTGTTGGATTATTGACATGTGCGCCGCATGATGGTTTAATCGGATTAATTTTCTTTAACGGCTTTCAATGGGGATGGTCATACCTTCCCGGGCCAGTGTGGTATGGGGGAAGATGGCCTGCGCTTCTTGCAGGAGGGGTGTCTCGTCCTCGTAGCGTGCGGAGAAATGTCCGATGACCAGCTGCCTCACTTGCGCGTCGCGGGCGGTCCGGGCGGCCTGTGCGGCTGTGGAGTGCTGGGTCTGTCTCGCTCTGGCCTCATTGTCACTGGCGAAGGTTGCCTCGTGGAAAAGCAGGTCCGCTCCTTTTATCTGTCCGGCAATCTGCGGCAGGTAGGCTGTGTCGGAGCAGTAGGCGTATGTGCGTGGCGGGGCGGAGGGGAATGTCAGCCGGTCGTTGGGCACCGTCACGCCTTCGTCCGTCACGAAATCCTCGCCGTTCTTGATGCGGTTGATCAGATAGGTGGGGATCTGGTAATAGTCTATCATGTCGCGTCGGATGTGGTTCATCGTCGGCTTTTCGCGGAAGAGGAAGCCGGCGGTGGGCAGGCGGTGGCGCAGGGGGATGGTCTCCACGGAGACCGAGCGGTCGTCGTAAATCACTTCCCGCCTGGCGGGGTCGAACGGATGGAATACGACCTGGAAAGGAAGTCCCTTGCAGAAGAAGTCCAGCTGGGGTTTGAGGAGCTCTTCCAGTTGGGGATGGGCGTAGATGTGCAGGGCGGCCGTGCGCTCCAGCATGCCGAATGTGGAGATGAGTCCCATCAGCCCGAAGCAATGGTCGCCGTGCAGATGGGAGATGAAGATGTGGTTCAGCTTGTTGAACCGTAGCCGTGAGCGTCTGAGCTGCACCTGTGTGCCTTCTCCGCAATCAATCATGAAAAGCTTCTCGCGGATGTTGACCACTTGTGAGGTGGCGTTGTGACGGAGGGTGGGCAGGGCTGAGCCGCATCCCAGTATGTGAACTTCAAATTTTTCCATGGGGGACAAAGATACGGGTTTTTCTGTCACACGGGGAGAAAATCACCCGAATTTTGTGTTCCTCATGTCGCCTGTTCCGGCATGGGCGGTGTCTTGTGCTTTTGGGGCAGCGTGTACGGGTTGTCGGGCGGATTGGCGTGACCGTATTACGGTTGGTTGTACCTTTTTTACGGATTTTCTGGCGGCGGTATTTGAGGGTATTCTCAAAATGCTTATTTTTGCCCGGAACCAATCGGAAAACCATCGTCTGCAGTCCGTGCGGGGATAGCCGGAAAAACGCCTTGACGTTTTGTCTGAAACGCCGAAGCGTTTTTTAAAAACGTCAGGCCGTTTTGGATAAAACGTCAAGGCGTTTTGGGAAAGGGGATTTCTGTTTCGGATTGTAGTTTTTCTGCGGGTTTTTCTGATTGTTTATGATGAGACGGGTCTTGATCCGTACGATTTGTAACCGGATAACTAACAAACTTTTGTGGATATGTCATTGAAAAGACTCAGGCAGATACTGGCCGCCGTCTGTTTCGTCTCCGTCACGCTGTTGTTTCTTGATTTCACGGGGACGATCCATCACTGGCTCGGCTGGTTGGCCAAAACCCAGTTCTTGCCGGCCTTGCTGGCCCTGAATGCCGGAATCATTGTTTTTCTTGTGTTGCTCACACTGGTTTTCGGACGTCTCTACTGTTCGGTCATCTGTCCGTTGGGCGTGTTCCAGGATGTGGCGGCGCGTTTCGGCCGGCGGGGGAAAAAACTGCCTTACACTTTCTCGAAGCCGGTTGGCTGGCTGCGTTACGGAGTGCTGGCGGTGTTTGTGGTTCTCACGCTTTTTTTCCATGCGGCGGCGTGGCTTGATCCGTACGCGATATACGGGCGTGCGGCCAACAGCCTGCTCCAGCCTGTATGGATGTGGGGAAACAATGCGCTGGCTTATCTTGCGGAACGGATGGACAGCTATGCGTTCTATTCCGTGGATGTGTGGATGAAAAGTGCGGCGGTGTTTGGCGTGTCGCTCGCCATGATTGCCGTGGTGGCTGTGCTGGCATGGCGTAACGGGCGCACATACTGTAATACGGTTTGTCCTGTGGGGACCGTGCTGGGATTCCTTTCCCGGTTCTCCTTGTTCCGCATCACGATCGATACTTCCAAATGCAACGGGTGTACGCTTTGCGCGCGCAACTGCAAGGCCTCGTGCATCGACCCGAAAGCTCATCTTGTGGACGGGAGCCGCTGCGTGATGTGCTTCGACTGTCTGGACAAGTGTAGCCGGGGAGCCATCGGCTACCGTTTTGCCTACGGAAAGAAGGCTGCCGGGCAGGAGCCGGCCGGGGCGGTGCGCGGGCAGGCCGGAACTGACGGAAGCCGGCGTGCGTTTCTTGCCGGATCGGCCGTGATGCTGGTCTCGGCGGTCAGCGCGCAGGTGGCGAAGAAAGTGGAGCCCATCAAGATGGACGGGGGACTGGCGGACATCATCGGAAAGAAGGAGCCGGACCGTGCCACGCCGATTACTCCTCCCGGTTCGCGGGGGGCGCGCCACATGCAGGCGCATTGTACGGCCTGCCAGCTTTGTGTGTCGGCCTGCCCGAACGGAGTGTTGCGTCCGTCGCACAGGCTTGACACGTTCATGCAGCCTTACGTGTCGTATGAGCGCGGATATTGCCGTCCCGAGTGTACGGCATGTGCCGATGTCTGTCCCGCGGGAGCCATCCTGAAAATCAGCAGGGCCGAGAAGTCCGCTATCCAGATAGGCCATGCCGTGTGGGTAAAAGACCGCTGCGTTCCTCTCACAGACGGACAGGAGTGCGGCAACTGCGCGCGCCATTGTCCTACGGGCGCCATCACCATGGTGCCTTCCGTTCCGGGCGATCCGAAGTCGCTGAAGGTCCCGGCCGTCGATACGGAGCGGTGCATCGGATGCGGCGCGTGCGAGAACCTGTGTCCGGCACGTCCGCTGAGCGCGATTTACGTGGAAGGACATGAAGTGCACCGGATCATTTAATCCTTTAAATTCTCTAATCTTATATGGACCAGAACAACAGACATACAGACAATAAGATGGACCGCCGCGATTTCCTGAAGATCGTGGGGATAAGTGCGGCGACGGCCGCCGCCGGACTCTACGGATGCGCGCCGGGAAAAAAGGACGGGACCCCGGACGGAGGTGCCGTCGAAGTGCCGAAGGGCAAGATGACTTACCGCACCATACCGCCTTCGCCCGACAGGGTGTCGATACTGGGATACGGATGTATGCGTTGGCCCATGCTTCCTTCGCCGGCGGAAAACGGGAACGTGATCGACCAGGAGGAGGTGAACCGTCTGGTGGACTACGCCATCGGGCATGGTGTGAACTACTTCGATACGGCTCCCGTGTACATGCAGGGCTGGTCGGAGACTTCCACCGGCATCGCCCTGAAACGTCATCCGCGCGACAAATATTTCATCGCCACCAAGATGTCGAACTTCTCGAACGCCGATTTCGATGCGAGTGTGAAGATGTACCACGACTCGATGAGGCACCTTCAGGTGGACTATATCGACTATTACCTGCTTCATTCACTGGGCTCTCAGGGAGCGCGGAGCTTCCGGACCCGTTTCCTTGACAACGGTCTGTTGGACTATCTGGTCAAGGAGCGTGAGGCCGGGCGTATCCGTCATCTGGGCTGGTCGTTCCACGGCACGAAGGATGAGTTCGACTTCATCCTGTCGTTCCATGAGAGAGTGCATTGGGACTTCATCCAGATACAGCTGAACTATTCTGACTGGAAATACGCCACCGGAAACAACGTGAACGCCGATTATCTCTATGCGGAAATATCCGGGCGCGGCATTCCGATGGTCATCATGGAGCCGCTGTTGGGCGGACGTCTGTCGAAGCTTCCCGAGCATATCTTCTCCCGTCTGAAGGAGAGAAATCCCGAAGGAAGCGTGGCCTCATGGGCCTTCCGCTTTGCGGGCACTCCGCCCATGGTGCTGACCGTATTGAGCGGTATGACTTATATGGAGCATCTTCAGGACAATATCCGCACCTATTCGCCGCTGGTGCCGCTTACCGACGAGGAAAACAAGTTCCTGCTCGATACCGCCGCACTGATGCGCGAGTATCCCACCGTGCCCTGCAATGACTGCAAGTATTGCATGCCTTGTCCGTACGGCATCGACATTCCGGGCGTGCTGCTCCACTACAACAAGTGTGTGAACGAGGGGAACATTCCCCAGAGCCGTCTCGATCCGGATTATGCCAAGGCGCGCCGTGCCTTCCTGATAGGTTACGACCGGAGCGTGCCGAAGCTCCGTCAGGCAAGCCATTGCATAGGGTGCGCCCAGTGTAATCCGCATTGTCCGCAATCCATCGATATTCCGAAAGAGCTTCATCGCATCGACGGATATGTGGAGAAGCTGAAACAGGAGACGTTATGACGGAAGATCTGATAAGGCTTCTGCACGAGGGAAATTACTCGTGTGTGGTGGAGAAGGACGGGGAAATACGCACGTTCTCGCGTCGCGGCGTGATTGATTTGTTTGAGCTTTACCGCAATGACCCTGCCTTCATGGAAGGGGCGACGGTGGCCGACAAGGTGGTCGGCAAGGGAGCGGCGGCGGTGCTGGCGCTCGGAAAGGTGGCCGATGTCTGGGCCGACGTGTTGAGCGAGTCAGCCTGTGGGCTGCTTCATGCGACAGGCATTGAGGTGAATTGTGATGAGAAGGTTCCTTTCATCATCAACCGGACGCATACGGGCCGTTGTCCGCTGGAGACGGTCTGTGACGTGTCGGACAATCCGGCGGAGCTTTATCCCGTCATCTGCGGGTTTGTGGGGCGGATGAAAGGAGAGGGGTGAGAAACCGCGGGCACAAAGCCGCGGACCGTTTTGACTGTCGTCTTTACGCGATGTTTCCCTGTTCGCGGAAGGCGGAGGTGGAGTCTTTCAGCAGGGTGAACACGAATTCCAGTCCGCCGTTCGAGCGGTTTTTGGCAAAGATGGTCCCCCCGTGGAACATGACGGCGTTCTTCACGATGGCAAGTCCCAGTCCCGTGCCGCCCAGTTTGCGTGACCGGCCCTTGTCCACCCGGTAGAAGCGCTCGAAGAGGCGGTTCAGGTGTTCTTCCGGCACGCCCACGCCCGTGTCTGAGAAGCTGAAGTAATAATACTTCTCGTCCTCCCGGAAGCAGCTGATCTTGATGGTGATATTCGTTCCGGCGTAAGCGATGGCGTTGTCGGTGAGGTTCCGGAAGATGGAGTAAAGGAGTGAGCTGTTTCCCGTGACGGTCAGGTTCTCCGGTATTTTTCTGATTACTTCGATGTGTTTCTCCTCCAGTCCCATGGCCACTTCGTTGAGGATGTTCTCCACAATTCTGGAGAGGTTTACCGTTTCTCTTTCCACCATGTCCGGCGCCTCGTCCATGCGGGTCAGCACCGAGATGTCGCGCAGCAGGCAGGTGAGCCGGTTGCTTTGCGCGTAGCTTCTTTCCAGGAAAGTCCGCATGTTCTCTTTCGGGATGTTCGGATTGTTGATGATGGTTTCCAGATATCCCTGTATGCTGCTCACCGGAGTCTTCAGCTCGTGGGCGATGTTCTGCGTGAGCTGGCGTTTCAGGCGTGCCTGTTCTTCATCCTGTGTGATGTCGTTGATGGAGATCTCAAACGACATGTCCTGGAAGATGATGCATTCCAGCGTGAACGAGCGGGCGTTCTTGTTGATGTGCATCGAGAAGCGTTTCTCTTCCTTGATGAAGTTTTCCTGACGGATGTTCTGCGAGAGGAATTCCGTGATGGGTTGCAGTTCCGGAATCTGGAAGATCTTCTCGGTGTAGTGCAGGTGTTTGTCGGAGATGTTGTTGATGTATTGGGTGAAGAGGTTGTTCACCAGAATCTCTTTCCGCTCCTTTGTGAATATGCCCAGTCCCTCGTGCGATGTCTGGAGGTGCAGGATCAGTTTCTCGCGCTCTATGTAGAGCGCGCTCTTTGTGCGGTGAAGCCGCTTGTATATCTTGATGATGTGTTGTGAGATCTCTCCCAGCTCGTTTTTGGGGAATGTCTGCAGGATGTCTATGTCGATCGGTTCGTTGCGGTCGGCCTTCATGGCGAACTGCTGGAGTTTCGTGACCGACATGCCCAGCTTGCGCGTATACCGGTAGAAGATGACGAGCAGCAGGAGGCAGATGATGAACGCGAACCACAGATAGCCGGAGTCCGCTTTCAGATGTTCGGCCAGGCTCACGTTGTAGGGCAGGGCGGAGCGTATGATGAGGCGGAAAGGGGCGTAGTAGCGTGCGGAATAGAAATATTCCTCTCCTTCGTTCGATTCTGACGTGCGTCCTATGGAATATCCGCTTCCGTACATCAGGGCCTCCTGCACCTCTTCGCGGTCGTTGTGGTTCTCGAACGATTCCCAGTTGTGGTTGGTGTTGTCATAAACCACTTCTCCCGTGGGCTTGATGATTGTGACGCGGAGATTGGGGATCATGTGTGTGGTGACATACTGTTGCATGTCTTTCACGGTGAATCCCTTGTTGTCGGATATGTAGTCGTACACCTGGTTGTTGTAGTTCTGGAGCTGCAGGTCGAGCAGTTCCGACTTGAAGGACTTCTCTCTCTGGTACTGGAAGAGGATGAAGCAGACGGCGTAGCTCAGAAAAAGGAATACGACCGACAGGAACAGCCTTTGGCTGAACGGCAGGAAACGGAACGAGAATCTAGTCATGTTAGTATTTTGTGGTGCTGTCACTATTCACATTCAAAACAATATCCATATCCCAGACGTGTGACGATGCGTTGTCCGTATTCTCCGATTTTTTTGCGGAGGCGGGTGATGTTCACGTCAATGGTGCGGTCGAGCACGTACACCTCGTCGTGCCATACCTTGGCAAGGATGTCCTCGCGTGAGAATACGCGTCCCTGGTTCTGCAGAAGGAGGAGCAGAATCTCGAATTCCTTCTTGGTGAGAGGGGCTTCCTCGCCGTTGATGGTCACTTTCTTCTGGGGGATGTTCATCACCAGGCCCTTGTAGGAGATCTGTTCGGGGGTCTGGGCCTGCAGGCCGGCGGTGCGGCGCAGTACGGCCTTCACACGCATGATGACCTCACGGAGCGAGAACGGTTTCGAGATATAGTCGTCCGCTCCCAGGTTGAAGCCTGTGAGCGTGTCGTTTTCCGTGTCCTTGGCAGTGATGAAGATGATGGGGATGTCCTGTGTGTCCTTGTTCTTCTTGAGCATGCTGGCCATCTTGAAGCCGGAGATCTCTCCCATCATCACGTCGAGCAGGAGCAGGTCGTACCGGCTCATGTCGAGCTTGAGCGCCTCTTCGGCCGAGTTGGCCGTGTCTACCGCATATCCTTCCATCTCGAGGTTGAATTTCAGGATCTCGCATAAATCTTCTTCGTCATCCACGACCAATATCCGATGTTCGTTCATGATCTGTATTGTTTTTAGGGTTGCTGTGGTAATAGTCTCTTTTCAAATAATCAGTGCAAAGATGACCGGATTTTGTTTCTCCGTTATGAAATACCTGTTACAATCGTGTTACAGCTTGGGGCGCGTGAACTCTCCGGCCAGCGAACGTCTCATCTCGTTTCTTATCTCGCGTGGCGTCAGGTTGTGTCCCAGCAGGAACATCAGTTTGGTAAGCACGCACTCCACGGTGGAGTCGTATCCGCTGATCACTCCGGCATCGATGAGCTGAAGACCGGTCTCGTAGCGTGCCATTTCCACCATTCCGGTCTGGCATTGCGAGATGTTCACGATCACGATGCCTTTTTCCGTGGCTTCCGACAGCTGGCGGATGAACCACTCCTTCTGGGGGGCGTTGCCCGAACCGTATGTCTTGAGCACCACCGCCTTCAGTCCCGGTGTATGGAGAATGTTGCTCACGATGTTTTCCTGTATGCCGGGGAAGAGGGTCAGGATAACCACGTTCGTGTCGAAGGCGTAGTGCGGGTGCATCGGTACGTTGGGCTCTGCCTTCCGGATCTTGTCGTATTCGTATTTGATGTGTATGCCTACCGTGGCCAGTGCCGGATAGTTGTAGGAGCGGAAGGCGTTGAAGTTTTCCGCGTTGATTTTGGTGGTACGGTTTCCGCGCAGCAGGTGGTTCTCGAAAAAGATGCACACTTCGGGCACGATGGCCGTCCCGTCAGGATGTTTGGCCGCGGCGATCTCGATGGAGGTGATCAGGTTCTCCTTTCCGTCAGTACGCAGCACTCCGATGGGGAGCTGGCTTCCGGTCAGTATGACGGGCTTGCTCAGATTCTCGAGCATGAAGCTCAGTGCGGAGGCGGTATAGGCCATCGTATCAGTTCCGTGAAGGATCACGAAGCCGTCGAAGTTCTCATAGTTGTACGAGATGATCTTTACGAGCTTGGCCCATAGCGTCGGCTCCATGTCCGACGAGTCGATGGGCGGATTGAACTGATACGATGAGATGCGGTAGTTGAACCGTTTCAGTTCCGGTACGTTCTCCAGAAGCTGGTCGAAATTGAAGGCTTCCAGGGCTCCCGTTTCCCGGTTCTCTATCATGCCGATTGTTCCTCCTGTATAGATGAGCAGAACGGAAGGATAATCTGGTTTTATCATATTGTTTTCTTTTCTGGGTTTGTTCGGGTACAAAGGTAGTGATTTCCCTTGTGAAGCCGAACTTTTAGGGAAGAAAAAATAACAAAATGTATAGTCCGTTCCTTCCGTGCTATTGCCTTAACGCTTCCAGCAGCCGGTCGGCGGCCCGTCCGGCGTTTCCTTTCTCTTCCTCGAGCAGGGTGACGAACTTGCTTCCTATGATGCATCCCGCGGCATGGGAGGCGGCTGTCCTGAAGGTCTGCCGGTTCGAGATTCCGAACCCTATCATGCGGGGATTGCGGAGGTTCATGCTGTCGATACGCCGGAAATAATCCTGTTTCCCGGCATCGAAGTCGCTTTGTGTCCCGGTGGTTGCGGCCGACGACACCATGTAGATGAACCCGTCGGTGTGGGCGTCAATCTGGCGGATGCGCTCCTCGCTCGTCTCGGGAGTGATGAGCATGATGATCTTGAGGCCGTATTTTCCGGCGGTGTCCTGAAAGTGTTTCTGATATTCCTTGAAGGGCAGGTCGGGGATGATGGCTCCGTCGATGCCGCATTCCCGGCATTTTCTGCAGAAATTCTCGAATCCATAGCGGAGGATGGGGTTGAGATAGCCCATCAGCAGGAGAGGGATGCTGACATCGTTGCGGATGCCTTCAAGTTGGCCGAACAGCTTGTGGAGTGTCATCCCGTGGCGGAGGGCGCGCATGGCGGCGTTCTGGATGACCGGTCCGTCGGCCATCGGGTCGCTGAACGGGATGCCTATCTCAATCATGTCGACGCCTTTTCTTTCGAGGGTACGGATGATGTCGGGTGCGCTTTCCAGGGTAGGGTCGCCGGCACAAAAATAGACGGAGAGGATGTCGTGTCTCTTTAGACTGAACAGTTGGTTGATTCGGTTCATGATGTATTGTATTTTAAAGTTTGACTTTGCGTGAATCTGATATGGGTGAAAGGGAAAGGTCTGGAAGATTCGGGGAAATCTCGTGGCTTTGTCCGGCGGCGGTTCTGAGGTCGCGGATGAATCCTGCGACGGCTTCCGCGTCCTTGATGCCCGGCGAGAGCTCGAATCCGCTGTTCAGGTCGATTCCCGCCCATTGGGGGTGGGAGAGGCGTGTCAGCGGTCCGACGCTTTCCGGATTCAGTCCTCCGCCCAGCAGGAAGGGTGTGTGGCCCTGATATGCGTTGAGCAGAGTCCAGTCGAACCGTCGTCCGGAGCCTCCGTGGCTTTCACACGGGGTGTCGAACAGAAAGAAATCGCACGTCTCGTCGTATCCGGAGAGTGTTTCCAGTGTCTCACGGTTCCGGACGGAGAAGGCCTTGATGACTTTGGTTCCTTTTTTTCGGATTTCCAGACATTGCGCGGGCGTTTCCTGGCCGTGGAGCTGTACCAGATGCAGTCCCCACTGCCTGACGGTCTCCATGATGCTTTCCGTGGAGGCGTCCACGAACACTCCTATACGCCGGGCGCGCTCAGGGAGATAGTCCGGTATGTGTCCGGCGTATCGTGGTGAGGGCGGATAGAATACGAATCCCATCCATTCCGCTCCCGCCGTTTCCACCTGCCGGATGTTTTTTCCTTCGGTCATGCCGCATACTTTTATAATCATATCTGTGTGTTTTTGGGGTGTGAAAGGGGGTAAAGTCCGGTGCTTTGGTGTGGATGTTTCTCCATTAACACTTGATGAAACTCCGACAATGCTTTTCCGGGGTCGGGCGTTTTCATGAATGCTTCTCCCATCAGGAAGCCCCGGTAGCCTGCTTCCCGGAGTCGGAGTACTGTCTCAGGTGAGGCGATGCCGCTTTCTGACACATGGACCGCATCTGGCGGCAGTCTCTCCGCCATCCGGAAGGAATTTTCTACATCGGTGTGGAACGTTCCCAGATTCCGGTTGTTCACTCCCACCATGTCCACTGATCCGTTGTAGTGCTCCAGCTCTTTTTCCGTATGGATCTCAAGCAGTACTTCCAGATGGAGCTTGTGGGCCTCGTCCGCCAGTTTCCGGCAGAAGGAGGGGGTGAGCGCCGCGGCAATCAGGAGTACGGCATCCGCCTCCGCCAGTCTTGCCTGGAGCAACTGGTAACGGCTGATGATGAAGTCCTTCCGGAGAATGGGAAGATGTGCGGCCTTGCGTGCCATGTGGAGGTCCTTCAGCGTTCCGCCGAAAAACTCCTCGTCCGTGAGTACGGAGAGGGCGGACGCGCCGGCCTGTCCGTAACGGGAGACCACTTCCGTGGGATCCGCTTCTTTCCGGATCCATCCTTTTGAGGGGGAGCGGCGCTTGAACTCGGCGATGATGCCTGTGGGCGAGGTCTTGAGCGCCTCTTTCATGCTATGTCCGGCGGTGATTTTCCCGTCGAGCATCTCTTCCAGCCTTGCTTCGGAAACCGCCTCTTTTTGCCGGATGATTTCTATCCGTTTCCGGGCGATGATTTCGTGTAGAATGTCTTTTTCCATAATCTTGTCTCAATTGTTCAGTTCAATGAATTTCCGGAAGGTCCGGAGGGCCTTCCCGCTCAGAAGTGATTCACGGGCCAGGGCGACGCACTCCTCGATGGACTTTGCCGGTTCCATGACCTGGATGGCGAACGATGCGTTGATGAGCACGCAGTCGGTCTGGGGCCTCGTGGCTTCTCCCTGAAGCACGCGGTCGAAGATGCGTGCGGCATCTTGCGGAGTGCTTCCGCCGTACAGTTCTTCCTGGAGGACGGTGGGGAAGCTCAGTTCGGAGGGACGGTAGATGGTCTCGTAGAGATTGGTCATCACCTTGAACTCGTCTGTCAGCGAGATCTCATCGTATCCGTCCAGATTGTTCACCACCGCGAATCCGATGCCGAGTTTCTGGAGGGTGTTGGTGTAAAGGCGCATCTGGGGAAGGTCGGCCACTCCCAGCAGCTGGTAATCGGGCTGGCATGGGTTGATGAGCGGACCGAGAAGGTTGAAGAGCGTGCGTACCTGGATGGTCTTCCGGACGGGAGCGACCACTTTCATGGCCGGATTGAAGAGGGGCGCGTGCATGAACACCATGCCGCATCCTTCCATCGAGCGCTCCAGCTGGTCCTGCCGGTTGGTGAACCTCACTCCATGAAGTTCCATCACGTTGCTGGCGCCGCTTACCGAGGTGGCGCCGTAGTTTCCGTGTTTGGCCACGTGATAGCCGGCTCCGGCTACCACGAAACACGCGCAGGTGGAGATGTTGAACGTGTTCTTCCCGTCGCCTCCTGTCCCTACGATGTCAATCGGGCGGTATGCCTTCAGATCCACCGGTATGCGTGTGGCGAGCAAGGCTTCGCGGAAGCCGATAAGCTCGTCCACCTTCACGCCGCGCATCTGGAATACGGTGAGGAGTGCCGCTGTCTGGGTGTCGTTGAGATCTCCATGTGTGATGTGTTCCATCAGTCTGTATGCTTCTTCACGGTTCAGTGTCTCGTGGTTGAAAAGTCGTTGTAAGGTCTGTCTCATAGGTCAGAATGATTGATAGGGTTCGGTTTCGTTTATCCAGTTGTCCAGCATCTTTTTTCCGAGGGGAGTCAGCACCGATTCGGGATGGAACTGTACTCCCCGTACGTTGAGTGTCTTGTGGCGCAGGGCCATGATGTGGCCTTCGGGACTGAGGGCGGTGATTTCCAGACACTCGGGCAGTCCTTCGGTGTCTACTGTCCACGAGTGGTATCGTCCTACTTCGGTTTCGTGGGGCAGTCCTTTGAAAAGCGGGTCGTCCGCCACGATGGAGATCCGGCTTTGCACTCCGTGGTACACTTGGTTCAGGTGGGCCAGTCTGCCCCCGAACACTTCACCGATGGCCTGTTCTCCGAGGCATACGCCCAGGATGGGTTTCTTTCCGGCGTAATGACGGATGACTTCCATAAGCAGGCCCGCCTCTTCCGGAATGCCCGGGCCGGGCGAGAGCAGTATCCTGTCGCAGGTTTCCAGTTCATCAAGCTTGAACCGGTCGTTGCGCAGGACGGTGACCGTGGCTCCCAGTTCCTTTATCAGATGACTCAGGTTGTAAGTGAATGAGTCGTAGTTGTCAATGATTGTGATGTTCATGATATGTGATGTTTTGTGTCGTTAAAGTCTTTCGGCAAGTACGATGGCTTTTCGCAATGCCGCCAGTTTGTTGTTGACTTCCTGCAGTTCTTTTTCCTCGTCGCTTTTTGCCACGATTCCCCCTCCCGCCTGGAACCATAGTTCGTTGTTGCGGCTTACGAAGGTACGGATGGTGATGGCCTGGTTGAGCGATCCGTCGAGTCCGATGAATCCGACACATCCGCCGTATGCGCCACGGTTGTGCGGCTCCAGCTCGCTGATGATTTGCATGGCCCTGACTTTCGGGGCGCCGCTCAGCGTTCCGGCCGGGAAGGTGTCGGTAAATGCCTTGATCGGGTCGGCGCCTTCTTCCAGGTCTCCGCTCACCCGGCTCACCAGATGGATGACGTGGCTGTAGTATTGCGGTTCCTTGTAGAAGTCCAGACGGACGTTCCGGCAATTCCGGCTCAGGTCGTTGCGTGCCAGGTCGACCAGCATCACGTGTTCGGCGTTCTCTTTCGGGTCGGCCAGCAGCTTTTCGGTGATTCGGGCGTCTGCATTCTTGTCGCCTTCGCGTCTCGCGGTTCCCGCTATGGGGTCGATGGTGGCGTGCCGGTCCTCTATCTTGCAGTGCGTCTCGGGCGAGGAACCGAAAATGCGGAATCCTCCGAAGTCGAAATAAAACAGATAGGGCGAGGGGTTGATGCTCCGCAGGGCACGGTAAAGCTGGAAGTCATCGCCTTCATAGTGTTGGATGAACCGGCGTGAGAGTACGATCTGGAACACGTCGCCGCGGAGACAGTGGGCGATACCCTTGCGGATGTTCGCCTTGTGCTCCTCGTCGGTCAGTGTGCTGGTTACGGGTCCTGTGGCCCGGAAACCGTAAGTCGTGTAGTTCCGGTTTCCGATGGCTTTCTCCACTTCCCCGATGTGGTCCGGTTCGTCGGGGGTGTGCATTTCCAGCAGAAGCATCTCGCTGGTGAAGTCGTTGAACACGATCAGGTATTTATAGAGGATGTAGAGCATGTCCGGGGCGTCGTTCTTGATGTCGGCGCTGTCTTTCACGGGAATCTGTTCGAGATAGCGGACCGTGTTGAAGGTGGTGTATCCGTAGAGTCCGCAGTAGCGTGAATATTCTCCGTCCACCTTGAACCGGGAAAGGAATCCGCTGACTGCGTTTTCCGGGCGGAACGAATCGTCCAGTTCCCGTTCCTCACGGGAGTGATCGGGGTAGGTCATGACGGCTTTCCCGTGACTGATGGAGACGCTGGCTGTCGGGTTGAGTCCGATGAACGAGCGGTTGTTTTCCGAGCCGTGATAGTCGGAGCTTTCCATCAGCACGCTTTGCGGAAAGAGGTCGCGCAGTTTCAGGTAGGTGGTGACCGGTGTATGCAAGTCGCCCGGCAACAGTCTGTATCTTGTATGGTAGTGGTAAGTTTTCATGATGTGGTTTTTTGTTCATTTACGTACCTCATTCTTGTTTTTCACTTTTCATTTCCTTCATGTAAGTATCCATGTCCTTGTCGCCCCGTCCCGAGACAGTGAGCACCACGAGGTCGTCCGGACGGAAACGGAGTTTCTCAAGTGCTCCCAGCGCATGGGCCGATTCCAGCGCCGGGATGATTCCCTCCAGCCGGGTCAGCTCGAAAGCCGCACGGACCGCTTCATCGTCATTCACTGCCAGTACGGTGGCACGATGCTGTCTCGCCAGATTCGCGTGCATGGGGCCGACTCCCGGATAGTCCAGTCCGGCGGAAATGGAATATGGTTCCAGTATCTGCCCGTCCTCGTCCTGCATCACCAGCGTGTGTGAGCCGTGGATGACGCCTGGCAGTCCCAGATGGATGGTGGCCGCCGAGAGAGGAGTGTCAATCCCTTTTCCTCCGGCTTCGGCCAGCACGATTTTCACCCGTCCGTCGTCCAGATAGTGGTAGATGGTGCCCGCCGCGTTGCTTCCTCCACCGATGCATGCGATGAGATAGTCCGGATAGTCTCTCCCTTCATGTTCCAGGAGTTGCTTGCGGATTTCCTCGCTGATAACGGACTGCAGGCGTGCCACCATGTCGGGATAAGGGTGGGGGCCTACGGTGGATCCGATGATGTAGTATGTGTCCGAAGGGTGGCAGCACCAGTCGCGGATGGCCTTATTGGTGGCGTCCTTGAGCGTCATGTTGCCCGATGTCACCGGCACCACCCGGGCGCCCAGCATCTTCATCCGTTGTACGTTGGCATGCTGGCGTTCCACGTCGGTCTTTCCCATGTAGACCACGCACTCCATGCCCATCAGGGCGCAGACTGTGGCCGCGGCCACTCCGTGCTGTCCCGCTCCCGTTTCGGCGATGATGCGTTTTTTCCCCATGCGCCGTGCGATAAGTGCCTGTCCGATGGCATTGTTGATTTTGTGTGCTCCCGTGTGGTTCAGGTCCTCGCGTTTCAGATAGATGCGGCAGCCGTATTTGTCCGACAGCCTTTTGGCCGGATAGAGCGGCGAAGGCCGTCCCACGTAGTCGCGGAGCAGGGAATGGAACTCCTGTTTGAAGCTGTCGCTTTCCATGACGTTCAGATATGCGTTTCTGAGTTCTTCCACACAGCGGTGGAGTATTTCGGGTACAAACGCCCCACCGAATTCTCCGTAATAGCCTTCCCGGCTCACTTGATAGGTTTTCATGATGTATTTGTATTTTTAGTGGATTGATGTTCTGTTTCGTGCGCAAACAAAAAGGGCTGCCGTAAAGTACGACAGCCCTTCTGCAATATCAGTTTTTATTTACATGAAAAATATGGTATCTATATTATACACGGCTGGTTTCCTCTACGACTGTTGAAGTTGCAGAAGCGCCACCAGAAGTATGTATTTACCATTGAAAGTGTCATGATAATGCGATTGTTTTGTTTTATTTTCATGGCAAATTTAGTGATAAAAATGATAAATCAAAACTTTTTCCGGATTTTTTTGCTGTTTATGAGAAAAATGTCGGTCTTTTGCGGCGTATGTGATAAAAATGATAATTTTGTCGGTTGGATTGATATGAATGAAGGTATGGAAGAATTCAAGATTGATGGCCTGACTGTCCGCGAGTGTCTGCTGGAACTGGCTGAAAAAGGGAACCGGAAGTTCACCGCAAGCCTGCATCCCGGAGTGGAGCATATTCTGGGTGTCCGTGTGCCCGACCTGAGGCAACTGGCGAAGCGCATCGCGAAAGCCGATTGGGAAACGTATCTGGAAAATGCCGATGACGGTTATTTGGAAGAACGGATGCTTCAGGGGCTGGTGCTGGGCTGCATCAGGCCCGATGAGGACATAGAGACTTATCTGCACCGTGTCACGAAGTTCGTGTGGATTATCCGGAGCTGGTCGGAATGTGACACGTTCAAGTTTGCCGGTGGAAAGGCTTATTTTCGGAAACACGAGGCCCGTATCTGGGAATATCTGAAAGAATGGCTGAAATCCTCGCGTGAATACGAGGTGCGTTTCGGAGTGGTGCGCATGATGGAGAACTTCATTGATGAGATCCGTCTTGACGAGATGTTTACCTGTTTTGAACGGATCCGTCAGGAGGGGTATTATGTGAGGATGGCGGTGGCGTGGGCGCTTTCAGTCTGTTTTGTCAGGTTTCCGGAGCGCACGATGGATTATCTCGGCCGTTCCCGGCTTGATACGGACACTTTCCACAAGACACTCCGCAAGATTCAGGAATCGTACCGCGTTTCCGATGAGATGAAGCGGCGGATAAAGATGATGGGAAGGCAATGAAAAAGCCGGTCCGCACATGCGGACCGGCTTTCTGGAGCCGAAAGCGGGACTCGAACCCGCGACTTACTCATTACGAATGAGTTACTCTACCAACTGAGTTATTTCGGCAACCTTGGATGTACTTGTTTTGAAAACGTGTGCAAAGATACAGCTTTCCTGGGATTCTCCAAACATTTTCCGCGTTTTTTTTCGTGGAAAGTCCGCCGCGGAATTTTCTTGAAAAAATGTCACGGAAACTACGCGCCGTTTTTGGAGAAATCCGTATATTTGCACTCCGAAACGAAAAAACGACGAGAAAGTTGATGAATATCGGATTAGGACACATAACGGTGAGTAAGATGCATTATAATATGTGAATACCCGGAATTGCTTTTCGGCAAGTCCGGGTTTTTTTATGGACAAACCAGAGACACAAAACAATAAAGACTAAGAATGAAAGATGTGACGTTAATCCTTGACGACGGGAGCCGCTTCCACGGCAAGTCGTTCGGTTATGAGAAACCGGTAGCGGGCGAGGTGGTGTTCAATACGGCGATGACCGGTTATCCGGAAAGCCTGACCGACCCTTCGTATGCGGGTCAGCTGATGACGCTTACCTATCCGCTGGTCGGCAACTACGGAGTGCCGCCGTTTACTTTCGCGGCGAACGGTCTGCCTGTTTTTATGGAAAGTGAGAAAATACACGCCGAGGCCATTATCGTGAGCGACTACAGCGAGATGTACAGCCACTGGAACGCGGTGGAGAGCCTGGCCGACTGGCTGAAGCGCGAGCAGGTGCCCGGCATCACGGGTGTTGACACGCGTGAGCTGACCAAGGTGTTGCGTGAGCACGGCGTGATGATGGGGAAGATCGTGTTCGACGACGAGCCGGACAACGTGCCCGAGGCGCGGTATGCCGGGGTGAACTATGTGGACAAGGTGTCGTGCAAGGAAGTGATCCGTTACAATGAGGG
Organism: Candidatus Phocaeicola excrementigallinarum; assembly: GCA_019120125.1. Taxonomy (GTDB): domain Bacteria; phylum Bacteroidota; class Bacteroidia; order Bacteroidales; family Bacteroidaceae; genus Phocaeicola; species Phocaeicola excrementigallinarum. The sequence continues at coordinate 78,040 of DWVR01000046.1, read as the reverse complement.
CGGCGGACGCAAGAAGGTGGTGCTGGTGGACTGCGGCGTGAAGGCCAACATTATCCGTTGTCTGCTCAAACGTGACGTGGAGGTGATCCGCGTGCCCTGGAACTACGACTTCAACGGACTGGAGTTCGACGGACTTTTCATCTCCAACGGACCGGGCGATCCCGACACGTGCGATGCCGCGGTGCAGAACATCCGTAAGGCCATGCGGAACGAGAAACTGCCCATTTTCGGCATCTGTATGGGAAACCAGCTGCTCTCGAAGGCGGGAGGCGCCCGCATCTACAAGCTGAAATACGGCCACCGTAGCCATAACCAGCCGGTGCGTATGGTGGGCACTGACCGTTGCTTCATCACCAGCCAGAACCACGGATATGCGGTGGACAACAACACTTTGGGTGATGACTGGGAACCGCTTTTCATCAATATGAACGACGGCTCGAACGAAGGGATACGCCACAAGCGCAACCCCTGGTTCTCCGCGCAGTTCCATCCTGAGGCGGCCAGCGGACCGACTGACACTGAATTCCTCTTCGACGAGTTCGTGAAGCTGATCTAAAGAATAACTAACCATTAATTGAAACATCAATGAAAGAGAATATAAAGAAAGTATTGCTGCTGGGGTCGGGCGCGTTGAAAATCGGTGAGGCGGGCGAGTTCGACTATTCCGGTTCGCAGGCCCTCAAGGCACTGAAGGAAGAAGGCATCGAGACTGTGCTCATCAACCCGAATATCGCTACGGTGCAGACTTCCGAGGGGGTGGCCGACAAGATTTATTTCCTTCCCGTCACACCTTATTTCGTGGAGAAGGTCATCGACAAGGAGCGTCCCGACGGGGTGCTGCTTTCGTTCGGGGGACAGACCGCGCTGAACTGTGGGGTGGCTCTTTATAAGGAAGGTGTATTCGGCAAATACGGCGTGCGTGTGCTCGGCACACCCGTGCAGGCCATCATGGACACGGAAGACCGCGAGCTGTTCGTGAAGAAGCTCGACGAGATTGGCGTGAAGACCATCAAGAGCGAGGCTTGTGAGAACATCGAACAGGCGCGCCAGGCCGCAAGAGACCTGGGTTACCCCGTTATCATCCGCGCCGCATACGCGTTGGGAGGTCTTGGCTCCGGCTTCTGCGATAATGAGGAGGAACTGGACGCGTTGGCGGAAAAGGCTTTCTCCTTCTCTCCGCAGGTGCTCGTGGAAAAGAGCCTGAAGGGATGGAAGGAAGTGGAATACGAGGTGGTGCGCGACCGTTTTGACAATTGCATCACGGTCTGCAACATGGAGAATTTCGATCCGCTGGGCATCCATACCGGAGAGTCCATCGTCATCGCTCCGAGCCAGACTCTGACCAACAGCGAATACCATAAGCTCCGCGAGCTGGCCATCCGCATCATCCGTCACATCGGCATTGTGGGCGAGTGTAACGTGCAGTACGCTTTCGACCCTGAGTCGGAGGATTACCGCGTGATCGAGGTGAACGCCCGTCTGAGCCGTTCTTCCGCACTGGCATCCAAGGCTACGGGTTATCCGCTGGCGTTTGTGGCCGCCAAGCTGGGATTGGGCTACGGACTTTTCGATCTGAAGAACTCGGTGACGAAAACCACCTCGGCATTCTTCGAGCCGGCGCTCGACTATGTGGTGTGCAAGATTCCGCGCTGGGACCTTGGCAAGTTCCATGGTGTCGACCGTGAGCTGGGCTCCAGCATGAAGTCGGTGGGAGAGGTGATGGCCATCGGACGCACTTTTGAGGAAGCCATCCAGAAGGGTCTCCGCATGATCGGACAGGGAATGCACGGTTTCGTGGAAAACAAGGAGCTGGTCATCGCCGACATCGACAAGGCCCTGCGCGAGCCGACCGACAAGCGAATCTTCGTCATCTCGAAGGCGATGCGTGCCGGATATACCGTCGACCAGATACACGATCTTACCAAGATAGACAAATGGTTCCTCTACAAGCTGGAGAACATCATGGACACTTCGAAGGAACTGCACGAGTGGGGGAACAACCACATACAGCTTTCCGAGCTTCCGAAAGAGCTTCTTTACAAGGCCAAGCGTCAGGGATTCTCCGACTTCCAGGTGGCCCGCGCCATCGGATGGCAGGGAGAGATGGAGGACGGCATACTGGCCGTGCGCCAATATCGCAAGAGCATAGGCGTGGTGCCTGTGGTGAAGCAGATTGACACGCTGGCGGCCGAGTATCCGGCGCAGACCAACTACCTGTATCTTACTTATAGCGGTGTGGCCAACGACGTGCGTTATCTGGGCGACCGCAAGAGCATTGTGGTGCTCGGTTCGGGCGCCTACCGTATCGGTTCGTCGGTGGAATTCGACTGGTGCGGCGTGCAGGCCTTGCATACCATCCGTAAGGAGGGTTACCGCTCGGTGATGATCAACTACAACCCCGAGACGGTTTCCACAGACTACGACATGTGCGACCGCCTCTATTTCGACGAGCTGACTTTCGAGCGCGTGATGGACGTTCTCGACCTGGAGAATCCGCATGGGGTCATTGTGTCTACCGGCGGACAGATACCGAACAATCTGGCCATGCGTCTTGACGCGCAGCGGGTGAACATTCTGGGAACCTCTGCCAAGAGCATCGACAACGCCGAGGACCGCGACAAGTTCTCTGCCATGCTCGACCGTATCGGGGTGGACCAGCCGGAATGGAGCGCGCTGACTTCGATGGACGACATCAACGAGTTCATCCGCAAGGTGGGATTCCCGGTGCTCGTGCGTCCGTCGTACGTGCTTTCGGGAGCCGCCATGAACGTCTGCTCCAACCAGGACGAGCTGGAACGCTTCCTGCAGCTTGCCGCCAACGTGTCGAAGAAACATCCGGTGGTGGTGAGCCAGTTCATCGAGCATGCCAAGGAAGTGGAGATGGATGCCGTGGCGCAGAACGGCGAGATCATTGTCTATGCCATTTCGGAACACATCGAGTTTGCCGGCGTGCATTCGGGCGACGCCACCATCCAGTTCCCTCCGCAGAAACTCTACGTGGAGACCGTGCGCCGTATCAAGCGTATCTCTCGTCAGATAGCCAGGGAACTCAACATCTCGGGTCCGTTCAACATCCAGTTCCTGGCCCGCGACAATGACATCAAGGTCATCGAGTGCAACCTCCGTGCCTCGCGCTCGTTCCCGTTCGTGAGCAAGGTGCTCAAGATAAACTTCATCGAGCTGGCCACAAAGGTCATGCTGGGACTGCCGGTGGAGAAGCCGGAGAAGAACCTTTTCGACCTCGACTATGTGGGCATCAAGGCCAGCCAGTTCTCGTTCAACCGCCTGCAAAAGGCCGACCCGGTGCTGGGAGTCGACATGGCGAGCACGGGCGAGGTGGGCTGTATCGGTGAGGACACCTCGTGCGCCATCCTCAAGTCAATGCTTTCCGTGGGCTACCGCATTCCTGAGCGGAACATCCTGCTTTCCACGGGCGGCACGCGGCAGAAGGTTGACATGCTTCAGGCCTCGCGTGCGCTGAAGGCCAAAGGCTACCACCTGTTCGCCACGGGCGGCACATCGAAGTTCCTCACGGAGAACGGCATCGAGAATACGCGCGTGTACTGGCCGAGCGAAGAGGGACAGCCGCAGGCTTTGGATATGCTTCACCAGAAGCAGATTGACATGGTGGTGAACATTCCGCGCGATCTGTCGGTGGGCGAGCTGACCAACGGCTACAAGATACGTCGTGCCGCCATCGACCTCAACATCCCCCTTATCACGAACGCCCGTCTGGCGAGCGCGTTTATCAATGCGTTCTGTTCGATGAGCATCGGCGACATTGCCATCAAGAGCTGGGACGAGTACAAATAAATGAAGAGTGAAGAATGAAGAGTGAGGAATGAGGAATTGCCCTGCGGCGGTTCTCCGTTCCTCACTCTTTTTCCTGATTTCGTCAGTGCGTACCCCAAAAACCATCAGAGAATAATGGCGCGATACGTTGATGCCGTTTCATCTGTATAGTTCGATTGATTACCTGTTTGTTTTCGGGCAGTGTCATCTGTATTGTTACAATCGTCTGCGCAAGTGCCAAAACCTTGTCGACACTCATATTGATATTGGATAATTTCAGTAATCTCTCCAGTTCCTTATAAACTTTCAACACCACAAAACAGATGCATACATGTGCCTTTATCCTGCGGTGGGTGAAGTGGAACATAGGCCGTATCTCTATCTTCGATTTTGAGATGCGGAAAGCCCTTTCGACATGCCATAGGTTATGATATTGTCCGCTACGTTCATTAGGGAGTTCTTCATGTTGTTCTTCACTTTGGTTATCAACTGTATGCCGTTAAGGAATAGGTTCTCGAACAGGGTTTTCCCGATATATCCCTTGTCCGCACAGGGTTTTCCTTTTATATTCTCCAGGAACTTTTTCTGTTTCAACGGTTCGCGGTCATCCACATTGCCTGGTGTAAACATGAAATTAAGGATTTCACCCTTGTCATTGATGATCAGGTGAAGTTTAACCCCGAAGAACCATCCCATGGAGCATTTTCCACGTTCGGCTTGTTCCGATGCTTATGATTCTTGTCTTCAATCATATATTTTTCCTGTGTTTTGGCAAATTCCTTGCAAAAATCATCGGCCATCGGGTAAATCTCCGTAACTTTAGCCTCTGAGAACATAGTGGTAATCGCTTAAATGTTATAATTGGACACTATAAATCTAATGCTTTTATCGTTATGTTTCTAATTTTCAAATAGATAATTTCAATCTTCATATCGAAATCACGTTATATTATAAGCAATGAAACATGTATTGAAAATTGTAGGCGGGTTCTTGATAGGTATCTTGGCAGGGCTTATTGTAGCAGGAGCGGGGCTAATGTTGTTTGGCGGTATCTCTTTCTCGGAATATATCGGGAAGTTTTTGCGGCTCAATGCGATGGAGGTGATAGGCATTCCGTTGCTTTCATTGGCTTTCTTCCTGATAGCCGTTTCCCTGCAAGTCATCCTGCACGAAGCGGGGCATTTGATTTGCGGATTGGTTTCGGGATACCGCTTCGTGTCGTTCCGAATTTTCAGCCTTACATGGATACGCCAAGGCGGGAAGGTGCGCATGAAACGCTTTAGCGTGAGCGGGACGGGTGGTCAATGCTTGCTGGCGCCTCCCGAAAAGTCCGATGAAGAGATTCCTGTTACCTTATATAGTATAGGTGGGGTAGCGATGAATTTCCTGGCGGCATTTGCGGCATTGTTCCCGTTTTTATGTATAGACGGTATGCCGTTTTTATGGAAAATGTTTCTCATTCAGTTTATGGGGATAGGGGTTTTCTTGGGCTTGCTCAACGGAATCCCGATGAAAATGGGTGGCATCGGAAACGATGCGTATTCGCTCCGTCTCTTGAAGCGGAATCCCGGCACCAAACGAGCCCTCGTCCTCCAGCTTCGGATAAACGCGTTGATACAGGAAGGGATGCGTCCGAAGGAGATGCCTGAATCTTGGTTCCGTCTGGAAGGGAAAATAGATTATAGCGATATGTTGCAAGCGACCATAGCATTGATGGAAATCTCGCGGATGCAAGACCGGGAAGAGTGGGAGGAAGCCTACGTCCGACTGGAAGAAGCGGTAAGCCAAAGTAAGGAACTGGTAGGTATCTTGAAGCAAGAGGCGGAAGCCGAACTGCTTTTTACCGCATTGGTCATAGGAAAGGAGGAACGTGCCCGCGAACTAGCCACCGACAAATTAGTGGCATATATCCGGACATATAGCAAGGTGAGCAGTTCCAAGCAACGCCAGCTTTTCGCGATAGCCTTGTATATGGAGCACGATAAAGAAAAGGCGGAAGGAATCTACCGCACCGTGAAAACAAAGCGGGAGAGTTACTTGATGCAGGGCGAAGTGAATATGGATCTCGCCCTGATGGAATCGTTGCTTTCTCAATGTTAAGCTTTCAAACAGGATTATCTATATGGATGCTCTGTGCTTGGTATGCCAGTCCTCCCTTAATCCCAATAGGGTAGGACTGCAGTCCCACCTGCATAGGACTGGAAAGTGATATGGCTCATATCGAATCGGGAGCCGCCCAAAACCGTTTGACTATCCGAAGGACGTGCGTCAGGGTCGGTGAATCCGGCAGGTGCCAATGTGATTTGACGTCCTTTCATGAAATCTGTTTTTTAGTTTTGAATTTTGTATTTGTGTATGCAAAGTTAACGTTAGTTTATAGTGACGAATGAAGAGAGAGGAACGGACGACTGCCCTGCGGCGGTTCTCCGTTCCTCTCTCTCTTTTCCCTGGTCCCGTCAATGTGACTTTAGCGGAAAATCGAAACAGCCTCTATAACTCATACGAATAAATCTGGTTCAGGGCAGTGCGGTGACGGTCTCCGTCAGCCGTATGTCCTTGCTGGAGGCTCCTATCATGATCTCGAACTCGCCCGGCTCTACGGTCCATTCCATGTGGCGGTCCAGCAGCTGCAGGTCGTCGGGTGTCAGCGTGAAGGTCACTCCTTTCGTCTCTCCGGGCTGCAGGGCCACGCGCTCGAATCCGCGGAGCTGGGAGTCGTAGGTGATGACGCTGCTCACCTTGTCGCGCACGTACAGCTGGACTATCTCGTCGCCGCTCCTTTTCCCGGTGTTGGTCACATTGAATGTGACGGTATAGTTCCCTTGGGTCGGTTGCCTCAGCGGAGTGACCTTGAGGCCGGAGTATTCAAAGGTGGTGTAGCTCAGACCATAGCCGAAGGGGTACAGCTCTCCGGTCACTCTGGTGGCTCCGCTTCCGTTCGGACCGGCCTGTGGCTGGCCGGCCTGTGAGCCTGGCTTGAACGGGAAGTTCAGCTCTATCTGTCCCACTGTTTTCGGGAAAGTCACGGTCAGTTTTCCTCCCGGATTGTGCTCGCCGAACAAGGTCTCTGCAATGACCGTTCCTCCCTGGCAGCCGGGGAACCAGCTTTCCAGAATGGCCGGGATGTGGGCGTCGGCCCAGTTGACGGTCAGAGGCTGTCCGTTGACGAGCACCAGTACGACGGGCTTTCCGGTGGCGTGCAGTGCCTCCAGCAGCTGTTGCTGACGTCCGGGCAGGGAGAGTGACGTGCGTGAGCGGCTTTCTCCGGTCTCGTATTCGCTTTCTCCGAGTACGGCGACAATCACGTCGCATCCGGCGGCGGCCTTCACCGCCTCACTGATGCCCGCCTGTTCTTCTTCGGTCATTGGCGCGGGCAGGATTTCCGTGTAGGGCCATCCCTTGTCCGTCACCTCACATCCTTTTGAGTATGTCACTTCCGCTTTTCCTTTCAGATACTTCCGCAGGCCGTCGAGAATGGTCACCTTGTCCAGCCTGTTGGGTCCGTAACGGCTTTCCATGAAATTGCTCTCGTCGGCCAGGGGACCGGTGACCAGCACGCGGCGCACCTTGTTCCGGTCGAGCGGAAGCAGGCTGTCCTCGTTTTTCAGCAGGACCAGTGACTGGGCCTGTATTTCCCTGACGAAATCAAGGTTGCGGCTGAACCCTCCCGCCTTGTCGGCTTTTGAGGGGTCGGCATACGGACGGTCGAAGAGTCCGAGGCGGAATTTCACCCTCAGTACCTCGGCCACACGCTTGTCGATGGTTTCCATTGATATTCTTTTCTCCTCAATCAGGCGGCGCACCGGCAGGATGAAGTCGGAAGGAGGGGTGAAGTTCGTGCGTACGTTCAGTCCTGCCTCGAGCACCTGTCTCACGGCCTCCTCGTAGCTGTCGGCCACATGGTGCTTGCTTTCCACATACTCCACGGCCTCGCTGTCGCTCACCACATATCCGTCGAATCCGTATTCCTCGCGCAGCAGTTCCGTGAGGAAATAATGGCTGGCCGTGATGGGGACTCCGTCCCAGTCGTTGTAGCTGCTCATCACGCCGAGGGGATGCGCCTCGCGGATCACTTTCTTGAAAGGATAGAGGTAAAGCTGGTGAAGCTCGCGCGGAGCCACATGCGGGTCGGTCCGGCAGTTTCCGTCGCGTCCGCCTTTGGGCACGCTGTATACGGCGTAATGCTTCAGTGTGGAGGCCACTCCCTGTGACTGGATTCCCTCCACCATTTCCTTGCCCAGAGTGGCGATGAGGTAAGGCTCCTCACCATAGCATTCCAGTGTGCGTCCCCAGCGCGGGTCGCGCACGATGTCGAGGATGGGGGCGTAGACGTTGGTGTATCCCAGCGCCCTGGCCTCTGTTCCGATGATGGTCCCGGCCTGCCGCACCAGTTCCTTGTTCCATGTGCTTCCGACGGCGATGGGGGCCGGCAGGGGAGTCGCTTTCGTGTGGTTCAGTCCGTGGATTCCTTCATTGGAGAAGTCCACCGGAATGCCGAGCCGTGTCTCCTCCACGAACCATCGCTGTATCCGGTTGATGGCTTCAGCGTGGTTGCTGAAAGGATACAGCATGTCTTCCACGCGTCTCGACTTTCCGCCCACTCCGTTCAGCATCTCGTCGATGTTGGCGATGCCGTCTTTCCAGATCTCGTTTTTCCATCCGGGTGTGGGGAGCGAGTCCTGCAGGATTCTTCCGTAGCCGTAGAGTGTGGCGAGCTGGCAGGTCTTTTCCTCGACGGTCATCTGTGACAGCAGGTCGCTGACACGTGCGTCGATGGGTGCCTGGGGGTTCTCGTACACGTCCATCTTTCCGTTCTTGTTGAAGTCGGTCCATCCCTCATGGTAGATATTCTCCTGATGTGCCTGTGTGGGTGCTGCCGTTCCGAGTAGGAGCAGCAGGAGCCCGGTCAAATGTGTCGTTTTCATGTGTATTGTCTTTTTGTCAGGCAAAAATAGCATTTCTGTCCGGATAAACTTTTTGTTCCCGTGTTTTTTCTCGACTTTTTCTGTGCGTCCGGCCCTCCCTCCGGCGGTTCTGGAGCCGTATTCCCGGTTTTTATGGATAAATTATCGAAAAACGATAATTTTTTCTTGTTTTTCTTTGACGGTTCAAAAATTATGTCTACATTTGCATATCGAAAAACGATAAATAATTATTGAGAACAGAGAAAAGTAAATAAAATATTAACGTATAAGACGCTTACAATTATGAGAAAGACATTTGCAAAACGTACCGTAATCGCAGCCGTGGCTGCTTTGTTCATGAGTTTTACCGCTGTTCCCGACGCTGAGGCCAGAAAGGTTTTCGTGTATGGGGAGAACGGAAACGAGCTGACCGTTTCCACGCTGAATGCGGACGGTGTCTCAATCACTCCGAGGCTGCGGTATGTGTACGGTTATGACGCTGACGGAAACCTTGCCCAGAAGAAGGCTTACCGCTGGAACCCGTCAGACTGTTCATGGAGTCCGGCGTATCTGCTGAATTACATTTCCGACGGCAATGTCTGTCTGATCGATTACGCCGAATGGGACAAGCAGACGGAGTCGTTCAGCCAGAACTGCCAGTCGGTGGTGCATTGTCTGGATATGCCGGACGACCTGTTGCTGACAGAGGTGAAAAAGTGAGAGTGGAATTTAGTGATGTAAAAAATAACTGACAACAACATCGAGTTATGAGAACAATACGTATTTTGGGAATTATTGTAATTCTGGCACTTGTATGGAATGTGGTGAAAGAGTTTACGCCCGGTTTTGTGGACGGCTGGAACAGTGTGGATGATTATCCTTCATTGCCTCAGGAGCTCAGTTCGGTTTCCCTGCCGGTCAGGGGATATAAGGAAGGGGTGACACCCGACAGTCTGTTCAACCGGGCGATGCAGTGTGCGGTGCCCTGCGAGCCGGGGAGCATAAACACCTACATTTCGCACGGTGCCGGAGACTACATGGTCTTTGCCGTGTTCCCGTTTCTGTTGCTTTGCATATATGGGTTCTATTGTCTGGTCCGCCTGCTGGTCTCTGTCAGCAAGGGTGAGATTCTGACCCGCAAGAACATGCGCCGTCTCCGTTTCTTTATTTATCCCGTGGTGGTGTCGTCCGCACTTTTCGAGCTGCAGCGTTATCTGCTTTACCGGAGCGCGGTGCGGGAGCTGGTCTCTTCAGACTATGTGTTCAGTGACTTCCATCTGAAATATTCGTGGGTGCTCATGCTGGTTTTGGTGCTTCTGACCGAAATCTTTTCCCAGGCGGTCCGCATCAAGGAAGAAAATGATTTGACGATATAAAAACTGTGTTACCACAAAATTAAAATGAGGAGGGATAGATTATGACTTCAATCAAGAAAACATCAAGACATGCGGGCTCGTTGCAGGAATTGCAGATGTATTGCCTGATAATCATTTCCGTATGCCTTTTGTTGTTGGGCGTTTTTGCGAATCAGGATTTGGCGCATGAGTTGGCGCAGGGCAGCACGAATCCGCTTTTCTGGCCTGCCGTCGTGGAGAGCGTCACTATCTGCGTGATGGTGTTTTGTGCCGTAATGGTGCTCGCCATCATGTGGAATGTGCGGAAAGGGAAGGTGTTTGTGAAAGCCAATGCCAATTATATCCAGCTCATCGGCCTTGCCGTAATGCTGAACGGATTCATACAAATATACTTGCTTCATACAGTTCCCGAAGGAAGCCTTGCCATTGTTCGTTCGCACGACTTCTTCCTTCTGTTGGGATGCTTCATCGGATTCATAGGGTGTGTGTTCCATATAGGCATCCGCATGCAGGAAGAGAATGATCTGACGGTATAAAGACCTATTTGGATTATGAAACCGAAAAGCAGCTGTTTGCAACTAAAACCGGAAAAAAAGAACGACGATTATGCCGATAATAGTAAATCTTGATGTGATGATGGCGAAACGGAAGATTTCGCTGGGAGAGCTTGCCGCACGGATTGACCTTACTCCGGCGAACCTTTCCATCCTGAAGACGGGAAAGGCCAAGGCGGTACGCTTCTCTACTTTGGAAGCTATCTGTAAGGAACTGGACTGCCAGCCGGGCGATATTCTGGAATACCGTGCGGACTGAAAAAGACGAGGGTGTCTCAAAATGAGAATTGACTATCAAAAATCAATGTCATCCTGAGCAAAGCGAAGGATCTCGTGTATATAAGTTTGTGTTTTCGAGATCCTTTACTCCGTTCAGGATGACAAAATGAAAGCCTGTTTCTATTTTGATACAGCCTCTGTCTGCAAGGTGTCTTGACTTTATTTCTGCTTGTCGAGTTCTTGATGGAACACGGCCACCGCCTCGATGCCTTTCCGGAAGATGTCGAGCGGAAAGTTCTCGTTGGGCGAGTGGATGGCGTTGCTTTCCAGTCCGAAGCCCATCAATACGGTCTTGATGCCCAGAATGCGTTCAAAGTCGCTGATGATGGGGATGCTTCCTCCACGGCGTACGGCAAGCGGTTTTTTTCCGAATGCCTGTGTGAATCCCTTCTCCGCAGCCTGATAGGCAGGGAGGCTGATCGGGCAGACATATCCTTCGCCACCGTGCATGGGAGTCACCTTCACGGTCACATAGTCGGGGGCGATGGACAGTATATGGTCGGCAAACAGTCTCGAGATCTTTTCGTGGTCCTGATGGGGAACCAGTCGGCACGATACCTTGGCGTACGCTTTCGACGGCAGCACCGTCTTGGAGCCTTCGCCCGTATATCCGCCCCAGATTCCGCACACGTCGAACGACGGGCGGCAACTGTTCCTTTCCAGTGTGGAGTAACCTTTCTCGCCTTTCAGCGCTTTCACTCCGATGGCTTCCATGTATTTCTTCTCGTCGAACGGGATGCTGGCAATCATCTCGCGTTCTGCGGCAGGCACCTCTTCCACGTCATCGTAGAAGTGGGGGACCGTAATCCGTCCGTCCTCATCGGTCATTTGCGCGATGAGGTCGCAGAGCACGTTGATCGGGTTGGCCACCGCCCCGCCGAAATGTCCCGAATGCAGGTCGCGGTTGGGTCCGGTCACTTCGATTTCCCAGTAGGCGAGTCCGCGCAGGCCGGTGGTCAGCGAGGGCAGGTCGGCTCCCAGCATGCTGGTGTCCGAAACCAGGATCACGTCCGCTTTCAGCAGTTCCTTGTGTTCCTGGAGGAAAGCATTGAGGCTCGGCGATCCGATTTCCTCTTCTCCTTCCAGAATGAATTTCACGTTATGTTTCAGCAGATTCTCTTTCACCAGATATTCGAATGCCTTTGCCTGGATCATGGCCTGTCCCTTGTCATCGTCCGCGCCGCGTGCCCAGATGTGTCCGTCGCGTGTTTCCGGCTCGAAAGGCTGGCTTTTCCACAGCTCCAGCGGTTCGGCAGGCATCACGTCATAATGTCCGTAGACCAATACGGTGGGGGCGTCGGGACTGACATGTTTCTCGGCATATACCAGCGGATTGCCTTGTGAGGGCATGACCATCGCCTCGTCGGCTCCGGCTTCAAGAAGCAGTTGCCGCCAGCGTTCGGCACAGGCCAGCATGTCTTCCTTGTGTTGGGGTAAGGCACTGATGCTCGGAATGCGGATGAGGCTGAAAAGCTCGTCCAGAAACCGGCTTTCATTCTCTTTGATGTACTGTTTGATGTCCATGGTTTTATGATTTTTTTAGCTTCCCTACAGATGTGTCGTTTTGTCCAATAAGTAATAGTCGAGCAGCGTCATGGCGGTCATGGCTTCTACGATGGGGACGGCCCGGGGCAATACGCAGGGGTCGTGCCGTCCGCGTGCCTTGAGCGTCGTTTCGTTTCCGTCCTTGTCCACCGTGGGCTGTTCCGTCAGTATGGTGGCCACGGGTTTGAACGCCACGCGGAAGTAGATGTCCTGTCCGTTGCTGATGCCGCCCTGGATGCCCCCCGAGCGGTTTGTGCGGAAACCGATGTGGCCGTGGTCGTTGAAGAGGATGTCGTTCTGCTCGCTGCCTTTCATGTCCATGTTCCCGAATCCCTGTCCGTATTCAAAGCCTTTTACGGCGTTGATGCTCAGCATGGCGCTTCCCAATGCGGCGTGCAGTTTTCCGAATGCGGGCTCGCCCAATCCTGCCGGACAGCCTTGCGCCACGCATGTGATGACTCCTCCGACAGTGTCGCCCTCTCCCTTGACTTTCAGGATATAGTCGCCCATCTGCCGGGCCATTTCCGGGTCGGGGCAGCGCACGGGATTCTCTTCAATCCGGCTCAGGTCGTAGGCCGTGTAGTCTTTGTCGAGCTTGAGCGGACCCACCTGCGAGGTGAAGGCCGTGACGCGGATGCCCAGCTTCCGGAGCGCGAGTTTGGCCAGCGCGCCTCCCACCGTGCGTGCGATGGTCTCGCGGGCCGACGAGCGTCCGCCTCCGCGGTGGTCACGGATGCCGTACTTCTGTGTGTAGGTGTAGTCGGCGTGCGACGGGCGGAACACGTCCTTCATGTTGTCGTAATCGTTGGAGTGCTGGTTGGTGTTCCATACCACGAAGCCGATGGGGCATCCCGTGGACACTCCGTCGTAGATGCCCGACAGAAATTCCACGGCATCCGCCTCCTTGCGTGCCGTGGTCAGTGCCGACTGCCCCGGACGGCGGCGGTCGAGTTCCCGTTGCACGAAATCCGTGTCGATGGCGATGCCTGCTGGAAATCCGTCGATGACGCCGCCGATGGCCTTTCCGTGCGACTCGCCGAAACTGGTCAGGCGGAATATGTTTCCGAATGTATTCATGTGCTCTCTTTTTTATCAGTTTATGTAATGTGTCCGTCTGGAGACGCGGATTTTGTCGTCTTTCCGCGCGCGGATGTGTCAGAACTTGCTTCCGGCTCCTCCGCCTCCGAAGTCTCCTCCTCCGAAGCTTCCTCCGCTGAAGCCACCGCCTCCGTGTCCGCCTCCGAAGCCGCCCACAAACGGGCCTCCCATGAACGGACCGCCGTTTCCTCCGCGGTGGCCGACATCGTTGTCATCGTCTGTCCGTTGCTGCACGCGGCGCACGTATCCGCAATGCGTGCAGCGGTAGACGGTTTCCACGGTGCGTGTCCCGGCAAAGCGTGACACTGTTCTTGAGGATACCTGACGGAGCGTATAGTGGCGGCACTTGGGACATTTCCGGCGTTGCCGGACGGTGAACCACAGCAGTGCGGGGACTCCGATGAAGCAGAAAGCCAATATCGTGAGGAGCAGTGCGTTGTCTGAGTTCTCTTCGGCAGGGGTAGGGGCACCCTCTTCGTTTGCCAGCACCTGACGGACGGCCCGTATGCCGGCCACCATCCCCTCATCCCACCGGTCCTCGCCGAATGCCGGATTCATGTAGCGTTCCTGGATGCGTTTGCAGAGCGCGTCGGGGAGCACCCCCTCCAGTCCGTAGCCTGTGGCGAACTGGATGCACCGTTCGCCTGTCACCAGCAGGATGACCAGTCCGTTGTCCTTGCCTTTCTGGCCCACACCGTTCGAGCGTCCCAGCTGGTAGGCAAACTCGAAGCAGTCGCCGCCCTCTATCTGTTCCACCGCCACCACGAGTACCTGTATGCCGGTCTGCTGTTCCAGCGCGTAGAGCGTGGTGTCCATCACCGCCACGGCCCTGTCCGAAAGGATATGGTCGGGGTTGCTCACATAGCGCGTCTTGTTTTGCAGATGCACCATCGGCACATCCTCCACCTTGTATTCCTTTGCGGACACGGCAAGGGCAGACAGCATGCACATGCCGCACAGCAGACCGATGACTGACAAGCGTTTCATTGGTCCGTTGCGTTAGAACTTCACTTCAGGAGCTTTCTCGCTGCCTTCCTGTGCCTCGAAGTACGGGCGTTTCTCGAAGCCGAACATGCCGGCGATGATATTTTTCGGGAAACGGCGGATGTCGGTATTGAACATGCGTGCCACCTCGTTGAACTTGCGGCGTTCCACACTGATGCGGTTTTCCGTGCCTTCCAGCTGGGCCTGAAGTTCCTTGAAGTTCTCGTTCGCCTTCAGGTCGGGGTATCTTTCCACGGTGACCAGCAGACGGCTCAACGCGCTTCCCACGGCATTTTGTGCCTGCTGGTAGGCGGCTATGTTTTCAGGAGTGAGATTGTCGGGGTCGATGTGTGTCTGCGTGGCCTTCGCGCGTGCCGACACCACCGCATCGAGTGTTTCCTTCTCGTGTGCGGCATATCCTTTCACCGTATTCACCAGATTCGGAATCAGGTCCGAACGGCGCTGGTACTGGTTCTCCACGTTGCTCCACGCGGTGCTGACCCCTTCTTCCTGGGCCACGAGCGAGTTATACGAAGATGCACACCAGGCAACCAGCATGACGATGACTGCCACAATAATCACAGGAGTAATCCATTTCTTTTTCATATTTGTCAAAATTGGTTTTGTCGGCAAACATACGGAAAAATCTTATTTTTTTCATACCTTTGCGCAATAATTTCAGTAACGTTACACGACTATACATGAAGAATATAAGAAATTTTTGCATTATCGCCCATATCGACCATGGGAAGTCAACGCTGGCGGACCGTCTGCTGGAGTACACGGACACCATCAAGATTACCGAAGGACAGATGCTCGACGACATGGATCTGGAACGCGAGCGCGGCATCACCATCAAGAGCCATGCCATCCAGATGGAATATGCCCGCGACGGCGAGAAATATGTACTCAACCTGATCGACACTCCGGGACACGTGGACTTCTCTTACGAGGTTTCACGCTCCATCGCGGCGTGCGAGGGTGCCCTGCTCGTGGTGGATGCCTCGCAGGGCGTGCAGGCGCAGACCATCTCGAACCTTTACATGGCTCTGGAACACGATCTGGAAATCATTCCGGTGATGAACAAGTGTGACATGGACAGTGCGATGCCCGATGAGGTGGAGGACGAGATCATCGACCTGCTGGGATGCAAGCGCGAGGAGATTATCCGCGCGTCGGGAAAGACCGGAATGGGCGTGAAGGAGATCCTGGATGCCGTGGTGGACCGTATCCCTTGTCCTACAGGCGACGAGAACGCGCCTCTCCAGGCATTGATATTCGACTCCGTGTTCAACTCGTTCCGTGGCATCATCGCCTATTTCAAGGTGGAGAACGGAGTGATCCGCACGGGCGACCACGTGAAGTTCTTCAACACCGGAAAGGAATACGACGCCGACGAGGTGGGGGTGCTGAAGATGGACATGGTGCCGCGCAAGGAGCTGCGCACGGGCGACGTGGGCTACATCATCTCGGGCATCAAGACCTCGCGCGAGGTGAAGGTGGGCGATACCATCACGCATGTCGGCCGTCCGTGCGAGAAGGCGATTGCCGGATTCGAGGAGGTGAAGCCGATGGTGTTCGCCGGAGTCTATCCTATCGAGGCGGAGGATTACGAGAATCTGCGCGCCTCGCTCGAGAAGCTCCAGCTCAATGACGCCTCGCTGACTTTCCAGCCGGAATCGTCGTTGGCGCTCGGTTTCGGGTTCCGCTGCGGATTCCTGGGCCTGCTCCACATGGAAATCATCCAGGAGCGTCTGGACCGTGAGTTCGACATGAGTGTCATCACCACCGTGCCCAACGTGTCGTATATGGTGTACGACAAGCAGGGCGGGGTGCAGGAGGTGCACAACCCCGGCGGAATGCCCGACCCGACACTCATCGACCATATCGAAGAGCCGTATATCGACGCTTCCATCATCACCACCACCGACTACATCGGTCCCATCATGACCCTGTGTCTGGGCAAGCGTGGCGAGCTGGTGCGTCAGGACTATATTTCGGGCAACCGTGTGGAGCTGCACTACAAGATGCCTTTGGGTGAGATTGTGATTGACTTCTACGACAAACTGAAGAGTCTTTCCAAGGGTTATGCCTCGTTCGACTACCATCAGGCAGGCTTCCGTCCGTCGAAGCTGGTGAAGCTCGACATCCTGCTCAACGGCGAGTCGGTGGACGCGCTTTCCACGCTGACTCATTTTGACAATGCGTACGAGCTGGGACGGCGCATGTGCGAGAAGCTGAAGGAACTGATTCCGCGCCAGCAGTTCGAGATCGCCATTCAGGCGGCCATCGGTTCGAAGATCATCGCGCGCGAGACCATCAAGGCCGTGCGCAAGGACGTGACGGCCAAGTGTTACGGCGGTGACGTGAGCCGTAAGCGCAAGCTGCTGGAGAAGCAGAAGCGCGGAAAGAAGCGCATGAAGCAGATCGGTACGGTGGAAGTGCCCCAGAAGGCCTTCCTGGCGGTGCTGAAACTGGATTAGGATACTCCCCCGAAAACGTCTAGACGTTTTTTAAAAACGCTTCGACGTTTCACTTAAAACGCCTTGACGTTTTGACCAAAACGTCAAGGCGTTTTTTAAGGTCTGAAAAGTTGGGGATTTTTTGTATTTTGTGGCGAAAGATCCTAGCTTGGTTAAGCTTACACAAATACGGGACAGTTGATGATTTTCCGCTGTCCATGCAATTTTTTTCCCGTTTATATTGCTTGCGAAACATTTTTTATGTTACATTTGCCATTGCACTGTAATGTGGAGTTTGCAAAATGGCCGACAAAATCAAACATACGGGTATTGTGGAAAACACGGACGGTCCTTGGCTGAAGGTGAGGATCGTGCAGACTTCAGCTTGTGCGGCCTGTAGCGTGAAGTCGCATTGCAGTGTGGCGGAATCTCGGGAAAAACTGATAGACGTGTATAACGGCAGGATGCTGGGATGCCGTGCCGGGCAGCAGGTGGTGATAGCCGGAGCGGCATCGTTAGGAATGAAAGCTGTCTTTTGGGCCTTTGTCTGCCCGTTTGCGGTGGTGCTGGCGGCATTGTTCGCGTCCATGTCGGTCAGCGGAGGGGACGAGCCTTTGTCCGCTCTGGTGGCCTTGGGCATGCTGATACCTTATTATATGGTGCTATATCTGTGCCGGAAACGCCTGAAACGGACTTTTGTATTTACCTTGGAATCAGTAATCAACTAATAACCAATTATCTATGAATCTCATTCTAATAGCAGTGGTGTCATTGGGATCCATCGGACTGGTCTCCGCGGTCGTCCTGTATGTGGCTTCCAAGAAATTCGCTGTGTATGAAGATCCTCGTATCGGTCAGGTGGCGGAAGCTCTGCCTCAGGCCAATTGCGGCGGTTGCGGCTATCCCGGGTGTTCCGGATTTGCGGCCGCCTGTGTCAAGGCCGGTTCGCTGGAGGGAAAGCTGTGTCCGGTGGGAGGACAGGCTACCATGGAGAAAGTGGCCGCCATTCTGGGACTGGAAGCCGTGGCGGCCGAACCCCGCGTCGCGGTGGTGAGGTGCAACGGTACGTGTGCCAACCGTCCGCGGCTGACGGAATATGACGGTGTGCGCTCGTGTGCGGTGGCCCACTCCACTTATGGCGGCGAGACGGGGTGCACGTCCGGCTGCCTGGGCTGCGGCGACTGTGCGGAAGCCTGTCAGTTCGGCGGTATCCGCATGAATCCGGAGACGGGACTTCCTGAGGTGGACGAGGACTTGTGTACCGCTTGCGGTGCATGTGCCGCCGCTTGTCCGCGGAACATCATCGAGCTTCGTCCCAGAGGAAAGAACAACCGCCGGGTTTACGTGGGGTGCGTCAACAAGGATAAGGGGGCCGTGGCGCGCAAAGCCTGTGCGGTGGCCTGCATCGGTTGCGGCAAGTGCGTGAAAGTCTGTCCGTTTGATGCGGTTACGGTGGAGAACAATCTGGCCTATATCGACCCGGCCAAATGCAAGTCGTGCCGCAAATGCGAGATGGAATGTCCGCAAGGCGCCATTGTGGCGGTGAATTTCCCTCCGAGAAAGGTGAAGGCCGAAGCTGAGAATTAAGAAATCCGTTTCCTGAAATATGTCGGAAAGCGCTTCACTGTCCTGCCATTCCGGGCGATGGTGAAGAGTCTTGCAGGCATTGGCATATTCCGGAACAATAAACCTAAAATACAAAGACTGTGAGAACATTTAGAATAGGTGGAGTCCATCCTGAAGAAAACAAGCTGTCGGCCGGGAAGCCCATCCGGGCGGCGGAGCTTCCCAAACAAGCCGTGTTTCCCTTGTCGCAGCATATCGGCGCGCCGGCCGTGCCCGTGGTCAGGCGGGGCGATACGGTGAAGGTGGGGACCAAGATAGCCGAAGCCGGAGGTTTCGTGTCGGCGTCCGTCTTTTCGTCCGTGTCGGGCAAGGTGAACAAGATAGACAGTGTGGTCGATGCGAGCGGCTACCGCAAGCCGGCCATCTTCATTGACGTGGAAGGCGACGAATGGGAAGAGGGCATCGACCGGAGCGATACGCTGGTAAGTGAATGTACGCTTTCTCCCGAAGAAATCATTCGGAAAGTCAAGGAAGCCGGAGTGGTGGGCATGGGAGGCGCGTGTTTCCCCACTTATGTCAAGCTGACCCCTCCCCCGGGAACAAGGGCGGAGTGTGTCATCATCAACGGAGTGGAATGCGAGCCTTATCTGACGGCCGACCATCGGCTGATGCTGGAAAAGACCGACGAGATTCTGGTGGGGGTGACCCTGCTCATGAGGGCGGTGAAGGTGGACAAGGCTTACATCGGCATCGAGAACAACAAGCCGGACGCCATCCGGAAGATGGCGGAAAGGGCGGCCGCTTATCCGGGCGTCGAGGTGGTGCCGCTCAAGGTGAAATATCCGCAAGGAGGCGAGAAGCAGCTGATTGACGCCGTTATCCGGCGTCAGGTGCCGGACCCTCCCGCATTGCCTGTCCATGTAGGTGCGGTGGTGCAGAACGTGGGGACCGCATTTGCCGTTTACGAGGCGGTGCAGAAAAACAAGCCGCTGATAGAGCGGGTGGTGACGGTGACCGGCAAGTCGCTGGCCGACCCGTCGAATTTCCGGGTCCGGCTGGGTACGCCGATGAGCCAGCTCATTGATGCGGCCGGCGGACTGCCCGAAGATACGGGGAAGGTGATAGGCGGCGGCCCGATGATGGGAAAGGCACTGGCCACGGTAGAGGTCCCGGTGTGCAAGGGAAGCTCCGGAGTGCTGGTGATGAACGGGAAAGAGGCGAGACGTTCTGCTCCCCAGCCATGCATCCACTGTGCCAAATGCGTCAGCGTCTGTGCGATGGGGCTGGAGCCTTATCTGCTGGCCACCTGTTCGGCGCATGGCGACTGGGAGCGTGTGGAGCGCGAGCATATCATGTCGTGCATCGAGTGTGGCTCGTGCCAGTTCACCTGTCCCTCGCATCGTCCCATGCTCGACTATATCCGTTTAGGTAAGAATAAAGTGGGCGGAATCATCCGTGCACGCAACGCGAAAAAATAAATGATTGTTCATTATGGCAAATAAACTGATTGTATCTTTATCCCCCCACGTGCATGGCGGCGACAGTGTGCAGAAAAACATGTACGGCGTGCTTGTCGCGCTGGTGCCTGCCCTGCTGGTGTCATTCTACATGTTCGGTCTGGGGGCTGTGGCTGTTACGCTGACCTCGGTGGCGGCGTGCGTGTTTTTCGAGTGGTCCATCACGAAATATATCCTGCGCCGTGAGCGTTCCACCATTATGGACGGATCGGCGGCGGTGACCGGTGTGCTGCTGGCCTTCAACCTTCCCTCCAACCTTCCTCTCTGGATTATCGTCATCGGCGCACTGGTGTCTGTCGGCATCGCCAAGATGACTTTCGGCGGGCTGGGCTGCAATCCGTTCAATCCGGCTCTGGCGGGACGTATCTTCCTGCTCATCTCGTTTCCGGTGCAGATGACCTCGTGGCCTGTGCCCGGACAGCTTGCGAGCTATACCGATGCGGAGACGGCCGCCACACCGCTTGCTCTGATGAAACAGGCCATACATGGCGATACGGGTGCATTGGACCGGCTTCCGGGCAGTCTCGACCTGTTTTTGGGAAACAATCCCGGATGTATCGGTGAGATCAGCGCGCTGGCCCTGCTGCTGGGACTGGCTTATATGCTCTGGAAGAAAATCATCACGTGGCATATTCCGGTCTCCATCCTGGCCACGGTCTTTGTGTTTACGGGACTGATGCACCTGTCCGATCCCACGGTCTACGCCTCGCCGCTGGCCCATCTCTTCACGGGCGGTCTGATGCTGGGCGCCATCTTCATGGCCACCGACTATGTGACTTCGCCCATGACCCATAAGGGAATGGTGATCTACGGAGTGGCCATCGGTTTCCTGACCGTCGTGATCCGTGTGTTCGGCTCTTATCCGGAAGGGATGTCGTTCGCCATCTTCATCATGAACGCGTTCACTCCGCTTATCAATACATATTGTAAACCAAAACGATTCGGGGAGGTAGTGAAGAAATGAAAAAACTGGAATCATCATTGAAGAACATGCTTCTGTCGCTGACGGGATTTTCTGTCGTGGCGGGAGCCTTGCTGGGCTGGGTCAACGATGTGACGGCCGGCCCGATTGCGCAGGCCAGCTCCAAGACGCTGAGCGACGCCATCGCACTGGTTGTCCCCGGATTCGACAACAATCCGGCCGAGGCACCCGAGGAGGTGGAAGCGGACGGAGTGGTCTATAAGATCTATCGTGCCACCAGGGACGGCAAGTTTGTCGGGGCGGCGGTCGAGTCATCGGCCAACGGTTTCGGAGGCCCGCTGACCGTACTGGTGGGTTTCGACGCCGAAGGAAACATCATCGACTATTCGCTGCTGAGCCATGCGGAGACTCCGGGACTGGGTTCCAAGGCGGCCGACTGGTTCAAGAAAGGCGGAAAAGGCGACATTACGGGCAAGAATCCCGGTCAGGCTCCGCTGGCCGTCACCAAGGACGGAGGGCAGATTGACGCCATTACCGCATCGACCATCACCACCCGTGCGTTCCTGCAGGCGGTGAACAACGCGTATGCGGTGTATATGCGGCAGGATGTGGACACTTCGAGCGGCGCTTCGCAGCAGGTGGAAGAACCGGCGGATGAAAGTCAGGAGACGGACGCCTCGAGCGGCGCGAGCGCGCAGGCAGAACAGGAAGGAGGTGACTATGAATAATTTCAAGGTATTGCTGAACGGGATTGTCAAGGAGAATCCTACGTTCGTGTTGTTGCTGGGCATGTGTCCGACATTGGGGACCACTTCGTCGGCCCTGAACGGAATGGGGATGGGACTGGCCACGATGTTCGTGCTTATCTGCTCGAACGTGGTGATCTCAGCCATCAAGAACCTGGTGCCCGACATGGTGCGCATCCCTATCTTCGTGGTGGTGATCGCTTCTTTCGTGACGGTGCTGCAGATGGTGATGCAGGCATACGTGCCCGCGCTTTACGCCACCCTGGGACTCTTCATCCCGCTGATTGTGGTCAACTGCATCCTGCTGGGACGTGCCGAGGCGTTTGCCTGCAAGAACGGCCCTGTAGCCTCGTTTTTCGACGGCCTGGGCATCGGTCTGGGATTTACCATCGCCCTGACCCTTCTGGGCGGCGTGCGTGAGTTTCTGGGAACGGGAAAGGTGTTCGGCTTCTCCCTTATGTCTGAGGAATACGGCATGCTGATATTCGTGCTGGCTCCCGGTGCTTTCATCGCCTTGGGCTATCTGATTGCCATCGTGAACCGTTTGAGGAAGTCTGAATCTTAAAAGAACAGAGGATTATGGAATATATACTGATATTTATCACGGCGATATTCGTGAACAACATCGTGCTGTCGCAATTTCTCGGCATCTGTCCGTTTCTGGGCGTGTCGAAGAAAGTGGAGACGGCTATGGGCATGGGAGCGGCAGTGGCTTTCGTGCTGACCCTTTCTACCATTGTGACTTATGTGATCCAGAAATTTGTGCTCGACCCGTTCGGGCTGGCCTATATGCAGACCATCGCGTTCATTCTGGTCATTGCGGCTCTGGTGCAGATGGTGGAGATCATTCTGAAGAAAGTCTCTCCGGCCCTGTATCAGGCATTGGGCGTTTTCCTTCCGCTGATCACGACCAACTGCTGCATTCTGGGTGTGGCCATTCTGGTGATCCAGAAAGACTTCGACCTGCTGACAGGCGTGGTGTACGCTTTTTCCACGGCATTGGGCTTTGCGCTGGCGCTGATAGTGTTCGCCGGCATCCGTGAACAGCTCAGTCTGGTGAATATCCCCAAAGGGATGCAGGGAATGTCTGTCGCTCTGGTGACGGCCGGACTGCTGGCCATGGCGTTCATGGGATTCTCCGGAGTGGACAAGGGGCTGGCGGCGTTGTTCGGCTTGGGATGAGTGGCGCGGGTTCCGCGGAATCCTGTTTGTGAAGATGACTGATTATGAATGCTTAAAATGTGTAATTTGATTCACTTTCTTTGGAAAACGAGTGGTTTATTCAATCAAATTTCCTATATTTGCTCAAGCATTGTAATCAACTTTGATTTTTTAAGGATAAAAAAGACAGAAATATCTGATTGTTATGAAAAGAAGAATTCTTGTGACAGGCGGAACCGGATACATCGGTTCCCATACGGTCGTTGAACTGCAGAACAACGGTTACGAAGTGATCATAGTGGACAATCTTTCCAACTCGCGTGCGGATGTGGTGGACAGCATCGAGCAGATTACGGGCGAACGTCCTGTGTTTGAGAAGGTGGACTGTCTGGATTATGCGGCGTTGGACGGTGTGTTTGCCAAATACCCCGGCATCGAAGGCATTATTCATTTCGCCGCCAGTAAGGCGGTGGGCGAGTCTGTTCAGAAGCCTTTGCTGTATTACCGCAACAACCTTGTGTCGCTGATCAACATACTGGAGCTGATGCCGAAGCATGGAGTGAAGGGCATCATCTTCTCTTCCTCGTGCACCGTTTACGGCCAGCCGGACATATTGCCTGTGACCGAGCAGGCTCCTATCAAGAAAGCGGAGTCTCCGTATGGAAACACCAAGCAGGTGAACGAGGAGATTATCCGTGACACCGTGGCTTCCGGCTCGCCCATCCACGCCATCCTGTTGCGTTACTTCAATCCGATCGGCGCGCATCCTACAGCGCTTATCGGTGAGCTGCCCAACGGCGTTCCGCAGAACCTGATTCCTTATCTGACTCAGACCGCCATCGGCATCCGCGAGAAACTGAGTGTGTTCGGCGATGACTATGACACTCCCGACGGTTCCTGCATCCGCGACTATATTTATGTGGTCGATCTGGCCAAGGCACACGTTACGGCAATGAACCGTATCCTTGACAACAGGCAGAAGGACAAAGTGGAGGTGTTCAATATCGGTACGGGACGCGGCGTGTCAGTGCTTGAGCTTATCCATGCTTTCGAGGCTGCCACAGGCGTGAAGCTGAACTATCAGATCACAGGCCGTCGTGCCGGTGACATAGAGAAGGTATGGGCTGATCCGGCCTATGCGAACACGGAGCTTGGCTGGAAGGCCGACACTTCGTTGGAAGATACGCTGCTCACGGCATGGAAGTGGCAGTTGCATCTCCGCGAAAAAGGAATTATGTGATAAAGGGACAGTATATATTCTGAATATGCGAACATAAAATGTTCTTTTTACGTTTTATGAATGTGCGTACCGTAAGCGTGTTGTGGGTATGTGAATATACATAAGGCGTGTTCCTGCCGCAGGTGGGAACGGCGGTCGCGTATAGTAGTTTTGTCGTGTTTTATTTTGTGTTTGTGTTGTGGCTGTTCTTCGACGTGAGTCGGGGAACAGTTTTTTATCGTGCCTGTCCGTCATGCTTGACATAAGGCAAGAAAAAGCGGGTGCTTGCATGAATTAACATATCATGCCGTATTCGGTTTCATGGCTTTCTTGTAATTTCGCATGGTTTTAGCGAAAGGATTATGGCACAAACAACGAGAGAGATGACGTCGGGTCCCAGCCTGCCGTTGATTCTGAATTTCACTTTTCCTTTGTTGATGGGGAATGTCCTGCAGCAGACTTATTCGTTGGCCGATGCTGCGATAGTCGGAAAGTTCCTGGGGATTGACGCCCTGGCTTCGGTGGGGGCGAGCACTTCCGTGGTTTTCCTGATTCTCGGTTTCTGCAACGGCTGTTGCGGAGGTTTCAGTATACCGGTGGCCCAGAAGTTCGGCGCACGCGATTATGTCACTTTGCGGCGTTACGTGTCGGTCAGCCTGAGGCTGGCTGCGGTGATGTCCGTCGCCATTGCCGTGGTCACCAGTCTGCTTTGTGCCTTTATCCTGCGCGCCATGCAGACCCCTGACAATATTTTCGAGGGAGCCTATGCGTATCTGCTGATCACCTTTATCGGTGTCCCCTGCACGTTCTACTACAACCTTCTTTCCAGCATTATCCGGGCATTGGGCGACAGCAAGACCCCGTTCTGGTTCCTGCTCTTTTCGGCCGTGCTCAACATCCTGCTCGACTTGTTCTGCATACTTGTGCTCGGTTGGGGAGTGGTCGGGGCGGCCGTGGCCACCGTATTCTCGCAAGGCTTGTCGGCACTGTTGTGCTATTTCTACATGTACCGCAGGTTCGATGTGCTCAGGACCCGTCCTTCCGACCGCCGTTTCCGTCCCGAACTGGCCAGACAGCTGCTTTATATCGGCGTGCCTATGGGACTGCAGTTCTCCATTACCGCCATCGGCAGCATCATGCTTCAGAGTGCGAACAACGCGTTGGGAACCGCTTGTGTGGCGGCTTTCACCGCGGCCATGCGCATCAAGATGTTCGTGATGTGTCCGCTCGACAGCCTGGGTATGGCGATGGCCACCTATTCGGGACAGAACTACGGGGCAGGGAAGCCTGACCGCATCTGGATGGGCATCAAGTCGGCCACATGGATGATGCTGGTCTACTCGCTTGCGGTGGCTGCCGTCATCTGGGTGTCTGCAGACAAGTTCGCCCTGCTGTTCATTGCGCCCGGTGAGACGGAAATCATTGCCGATACCGCCCTGTTTCTGCACATCAATGTGTCGTTTTTCATTCTGCTGGGCTCATTGAGCATCCTGCGCTATTCCATTCAGGGAGCCGGCTATACCCGGCTCGCCATGTTCTCGGGGGTGTCCGAGATGGTGGCGCGCGTGCTTGTCAGTGTGGTCATCGTGCCGCTTTGGGGATTCTGGGGGGTATGTTTCGGTGACCCTACCGCCTGGCTCTTTGCCAATCTTTTCCTGATTCCGGCTTTTGTGTACGTGTACCGTCGTCTGAATGTCATCGTGGCCAAAGAGCGGTCCGTGGCCTGATTGTCAGTTGTGGATGGGCAGCATCCGCCATATCCGGCGGGGAATCAGCCGCCAGAAGAACACCAGTATGCGGTAGCGCCAGTCGATGACGAGAACCCGTTTGCGGCGTTTTATGCCGGAGACGATGTGGCGTGCCACTTTCTCGGGGCTCATCAGCATGGGATAGCGTTTTTCGTCACCGAGCAGGTCGGTGGCGACGAATCCCGGCCGGACATCCGTGAATCGGATGCGGTATCTCCGCAGGTGAGCCAGTTGTTCCAGACAGTCGATGTAGATGTTCTGGAAGCGTTTGGTGGCGGAATAGGCCGGGGCCACTCCCAGTCCCTTGGTGCCCGCTATGGAGCTGATGACGCAGATGTGTCCCTTTCCTTGTTGTCCGAAGTAATGGAAGGCCGTGTCCACCATCCGCACGAATCCCTCCACGTTGGTCGCTACGGTGTCCAGTTCCGTTTCCGTGTTCAGCGGCAGGTTCTGGTAGCCGATGCCCGCGCATTGGATGAACAGGTCCATTCCACCCAAGTCGCTGATGAGGCCCAGAAGTTCGTCCGCCGCGTTTTCCTGGCAGATGTCAATGCGTCTGACGGCAATCCGGTCGGGGGCCATTGCCTGTATTTCCCGGAGCTTTCCGGTGCGCCGGCCGGCGATGCCCAGTCTCCATCCTTTTTTCAGTAGGCGCAAGGCTGTCTCATAGCCGATTCCCGAGGTACCTCCGATGATGACCGCCCGTTTGTTGTTGACCCGTTTCATAGTTCATTTCATTTCGTTTGTTCTCAGTTCATATAAAAATCCGTCTTCTGCCGGACAACCTTCAGTCTGTCTGTAATAGAGTTTTCCCGTGAACGGCATGTCCGGATGAAGCGGATGCAGTGCCGGAGTGAGATGTTTGCAGAATGTCCTGTAGGAGTGGCAGTCGGAACGTATGCCGTTGTCCGCCCGGAAGAAGGTGGCGTACCTGTTCAGCGGACGGCTGTGTGTCAGTCGGTTGATCTGGAGGGCCAGACCGCGTGCCTCATCGGGAGAAATCCGGTCGAAAAGATTTCCGAAATGGAATACAATCAGTTCGGAGAGCACGGAATGGGCTGTCCAGAACTCATTCTTCACGTCCTCCAGCCGGGGGGCGGTGAAGAATTCCGTTTGCGGATACATTTCCCCGAAAAAACGTGCCGCCAGGTCAGCCAGTTCCGTCATCGGATACAGGCCGGCCACGGTGAGGTCCGCATGGGGCAGTGTGCGGCACATTCCGGCGAATGCCAGGGCGGAAGCTCCCGGCTCGCACGAGAAGTCGCAGAACACGATCCGTCCCGACACGTTTCTGATGGTGTCTCTCCACCAGTTGCCGCAGGCTTCGAAGGCGGAGTGTGCCGCCAGAAACTGTTTGCGCATGTACAGGCGCGTATACAGAAGCACACGTTCCGACGTGTCTTTTCCCGGCGGAAGGTGGAAGTCCATGCGTCCGTAGGAAGTCCGTTCCCGGTATGCGGTGACCGTTTCCGGTGAGAGGTTTTCCGTGTCCAGATTTCCGGCCAGTTTCCTGAAAGTCCGCCCGAATGTTTCCGGAAGCGGATAGGAAGTGTCTTTCAGGTCCCAGTCCGTCTCATATTCCGGAAGGTTGAAGTTTCTCTGGCAGAAGCTTTCGGTGTCTGTCTCGATGTATCCGTTGTGCATCCGGATATATTCCATGAGCTTGTGGAAAGTGAGGTTGGCTCCCAGCACCTGTGGGTTGCCCGTCAGAAGCAGTTGCTTGCGTGCCCGGGTGATGGCCACGTTCAGTTTCCGGTCGATGGTCTGTTCTCCCTCGGTGAAGGTGTTGGCCGTAAGAAAATTCAGCTGGCTGAGGTTCCGCACCGTAAACGAGTAGATGATCACGTCGCGCTGGCTTCCCTGGTATCTTTCCACCGTATCGATGGAGATGTCAAGCAGGGCCGGAATGTCCAGTCCGGCGATTTCCTTGCGGATCATCGCGATCTGGTTGCGGTAGGGCACGATGACCCCCACCGTCTTGCCGGGATGGAACGTGTCGCCCGTCAGACGGTAGATGTGCCGCAGGAGGCAGGCCACGACGCGGGCCTCTTCCGGATTGGCCTTGTCGGAAAGGGTGGGGCTGTCCTCCGGCATACCGGAAGGGATGAACACCATTCTGCGTGACAGGAGCAGGCGGTCGACATTGTCTTGCGGACCGGTCGTGCCGGTATAAGGACAATCCTCTTCCTGATGCGGCAGAGGCACCGGCTCCAGATGTTCATGGAAGTAGAACGTGAAGTCGGGAAACTCGGCGACGGCAGGATGCATGCGTCCCTGTTTCCGGAGGATGCTGCGGAACTGTTCCGGCGATTTCCGGTACAGCCGCTCGAACAGCGAGTCGCGGCAGTCCCTCAGCCCGATGTCCAGCAGGAGCGGGTCGTTTACCGCCGCGTCGTCCTTGTTCTGAAGGGCGATGGCGGGCAGCTGCTTGTAGTCGCCTATGAGCACGAACTTTCCGACGGCGTTTCCCGTTCCGCTCCGTGCGGAAAGGATTCCGATGAGGTCCGGCTCCAGAATCTGCGAGGCCTCGTCGATGAAGGCGGTGTCGAACCGCTTGATGTCGAACAGGTATGAGCGGTTGCTTATGGCGGTGGTGGTGCCCACGAACAGCCGTGTCTCCGCAATCCGCCGCCGGATGTCGTTCAGTTTCGGGCAGTCGCCGATGCGGTGTTTGAGCAGGTATTTCCGGAACCGTCTGTCGCACGAGAGCTCATGTCCGATGCGGATGAAGGGATGGCTGTCGGCAATGCCGGAATCCGTCAGCATGGCGCAGATCTCGTCGACGGCGCGGTTGGTGTATGAGAGCAGGAGGATTGAGGTGCCGGGCTCTGTCAGTGCCTCTTCCACCATGTACCGCAGGGCGCACGAGGTTTTTCCCGTGCCCGGGGGACCGACCAGCAGGAAGTAGTCGTTGGCCTGTTTCTCCTGCAGCACCAGTCCGTCGAACCGTCCGTAGTGGCCGTTCAGCTTGCGTGAGGTGTCGGCGGTGGGCATACGCTGGCAGAGCAGCAGGCGTTTCCGCTCGTCGGTGGCCGCCAGAAAAGCGTATAGTCCTCGTATGGCGTTGGCGGACGAGATGTCCGACGAGTCGTGCTCGATGCAGAAACGGTCGTCCGCGTTTCCGATGATGTCCTTGTTCTGTTGTCCGTTGCGGAGCTGTATGGTGACGCTGTCCGTCTGCAGGCTGACGATGTTTCCCTTCATCAGGATCTGTTCCCTCACGTCCGGTTCTCCGGTATAGGCATAGAGAATCACGATGTCGCCTGTGCGGAAGTTGGGCAGAAAGTCGTCCTCCAGCTGCGGGATACCCAGCGTGATCAGGTCGTACCCTTTTTCCGGCGAGCTTCTCCGGCGGTCGGTGAGGGTCAGTCCCGGCAGGATGTTCCCCGCTTCCAGCTTTTCCCTGACCGGATTGTGCCAGACGGCCGCGAATCCTTTCGAGGAGCTGTTGTTGCCTCCTGTCCTGTTCAGCACGGTCTCTTTCGCCACAAAGGTGAAGAGCCTTTCAAAGTAGGCCTTTTCGAGTGGCGTACACCGTTTCAGGGTAGTGATGGCCTTCTGGAGTTCCGGTTCCTGGTAGTCGTTCCAAAGCCGGCTGTGTTGTCCGTATTCGTTGAGCAGGTCGGTGCTCAGTCCTTCCGTCACCGTGGCGATCCCCCCTTCCGCAAGTTCCATTTCCTGTGCCACGATGCGGTTTCTCAGCCGGATGCTTTCACGGAACAGCTTTTCGGAGAAGTGTTCCAGCATCAGTCCGTCCGTGTATTTCGAGTAGAGCAGAAAAGTCTGCATGTCCTTGGCTTTCTGTCCGAAGTTGTACGTCAGTACGCCCTGATAGAGCATCATCTGCACGAAATGGTCCTCCTTGTGGCGGCGGTTCAGCTCGTCGCGCTTTCCCGATTTCTGTTCGATGAGTATCTTGAGATCCTTCTGCATCATGTCCACACGTCCTTGCAGGCCGAGTCTCTCGCAGATGAAGGAGGCTTCGAGCAGGGTGTTCCGTCGGTCGAAGCCGGGGATGTTGGCTGGAAGGATGTCGTGGATGAACGACCGGATGTGCGTCATCTGGCTTTTTGCCGAGGCATGGAAATCCTCCGGTAGCCTGCAGGTGCAGAACTCCAGTGCCGACGAGGCGAAGAAGGTGTTGAGCGACCTCACGTAGTCCACCGGGCAGTCGGGCTTTTCGTTGATGTACTCGTCAAGCAGCCGTCCTGCCAGGTTTCCCAACAGGATCGGCGCCGTGTTGGCCCGCGGCTTGATGCGGTTCATGAAAAAATTGAGCGGATGGTGCCCGTATTCCCTGAAGCAGGCGGCGAGCGCGCTGATGTCGATGAGGTAGTCGGGCCAGATGACGATCAGTCCCGGAATATAATGGTTTTCCTCGTCCACCTTCACGTGGAGCAGGTTGATGGGGAGGTTCTCGCGCAGCAGGTCCCTGATGTAGGTCAGGTCGCCCTCATAGCCTCCCTTGGCATAGTTCACCACGATAAACGGCTCCTCCTCGCTGTCGCACGAGGCGAATATCCGTGTGTCGTCCCATCCTGTCACACAGGCCCTCACGTAGGGAATCTGCGAGAGTCTCGTGCCTGAGTAGGGACGGTTGGAGTGGGGGATTTCCGGCAGGAGCGAGGCGGGTATGTCGGCCTCGAATCCCAGTGACACGAAACGTACCAGTGCCCTCAGGTCGTAGAGATATTCCTGCAGGTCGGGTTTCAGCCGTCCGTCCATCGCCCTGTTGCAGTTTCTCCGCATGGTCTGCACGGCATACCGGTCGGAGGGTGTCAGTTTCTTCTCCTTGCCGATATAGTCGAGCCGCGAGAACAGGTTGGCGAAAGCCAGGGTGCTGCGTGCCGTCAGCTCGTAGGCGGCCTCCTCCAGCACCTTATAGAGCAAAACATATTTGGCCCGCACGTTCTCCAGGCTTACGGGAGGACGGCGGTGGATGCGCTCGATACGGTCGAACAGATCGAACGACTGCAGGTCGATGCGGTAGTCGCGTTCCAATGGCATTCCGTTGTTATCCGACAGTTTTCTTCAGTCTGTATATTCTGGCCGCATCCTCCAGTGCGGGATAACTTCCACGGTATTGGTCGGTCACGTCTTCCCGGAACACGTATTCCGTGTCGCTCCCGGTGATGTGGAACGTGAGCTTGCCGTCCGTGCTGTCCGCCATCCGGATCTGGATGCAGTCGTAGCTTTCTCCCGTGTCCTCGTCATATTTGGTCATGCGCGTGAAGATGCCGACCTTGTAGTTTCCCGTGGCCTCGGGATAGATTTTCACGTCGCCGGTCGAGTGCTCCTTGTCGGCGAAGGTGAACACGAAGCGTCCGCCCGCGAGCGCCACCCCTTCTTGGGCGATCTTAAGCTGCAGGTTCCGGGTCTGTTCCTGTGTCAGGTCGTCGCCCGTGACTTCCGCGGTGGTTTCCGTCACGGAGAGCTCGGCCGACGGGTTCTCCACGCTGACGTTCACCACGAGACTGTTTCCCGCACGGTCGGCGATGAGTGTCTCGCTGGTTCCCGTCCCGAGCGGAAGCAGTGTCAGCGTATCGCCGTCATAATGGAAAGTGATCACGGACTTGTCGGTGACTGAGATGCTGTAGTTTCCCTTTCCACCCTGGATAATGAATTTCTCTCCTTCGCTGAAGGCATCGATGGTCAGGTTGTCGGATGTCAGTTCCGTATTGTTTTCCGCATCAGTCAGGTAGATGGGCATGACATCGTCGTCGCCGCACGACGGGAGGCCGAAGGCTGCGGATAAGGCGACCGTAGCGGCCAGAATGGTCTGTTTGATTTTCATTTGTGTCTGTAATGTTGGTTGTTGTTTTTTCAAAGATAGGTCATTTTCGTGAGAATCCCGAAAAAGGATGCCCCGATTTTTGTTACTTTCACGTTTCGCCGTTTCCGGGACGCCTCTCCGGATGTCAGTGGAAATGCCTCATTTCGGCAACAACTTCGCATTGGAGGGCAGCAGGTCGTCTATGCAGGCGGAGCCATCAGCAGTGGCATCCGGCAAGCTGTTGGCGGAACTTGACTTGCAAAAGAACATGGAACTGACCGATGAGGGAGTGCGTGAGGGTACGGTTGTCACGGCTTTAATAGTCGGTCCGATATCCCATTGGTTATTGCCCTATTGGAAGATATTCGATGCCTGGTTGTTTCCCGCGCGGTCACATCGGGCTCCATGCACTGGCATGTGATATTATTGTGCATTTATATCAGATGAAACATAAAACGCTTTAATATACAATATGATACGTATTGCAATATAGTTAAGATAGTTTAAAAGTACATATGTGTAAGGTTACATTCTATTCATATCACATTCCTGCCTCTGCTGTGGCTGGTATGCTTCATCGAAGGCATGTGCAAGATACAAGGCACGTTTGAATGTATGTCGAACATTCAGCTTTGGATGACGCCGACACGGGATTTTACCGTATTCTTTCCGATGCTGCATATCGTGATCTTGGGCAGTATGCAGTTGTCCGACTTGCTTGCCACTTACCTGATGTATTACTACCATTGGGATTACATGCAATGGTTCATCTGCGGCATCATGATGACAGACTTGCTGATATTGACTGCCTGCACACGCCATTTCCGTATGTTCAAGAAGTTTCCTTTGTTTGGCATCGATTGGCTGGGAGCGGTGCTGTGGGCGATGCTTTTGTTGGAGATTGCTTACTTGTTCAACTACGGCGACTGGTATGACCGGTGGAACAGTCCGGTGATCCGCCAATTAAGCATGGTTATCATCGTTACGCTATTTTTTTGCGTCTGGAGGATGTTCACCATCCGTCACCCCTATTATGAACCGAAAATGTGGACATACCGCCATCTGCTGCCCGTATTCATCCTGATTACACTGGTAGAAATGTTCCTTGCCACAGAGCATGTGTTGGAAGAAGTCTATTTGGAGGAGGTGATGCACTATGGTACGATGACAAGTGTACAATTGGACTGGCCTGTGCTGGCGGGGGTATTGGCCGGATGCCTGTTTGCCTATTGGTGGATGCACATTAGGCGGTTCAATTATCTGAGGTTGATTGTCATCGGACTTGGAGGGATAATAGGCTATTTGTTGGGAAATTATTTCTTAATCTCATCCGACATTCATATCTCACAACTCTATCTGCCGATATTCTGCCGTGGTTTTGCCTATGCCGTGCTTAGCGCCACATTTATGACCTGTCTGGAAGAGATTATGAGCTTCCAGCATTTCTTTCAGGCGTTATCTGTGTTCAATATGTTGCACATGGTCATGGGCGGTGTGATTGGTGCTGCCATTTACATTCTATAACAGTCGTCAGTAATCAATTCATCACATAATATAAAAGAGGATAAGTCAAAATCTGATTTGTCCTCAGGCCGTTTTCAGACCGTAAAAAAACGCCTTGACGTTTTACTTGAAACGCCGAAGCGTTTTTAAAAAACGTCAAGGCGTTTTGACCGAAACGTCAAGGCGTTTTCGGGAGGGTGTGGAATCCGCTCCGTGCGCGGACACATCAGGCCTCCTTCAACGTGTAGTCGCCCGCTTTCCCGTCAATCACTTTCTGTATCTCCTCAAGCGGGAGCTTCCGGCCGCTGAACGTGACCACGGCTTCGGGTGGGGTAAGGGTCACTTTGGCCGAGACTCCGTCGATGGAGTTAAGTACCTTCTCCACACGCGTGCGGCAGTGGTCGCACATCATTCCGTCCACGGTGTATTTCTGTGTGATTCCCTGTCCGGACGCTTGCGGCCCGTCTGTTGCCGGAGCCGTGACGGCCGGGCTTTCCGTCTCAGCAAGGGATTCCGCGACGGGGGATTCGGCCTGGGGCGCGGATGCCGGGACAGGAGTGCCGCCGAGTTTCTTTTTCCGCAGGCGCAGGCTGTTGGTCACCACGCTCACACTGCTCATGGCCATGGCCGCCCCGGCAATCATCGGGTTGAGCAGAAAACCGTTTATCGGGTAGAGTACGCCCGCGGCGACGGGCACTCCGATGAGGTTGTAGATGAACGCCCAGAACAGGTTCTCGCGGATGGTGCGGACGGTCATGCGCGACAGGCGGATGGCGTCGGCTATCTTGTTGAGGTCGGACGAGATGACGGTCATCTTGGCCACGTCCATGGCAATGTCGCTGCCCCTTCCCATGGCGATGCTGAGATCGGACTGGGCCAGTGCCGCGCTGTCGTTGATGCCGTCGCCCACCATGGCCACGGTTTTTCCTTCCGCCTGGAGCGATTTCACGAACGAGGCTTTCTGGTCGGGGAGCACGCCGGCCTTGAAGTGGGCGATGCCCGCTTTTTGTGCCACATTGCGTGCCGAACCCTCGTTGTCGCCTGTGAGCATGTAGACATCGATGCCCATCGCTCTGAGCTGTGATACGGCGGCCGCGGAAGTGGGCTTGATGCGGTCGGTGATGGCCGCCAGTCCCAGTGCCTGTGTGCTGTCGGCAAACCAGATAACGGTCTTTGAGTCGGCCTCCAGCCGGCGGGCCTCTTCCAGCATGCTGTCAGACGGGCGGATATGGTGTGCGGTGAGCAGACGGAGGTTGCCGGCATAGTATGTCGTCCCGTTTATGTCACCGCATACTCCCTCGCCCGTCACGCTCCTGAAATTCTCTACCGGAAGGAGGTTGCCCTTGAGCCGTCCGGTCACTGCTTCGGCAAGCGGATGTTCCGACATTTTCTCCAGACTGTACAGGCGGTCTCTCAGTCCCTCTTGTTCCAGAGCTTCGGTCAGGTCGGTCACCGCCGGCTTTCCTTCGGTCACGGTTCCGGTCTTGTCGAGCACGATGGCGTTCACTTTGCGTGCCGTCTCCAGACTCTCCGCGTCCTTGATGAGGATGCCCAGCCCGGCGCCTTTCCCGATGCCTACCATGATGGCGGTGGGGGTGGCCAGTCCCAGCGCGCAGGGACAGGCGATGATCAGCACCGTGACGGCCGCCAGCAGTCCGTGGGTGAACCCGTCGGACGGGTCGCACACCATCCACAGGATGAACGTCAGGAGGGCGGTGCCCATGATGGCCGGCACGAATACGGCCGCGATGCGGTCCACCAGCTTCTGCACCGGGGCCTTGCTGCCTTGTGCGTCCTGCACCATGCGGATGATGTTTGCCAGCATGGTGTCGGCCCCTACCTTGCCGGCGGTGAACCGGAAGCTCCCTTTCTGGTTGATGGTGCCCGCGAACACCTTTTCCCCTTTCTTTTTCAGTACGGCCACTGGCTCGCCGCTGAGCATGCTTTCGTCCACATACGAGCTGCCTTCGCATACCGTGCCGTCCACGGCGATGCGTTCACCGGGCCTTACCATCAGGCAGTCGCCGATGCGCACCTGTTCCACCGCCACTTCCTTCAGTTCCCCTCCGGCGGTGACCATCGTGACGGTCTTGGGCTGCAGTCCCATGAGTTTCCTGATGGCCGCCGAGGTGTTTCCCTTGGCCCGTTCCTCGAGCAGCCGCCCCAACAGGATGAAGGCGATGATGACGCTGGAGGCCTCGAAGTAGACATGCGGCTCGATGCCTCTCCGGAGCCAGAAGTCGGGGAAGAACAGGTTGAAGAGGCTGAACAGGTAGGCGATGCCCGTGCTGTTGGCTACCAGTGTGTCCATGTTCGATGTGCGGTGCTTGAGCTGTTTCCATGCGTTGATGTAGAAATCCCGTCCCAGCCAGCACACCACGGGGGTGGACAGCACCCACATGAGATGGTTGGCGTAGGGCATGTCCATGAAGAACATGCCGATGACGGCTACGGGCAGCGAGAGGAGGATGGCCCACGTGGTTCGGAATTTCAGTCTCCGGTATTTCTTCTCGTGTGCCTCGTCCACTTCCTGCCGCCGTTTTTCCCGGTCGGTCTCGATGACCAGGTCGTAGCCTGCCGCCACGACAGCCTCTCTCAGTGTTTCGGGCGAGCACTTGTCGGGTTCGTATTCCACGGTGGCGGTGGCCGCCGCATAGTTCACGCTGGCATGGCGCACGCCTGTCTGCCTGTTCAGCGTCTTGTCCACGCGCGCCGCGCAGGCCGCGCAGCTCATGTCGAGTACGGGAAATGTCTTTTTTACAGTGTTTTGTCTGTCCATCTGGATAAATCATTAGAAAACGCTGCAAAAATACGAATCTTTTGCCGTGTCTGTGCCGATTATTCTTTATTTTTGCATAATAAAAAGTCTAATCGGTATGTCTCATCTAGCACCTCTGATCAGTGACCTGGCCTTGATATTGGTTTGTGCCGGAATCACTACTCTTATATTCAAGAAACTGAAGCAGCCGCTTGTGTTGGGTTACATTGTGGCCGGTTTTCTGTGCAGTCCGCATTTCCAGTTCACTCCCTCCGTGACCGATGAGGCGAGCATGAGGGTGTGGTCGGAGATCGGCGTGATCTTCCTGTTGTTCGCCCTGGGTCTTGACTTCAGTTTCAAGAAGATGCTCAAGGCGGGCTCATCGGTGGTGATTGCCGCGTGCAGCATCATTTTCTGCATGATTCTCATCGGCATGTTCGTGGGCTGGACGTTCGGCTGGGGACGGATGGACTGTCTGTTTCTGGGCGGGATGCTGGCCATGTCGTCCACGACCATCATCTTCAAGGCGTTCGACGACATGGGCCTGCGGCAGCAGCGTTTCGCCGGCATCGTGCTGAGCATTCTCGTGCTGGAGGACATTCTGGCCATCGTGCTGATGGTGATGCTGAGCACGCTGGCGGTGAGCAAGAACTTTGAGGGCGGGGAGATGGCGTACAGCATCGTCAAGCTGGTGTTCTTCCTGGTGCTCTGGTTCGTGGTGGGCATTTATCTGATTCCGCTTTTCCTGCGCCGCGTGCGCGGGCTGATGAGCAACGAGACCCTGCTCATCGTGTCGCTGGCCCTGTGTTTCGGGATGGTGGTGCTGGCGGCCAAGGTGGGTTTCTCTCCGGCGTTCGGGGCCTTCGTCATGGGGTCCATTCTTTCGGAAACCGTCGACTCGGAGCATATCGAGCATCTGGTGTCGCCGGTGAAGGACCTGTTTGGCGCCATCTTCTTTGTGTCGGTGGGCATGATGGTCGACCCGGCCATGATTGTGGAATACATCGGTCCCATCATTGTGATTGTGCTGGCCATCCTGTTCGGGCAGACGATATTCGGTACGGGCGGTGTGCTGCTTTCCGGCCAGCCGCTGAAGATAGCCGTGCAGTGCGGCTTCAGTCTGACGCAGATCGGTGAGTTCGCCTTCATCATCGCCTCGCTGGGCGTGAGCCTGGGCGTGACCAGCCATTTCCTATATCCCATTGTGGTGGCAGTCTCGGTGATCACCACTTTCCTCACCCCCTACATGATCCGTCTGTCGGGTCCTGCCTACCGGTTTGTCGACGCCCGTCTCCCCCGGTTCTGGAAGGAGCTTCTGCAGCGTTATTCCGCCGGCACGAGCACGGTGAACCATCAGAACAACTGGCGCAGGTTCCTGACCGCGGTACTGCGCGTCGTGCTGATCTTCTCCGTGCTTTCGATTGCCGTGATGGTGCTGTCGTTCAACCTTTTCCTTCCTCTGTTTGTGGCGGCCCTGGGCGAGTTCTGGGGAAATGTGGCGGGGGCGGTGGTCACCATCGTACTGATATCCCCTTTCCTCCGGGCGATGATCATGAAGAAGAACCATTCCATCGAGTTCAAGGCGCTTTGGGCGGACAGCCGTTACAACCGGGCTCCGCTGATTTCCGTGATCCTGCTGCGCATCATTCTGGGCATCGGTTTCATCGTGTATATTGTGGACCATCTGTTTCAGGCTTCCACCGCCCTGGTAGTGGGCATCTCGCTGGTGTTGGTGCTGCTGATGATCTTCTCCCGTTTCCTGAAGAAGCAGTCCATCGGGATGGAGCGCACTTTCGTGCAGAATCTCCGTTCCAAGGAGGCGCGTAAGGCGTATCTGGGCGAGCGGCAGCCTGAATATGCGGGACGTCTGCTCGACCGCGACCTGCACCTGTCGGATTTTCTTGTCCCCTCCGATTCGTTGTGGGGCGGAAAGACGCTGAAGGAGCTGGACCTGGGCAGGAAATACGGGGTGCATGTGGCTTCCATCATCCGCGGCACGCACCGGCTGAACATTCCCGGAGGGGATTGCCGCATTTTCCCTGGTGACACGTTGCAGGTGATCGGTACCGACGAGCAGCTTTCCGCGTTCGCCGCTCGGGTGGACGAGGTGTCAGGCCATTATTCCGATGATGATTTCATGAAGCGCGAGATGAGCCTGAAGCAGTTTGCCGTGGTGGCCGGCTCGCCGTTCTGCGGACGTACCATCCGTGAGAGCGGCATCCGTAACAAGTACCGTTGTCTGGTGGTGGGAGTGGAA
This sequence comes from Candidatus Phocaeicola excrementigallinarum, assembly GCA_019120125.1. Lineage (GTDB taxonomy): Bacteria > Bacteroidota > Bacteroidia > Bacteroidales > Bacteroidaceae > Phocaeicola > Phocaeicola excrementigallinarum. Next base: position 39,897 of record DWVR01000046.1, on the reverse strand, counting down.
CTGAAGAAGGAGGCCTCGCTGCACAAGCCCGATGTGAGCCTTCCGCTCATGGAAGGCGACATCGTGTGGGTGGTGGGAGAGCAGGAAGACCTGAAAAGGCTGTTTGTGGCGAACGAGCCGGGCAGGTTGGAAAAAGAAGAACCCGACGAGTGAGTCACTCATCGGGTCCGTCGTTATCGTCATCGAAATCGAATTCAAAATCGAAGTCGTCGGTATATTCGGGCGTGAAGAACTCGTCCAGGTCGCGCCGGTCTTTCTTCGTGGGCCGTCCCGTGCCTTTCGCCCTGTTGACGAATCCGCTGATGCGGCTCATCTCCAGCAGCTCATATTGCTCGCGCGGAGTGACATTCTCCATGATTTCCGGGACAAGCTTGGCTCCCACGCGTTTTTCGATGGCCTGGAGCACCTTGAACGAATAGGTGACAGGCGGTTTCCTTACCTGCACCACGTCGCCGGGCTTCACCATCCTTGCGGGTTTGGCCTGGGCCCCGTTGATTGACACTCTCCCTTTCTTGCAGGCTTCCGCCGCGATGGTCCTTGTCTTGAAGATCCGTGCCGCCCACATCCATTTGTCGATTCTTGCTTCAGGCATAAGGTCGCTTATTTGTTGTTGAACTGGTTCATGGTGTTGTTCAGTCCCGCCAGGCAGAAGGTCTTCACGGCCTCTCCCGCCGTTTCAAGCCGTTCGGGCATGAGCTTCATGTCGTCATCGCTGAATTGGCCGAGCACGTAGTCAATCTGTCCCCCGCGCGGAAAGTCGTTCCCGATGCCGAAGCGCAGTCGTGCGTAATTCTGCGTGCCCAGTGTCGCGGCGATGTGCTTCAGCCCGTTGTGTCCCGCGTCGCTGCCTTTTCCCTTGACGCGGATTGTGCCGAAGGGCAGGGCCAGGTCGTCGACCACCACCAGCAGGTTTTCCAGAGGGATTTTCTCCTGCTGCATCCAGTAGCGCACCGCGTTTCCGCTGAGGTTCATGTAGGTGGACGGCTTCAGCAGGATGAGCTGCCTTCCCTTTACGGACAGGCTTGCCACCGCGCCGTAACGCTTGTCGCTGAAAACAATATTGGACGCCTTTGCAAGGGCGTCCAATACCATGAATCCTATATTGTGCCGGGTATTACGGTATTCCTCACCGATATTACCCAGTCCCGCTATCAAATATTTCATTGACTTTGATCAGGATTTTCTTACTTCCAACCGGATTTATTTTGCGGCTGCAGCCTGGGCGCCACGTGCGGCACGGGTCAGTTTCACGGCGCAGACAACGGCGTCTTTCGCGTTCAGCAGTTCCATGTTGTCATAGTGCAGGTCGCCTACCTTGATGGTCTTGCCCAGTGCCAGGTTGGTCACGTTGATGACCATACGTTCCGGAATCACATTGTACAGAGCCTTCACTTTCAGCTTGCGGATCTGGAGCACCAGTTTACCACCGGCCTTCACACCTTCGGCCAGACCTTCGAGCTGTACCGGAACCTCCATGGCGATCGGGTTCGCCTCGTTGATTTCATAGAAGTCGATGTGCAGGATCTTGTCGCTTACCGGATGGAACTGGATTTCCTTCATGATCGCGTTGTAGATCTTTCCGTCGATGTTGAGGTCAACGATATAGATATGCGGTGTGTAGACCAGCTTGCGGAGGTTTTCTACCGGAACGGCGAAGTGGGTGACCGATGTGTTGCCGTTTTCGTCCTTTTTCGCTCCGTAAAGTACGCATGGTACGGTATTGTTTCTACGCAGTTCGTGAGCCGATTTCTTTCCTGTCTCTGTTCTCAGAGAACCTTTCACTTCAATTGATTTCATTTTCTTGTTTTTTTGTGTTACTCTAAATTAAGTTTTTCTCTCTGCTTAATTCGCCATCACACGGTGAACGTGGTCACCCTCTGATTTTTTAAAAAGCGGGGCAAAGGTAACCGTTTTTTTTATATTCCCCAAATGTCAGTGTCTAAAAATCAGAAATCAATGTCGATTTTAATCTCGTTGCAGTCCGGTGTCAGCGTGCTTCCGCCGAGAGAGTCCGGACCGGCCATGTGGGTTTCGCCGACAATCGGTCCCTGTTCCCGTTCGATGTATCCGATCGTCTCTTTCAGCCCGTCCATGAATTTCCCGAAGTCTTCCTTATAAAGGAATATCTTGTGTTTCTCGAAATTGACCTGTGAGTCACTTCCTTCCCCCGACACTATTTTCTTGCTTTCGGTGATGGCCAGAAACATTTCATTCTTCTTGCTTTTCTTCACGTCGAGATAGTAGATACGCTTACCTGCCTTGACTGCTTTCGAGAAGATGATTTCCTTGTCCGCCTCGTTGTTGGCTGTAGTTTTCTTTTTCAGTTCTTCCATAGTTCACATCACTTGTTTAATCGGCTTCAAAATTGGTTATTTTCCCGCAAAAAGCAAAGGATCTTCAGGATAAAAAAAGCGGATTTCTAAAAAAAAGAAAAAATATGTGTGGAGTTATGGGGAGTTGGAGTTTTTTGTTTACTTTTGCACACCTGAAATGCATAGTATTGTTAAAAGTTATGATTAATAGAGTTCTTATCCGTCTTAAGATAGTTCAGATAATATACGCATATTATCAGAATGGTGGCAAAAATCTGGATACGGCAGAAAAGGAATTGTTTTTCAGCCTGTCCAAAGCGTACGACCTGTATAATTACCTTCTGCTGCTGATGGTTGAGGTGACACGCTACGCGGCACGGCGCATTGATGCGGCAAAGCACAAGCTGGCTCCTACGCCGGAGGACCTGTCGCCCAACATGAAGTTTGTGGACAACCGTTTCATCGCCCAGCTTGAGGCGAACAGGCAGTTGGGCGAGTTCGTGTCCAACCAGAAAAAGACATGGGAAAACGAAGGCGATTTTGTCAAGGCCCTTTGCGAGCGTATCATGCAGAGCGATATATATAAGGAGTATATGGCCGCAGAGACTTCCTCGTATGATGAGGATCGCGAGTTCTGGAGAAAGATATACAAGAAGATCATATTCAACAACAAGGAGCTGGATGACGTGCTGGAGGACCAGAGCCTCTACTGGAACGATGACAAGGAGATCGTGGACACTTTCGTGGTGAAGACCATCAAGCGCTTCGACCCGGCCAACGGGGAGAACCAGCCGCTGCTGCCGGAATTCAAGGATGAGGAGGATCAGGATTTCGCCCGCCGTCTGTTCCGCCGCTCGATTCTGAACGCCGACTACTACAGGCATCTGATCAGCGAGAACGCGCGCAACTGGGACCTGAACCGTGTGGCGGTGATGGACGCGGTCATCATGCAGATCGCTTTGGCGGAGATCCTGAGTTTCCCGAACATACCTGTAAGCGTCTCGCTGAACGAATACGTGGAGATAGCCAAGCTTTACAGCACTCCCAAGAGCGGCGCTTTCATTAACGGAACACTCGACGGAATCGTTAATCAATTGAAAAAGGACAATAAGCTGACAAAAAATTGATATATTTGTCCGCGCAAGTATTAATTTAAAACTCAAGAAATCAGTATGAATTTATTAACTGTAACTTTACAGGCACAGGGTGGGGCAGACATGTCTTTCCTTATTATGATGATAGCCATCTTCGCTATCATGTATTTCTTCATGATCCGTCCTCAGAACAAGAAGCAGAAAGAGATACGGAAGTTCCGCGAAGGTCTTGAAGTGGGACAGTCGGTTATTACGGCCGGTGGCATTTATGGAAAGATCAAGGAACTGGAGGACAATGCGGTGGTGGTGGAAATCTCTCCCAGCGTAAAGATCAAGGTTGACAAGAATTCCATCTACCCTGACGCACAGGCTCAGAGTGGAAAATAAGAGAGCGAACAGCCATGTTCGACACTAAGGTCATAAAGAAGCATTATCTAATTGCCTATAGACGCGTCAGAAACTTCCTGCTCAGCGACAGATGCAGGGAGTTTCTGATTTTTTTGTTTTTCGTGTTCGTCTCGACCTGCTTCTGGTTTCTCCAGACCATGAATGACAAGTATCAGGCCGTGTTCAAGATTCCTGTCCGCCTGAAGGATGTGCCCAAGGAGGTGGTGATGACCTCGGAGATTCCCCATGAGGTCAGGGTGAAGGTGGAGGACAGGGGGACGGTGCTGCTGAACTATATGCTGGGACGGACCTTTTTCCCCATCGTGTTCAATTTCGAGGAGTATAGGGACAAGGGCGGTCATGTGCAGATTCCCGTCGCGGACGTGGTGCGGAAAATCACTTCCCAACTGAACAATTCCACGCGTCTTGTGGGCATACGTCCCGATACGCTTGAGTTCATTTATTCGCAGGGCGAGGCGAAGAAGATACCAGTGGCCATCAACGGCACCATTTCGGCGGGACGTCAGTATTATGTGAGCGGAACACGTGTATCGCCCGATTCTGTGACCGTATACGCGCCGAAAGACCTGTTGAACTCGCTGACTGTGGCTTATACGGCCCCCTTCGTGGCAAAGGACCTGACTGACACGATGAGGATCCATGTGAGGCTGCAGAAGCTGAGAGGGGTGAAGTTCATTCCTGAGACGGCGGATGTGACGGTGTGTACCGACATGTATTCGGAAAAGACTCTTGAGATTCCGGTTGTGGGACTGAACTTTCCTTCGGGAAAACTGTTGAGGACTTTTCCTTCAAAGGTGCAGGTCACGTTCCAGGTGGGCCTGAAGGATTTCAAGGCCGCTTCTCCCGAGGATTTCTTTATCGGAGTGTCTTATGAGGAACTGCTTGAGAACAAGAGTGACAGAATCGTGCTCAACATCAAGAAGCAGCCGGAATATGCGAGCCATGTCCGGATGAATCCCACCGCGGTGGAGTACTTGATTGAACAGCTTCCTGAAGAGGCCAAAACTGACTCGATTGATGATTAGGCTGGGTATAACAGGTGGAATCGGCAGCGGAAAGTCGTATGTGTCACGTCTGCTGGCGGAGAGGGGTATGCCGCTGTATGACACCGATTCGGAGGCGAAACGCATCATCGCCGCTCATCCTTCCGTGCGCAGGGAACTGAGACTGTTGCTGGGAGACGGTGTGTATGACTCCGGGGGAGGTCTCAACAAGCCTTTGCTGGCGTCTTATCTTTTCGCCTCTGAGGAAAACGCGCGGCGGATCAACTCCATCATCCATCCTTATGTGTTCGAGGATTTCCAGCGTTGGGCCGAGGTGAGGCGGCAAGAGGGCTGTCCGCTTGTGGGGATGGAATGCGCCATTCTTTTTGAGTCCGGTTTTCATCATGGGGTCGACAAGGTGGCCATGGTGTATGCTCCTGTCGGTCTGCGTGTGCGCAGGGCAATGGAGCGTGACAAGGCGACAGAGGCCCAGGTCAGGGCACGGATGGCCGTCCAGATGGACGAGGAGGAGAAACGGCTCAGGTCTGATTTCGTACTGCTTAATGACGGCGTTTCCGATCTGGCTCCACAGCTGGATTCGCTTCTTATTTCACTTGTGGGCAGAAAAGAGCTTGTATAAGTTTGTGTATGTCGGGGAGGCGTTGTATTTTTGTCTCCCGAAACAAATAAATTTATTCATTGATATATTTAGTACAGATATGTTGAAGACAATTTTGGCAATTTCCGGCAAGCCCGGTTTGTATAAGCTTGTTTCTCAGGCGAGAAACATGTTGATTGTGGAGTCAGTCAATGCGGAAAGGAAGAGGATGCCTGTATATGGAAGTGACAAGGTGATTTCGTTGGGTGATATCGCGATGTATACAGACAGCGACGAGGTGCCCTTGGGCGAAGTGCTTGAGGCGGTCAAGAAGAAGGAAAACGGGGCTGTGGCTTCGGTTGACTACAAGAAGGCATCGTCCGACGCGTTGCACGCCTATATGGGAGAAGTGTTGCCGGACTACGACCGCGACCGTGTGCATACCAGTGACATCAAGAAACTGATCCAATGGTATAATCTGCTGGTGTCGAACGGCGAGACGGAGTTTGTGGAAGCTCCGCAGGCCGGAGAGGCGGAAGAATAAAGCGATGGGGCTGTCTTTAAGACAGCCTCTCTTTTTTTGCGCATTCCGCGCAGATTCCTTTCATGATATAGTTCACTTTGCGTACGCTGAAGCCCTCGGGAATCTTCACGGCCGGAATCATGTCATCGTTCAGGCAATAGGTTTTCTGGCATTTCTCGCAATAGAAGTGGCAATGCTCCTCTTCAGACTTGCAGTGCCCGTGATTGTGGCAGAGGCAGAACTTGTGGGAGCCGCTCCCGTCGTCCACACTGTGGATGAGGTGGTGGTCGTGGAAGAGGGTGAGCGTGCGGAATATGACTGACTTGTCGATGCTTTGCAGCTCGTCCTCAAGCGAGGTGAGGCTGAAGGTGTCGCTCATCCGGCAGATCGCGCCGTAGATGAGCAGCCGGGTGGAAGTGGGGCGGATTCCGGCATCTTCCAGAATGGGAGAATAGTTTTCAGCTTTCATGAAAAAAAGAGATGCTTATCGTTTCTGCAAAGATAAGCATCTCTTTTTTGTCGCGGAAAAATTCCGTCGGATTATTTTATCTCTGATTCTTCCTTCATGTCAAGCTCCTGTCCGTGGGAATCAAAGAACTTGTACTGGAGGAAAGCCAGATTCTGGTTGGGTATGACTTTGATACCGAATCCGTACTTCATCTGCCACTTGCGTTTCAGGGAGACGATTCCCTGGTTCACATAGGCGGCTACGTACGGATGGATATGAAGGGTGAATTTCTTCATGCCTAACTTGTTGACCAGATAGTCTATCTTGTTTTCCAGTGAGTCGGTAAACAGGATAGACGGCTTTATTTTTCCTTTTCCGAAACAGGTGGGGCAGTCTTCATCGGTGGCCACGTCGATGGCGGGGCGCACGCGTTGGCGGGTGATCTGCATGAGTCCGAACTTGCTCAGCGGAAGGATGTTGTGTTTCGCACGGTCCTTCTGCATGTTCTGGCACATCCTTTCATACAGCTTCTGGCGGTTCTCGGCCAGATTCATGTCTATGAAGTCTACCACGATGATTCCTCCCATGTCTCTCAGCCGGAGCTGTCGCGCCAGCTCGTCGGCCGCTCCCAGATTGACGTCCAGCGCGTTAGCCTCCTGTCCGTTGGCCGATTTCGAACGGTTGCCGCTGTTCACGTCCACCACGTGCAGCGCTTCGGTATGTTCGATGATCAGGTAGGCTCCGCTCTTGTAAGAGACGGTCCGTCCGAATGATGACTTTATCTGCTTGGTAATGCCGAAATTGTCGAAGATGGGAAGTTTTCCAGTGTAGCGCTTTACGATGTCCGTCCTTTCAGGGGCGATGAGCGCCACATAATCTCTTACTTCGTTGAATACGTTTTCGTCGTTCACGTAGATGTTCTCGTACGAAGGGTTGAACAGGTCGCGCAGCATGGCTACGGTGCGGCTTGTTTCCTCGTAGACCAGTGCAGGCAGTTTGGTCGCTTTCTGCACTTTGGTGATTGTTTCTTCCCAGTGTTTCAGCAATACTTTCAGTTCGGCGTCCAGTTCGGCCACTCTTTTGCCTTCGGCTACCGTGCGCACGATTACGCCGAAATGTTTCGGCTTGATGCTTTGCAGGAGCTGTTTGAGTCGCGCGCGCTCTTCGCTCGACTTTATCTTCTGTGACACCGACACTTTGTCATTGAACGGGATGAGCACCAGATAACGTCCCGCGAAAGAAAGCTCGCAGGTCAGTCGTGGACCTTTTGTCGAGATAGGTTCCTTTACGATCTGTACGATGACCTCCTGTCCTTGCTTGAGGACGTTCGATATGGCCCCGTCCTTCTCGATGTCGGGAAGTACCGTGGCTTTCGACATCGGAAAAAGCTTTTTGCGGTCGCTTATGACCTGCTTGACGTATTTCTGGTAGGAATGGAATTGTGGTCCCAAGTCTAAGTAATGAAGGAAAGCGTCTTTTTCAAAGCCCACATCCACGAAACAGGCATTGAGTCCGGGCATCAGTTTCTTCACTCTGCCCAAGTACATGTTGCCTACCGCGAATGAAAGGTTCTGCTCTTCTTTCTGAAATTCCACCAGGTTTTTGTCCTCCATGAGGGCGATGGAGATTTCTTTGGGTTGTACGTCTACTACTAATTCGCTTGTCACTTGATACTTAGTTTATCGGGTTAATAAAAAAGTTTTCCGCACACCTCCTTGTCCGCTCAGGAGGCGGAGGGAGGCGTTCCGCGTAGGTACAATACACAAAGAACAAACCTGAAAGACTACTTAAAGCACTTTGCAAGTTTGTTCTTTATTCAGTCGGACAGACTAAAAATTATTTTTTGCTTTTATGTCTGTTCTTTCTCAGTCTTTTCTTACGCTTGTGAGTAGACATTTTATGTCTTTTTCTTTTCTTTCCGCTTGGCATAGCTTCAAAATTTTATGGGTTAATACTAATGTTGATTTTATTTTTTTACTGAAAGAGTAAAAGTCTTTGCCGGTTTGAATGCCGGAATGTTGTGTTCCGGAATGATGATGGTAGTGTTCTTTGAGATATTGCGGGCAGTCTTCTGCGCTCTTTTCTTCACGATGAAACTACCGAATCCACGGAGATAAACGTTCTCATCTTTCGACAAAGAATCTTTGATTGATTTCATGAACGCCTCCAGTGTGGTCAATACTGTTGCCTTGTCAATTCCTGTGTTTTTGGCGATTTCGTTTACGATATCTGCTTTAGTCATTTCGCTAAAAATTATTGTTATACCTAATTCTTAATTTTTTGGAATGCAAATATATAGCTTTTCTCGCTCACTGGAAAATTTCTTTGGGATAATTTTCGATAAATGTCTCTGTTTTGTGTGTTTTTCCTGTTTTGGCGGCGCCTGTCGGGAGCGTAAAGGGACTGTTTCCGGGGAAAATGATTACCTTTGCCGCAAAAAATGTGGAATGGACCGATTCGCTGACAAGTTGATCGCATGGTACCGCCGTCATCGCCGGGAACTTCCGTGGAGGGAGACGCGCGACCCTTACAGGATATGGGTGTCTGAGGTCATCCTCCAGCAGACACGCGTGGCGCAGGGGTATGATTATTACTGCCGTTTCATCCGGCGTTTTCCGGACGTGGAGTCGCTGGCCGGGGCCGGCGAGGATGAGGTGATGAGATACTGGCAGGGACTGGGCTACTATTCCCGGGCCAGGAACCTGCATACGGCGGCGAAGGCTGTGGCCGGAGCGGGCGCGTTTCCCACGACTTTTGAGGGCGTGCGCCGGCTGAAGGGGGTGGGCGACTATACGGCCGCCGCCATCTGTGCGTTCGCCTATGACATGCCTTGTGCGGTGGTCGACGGCAACGTGTACAGGGTGCTGTCGCGTTATCTGGGTGTGGACGAGGATGCCGGCACTTCGAAGGGGAAGAAGCTTTTCGCCGCGTTGGCCCATGAGATGCTCGACAAGGAGCGGCCGGCGGAATACAATCAGGCCATCATGGATTTCGGGGCGTTGCAGTGCGTGCCCTCTTCTCCCGATTGCGGGATGTGTCCTTTTGCCGGGGAGTGTTCGGCTTTCCGTCAGGGAAGGGTAGGAGAGTTCCCCCGGAAACGCCGGAAACCGAAGCTTGCCGACCGTTATTTTAATTATATGTACGTGTGCGCAGGTGCGTATACCTTTATCCGGAAACGTATGCCGGGCGACATCTGGCAGAATCTCTATGAGTTTCCGTTGGTGGAGACGGAAAAGGCGGTCACATGGCCCGAACTGTCCGCCACGCCTGCATTCCGGACGTTGTTCGCCGGAAAAGGCATCCTGAGCGTGCGTCCGGTGGCGTCGGGAGTCAGGCACGTGCTTTCCCACCGCGTGGTCCATGCGGACTGTTATGCGGTGGAATTGTCAGATCCTGGAGCGGAACTGCCGGGATTCCGGCGGATATTGGCGGAAGATTTTGATAAATTCCCGGTCTCCCGTTTGGTTTCTCGTTTTTTTTCTCTACTTTTGAAGCCCATAAATCAAGAAAGTCTCATTTATGTCATTGAATAAAGTACAATTGATCGGTAACGTGGGGAGAGATCCTGAAGTAAGATACCTGGACAGCGGTGTGGCGGTAGCCACATTCCCGTTGGCGACGACGGACAGGGCCTACACCTTGACAAACGGCACCCGTGTGCCGGAACGTACGGAGTGGCACAACATCGTATTGTGGAGGGGACTGGCCGAGACGGCCGAGAAATATGTACACAAGGGAGACAAGCTGTATATCGAAGGGAAGATCCGTTCACGGTCGTATGACGACCAGAACGGGGTGAAGCGCTATGTGGTGGAGATTTTCGGCGACAACATGGAGATGCTGTCCCCCCGTGCCGCACAGCAGACTGCGCCGCAGCAGCCCGCGACGGAAGTGCGGAACACCGCACAGACGCCTGTGGAGCCGGCTCCCTCCGATGAGCTTCCTTTTTGAGAGAGTATGCAAGGAGGGTGTCTTGTGAGGACATGCCTCCTTTATTGTTTAACTATTACGAATTGAATGGACCCTGACTCGTATTTATGCCGCCTGGCGGATATTTTCAATGGAATCGTAGTGACTCCTGTTACTGCAGGAGAGACGGCCGCCTTGCTCGCGGCTCTTGTGTTGCTTTATGTCTCCGGCCTTGTGTCGGCTTCTGAAACCGCGTTCTTCTCGCTTTCTTCCTCTGACAGGGAGGAGATCAATGAGGGGGAGCATCCTGCGGACAAACGTGTGAAAACCTTGCTTGACGACTCGGAACATCTGTTGGCCACCATCCTGATCTCCAACAATTTCATGAATGTGGCCGTCGTCCTGTTGCTGGACTTTTTCTTCTTTTCTGTCGTGGATTTCGGTCCCTTCCGGGTGTTGGGCCTTGTCCTGATGACCATCCTTCTCACTTTCCTGATTCTGATGTCCGGTGAGATCATCCCCAAGATCTATTCGGCGCAGCATCCGCTGGCTTTCGTCCGGAAGGCGGCTCCCACGGTGTGCGTGTTGCGTGCCGTGTTCAGTCCGCTGTCGTCCCTGCTGGTGCGTTCTTCCTTCTTCATCAACCGGTTTGCCCGGAAAAACCGTCCGGCTTCCAACCTTTCCGTCGGCGACCTCTCGCAGGCTCTGGAACTGACGGACATCGAGGAAGAGACTCCCGAAGAAAGCAACATGCTGGAGGGAATCATCCGTTTCGGCGAGGAGACGGCCAAGGAGGTGATGACCTCACGCCTTGACATGGTGGACATCGAGATAAAGACTCCTTTCTCGGGCGTGCTGAAGTGTGTGGTCGACAACGGGTATTCCCGTATCCCGGTCTACGAGGACTCGCGCGACAACATCAAGGGTATCCTGTATATCAAGGACCTGCTTCCGTATCTGGACCGTGGGGACGAGTTCAAGTGGCAGAACCTGGTCCGGCCGGCGCTGTTCGTGCCCGAAACCAAGATGATTGACGACCTGTTGCGTGACTTCCAGGCCAACAAGATCCATATCGCGGTGGTGGTCGATGAGTTCGGCGGCACTTCGGGAATCGTCACGATGGAAGACCTGATAGAGGAGATTGTGGGGGAGATCAACGATGAATACGACGATGACGAGCGCACCTACGTGAAATTGTCGGACAATGTGTTCGTGTTCGAGGCGAAGACCCTGCTCTCGGACTTCTACAAGATTGTCAAGGTGGACTCCGACGAGTTTGAGGAGGTGGCGAGAGATTCCGACACGCTCGCGGGACTTGTGCTGGAGCTGAAAGGGGAGTTCCCTGCCTTGCATGAGGTGCTTGAATACCGCAACTTCCGTTTCGAGGTGCTGGAGATGAACAGCCGCCGCATTCTGAAAGTCAAGGTCGTCATCCTGCCTCCCACGGCTGGGGGTGAGACGGAAAAAGAAAACAGCTGACCATGCCGTTGCTTGCCCGTTGGGAATATGACGGCGGATTGTGGGGCGTCTGGAAAATGTCCGAGTCCGCCGGAGAGCTTGAAGCCATGCTGGACGACAGGTCCCTGTTCGGGCCTGAGCTGGATGGGGTGAGGTCGCCGAAACGCCGCATGGAGATCCTTGGCGTGCGCGTGCTTTTAAAGACCCTTTCGGGGAAGGAATGCCGCGTCGTGCATGCTCCGTCGGGGAAGCCTTGTCTGGAGGGTGAGGAGCGTCAGGTGACCATCTCGCATACCGGCGGCTATGTGGCCGTAGGACTGCACGACCGTCTCGTTCCGGGAATCGACATAGAGCAGGTCGGGGACCGGGTGAGGAAGGTGGCGTCCCGTTTCGTGCGTGCCGACGAGCTGCCGGGGGCGGAGAATATGACCGACCGGGAATACCTGCTGCAGCTTCTCCTGCACTGGTCGGCGAAAGAGACCTTGTATAAGGTGCTGGACCAGGAGGGCGTTGACTTTCTCGGCCATCTCCGCATCCGTCCCTTCACTCTCTCTGGCGAGGGGGAGTTTCCGGGCGAAAGCCTTTTCCCTACGGCCGGGGGGGTGTTCCCCGTCCGTTATTTCATCCATCCCGATTTTGTGTGTACTTACTGCTGCAGGGAAAGGCGGTAAAACACGGTGGTCCGGATGAAGGCGCTGCCGGCCTTTTCCTCTTTTGGACGGCACTTTTGCTTGCATGTTCGCGGATTTTCCGTATATTTGCCCCTAAGTGTGAATTTTAACTAATCAATCAATTATTAAATCTTCATTAACTATGTTCAACAAGCATCCTAAGGGGTTGGTGGCCGCCGCGTTGGCCAATATGGGCGAGCGTTTCGGCTTTTACATCATGATGGCTATCCTGACCCTGTTCATCTCAGCGAAATTCGGCCTGTCCGAGACGACGACCGGATATATCTATTCCGCGTTCTACGCTTCCATCTACATCCTGGCGTTGGCGGGAGGTATCATTGCCGACAAGACCAAGAACTTCAAGGGGACCATCCTGGCGGGACTGGTGCTCATGGCCCTCGGCTATCTCATCATTGCCGTTCCGACTCCGACTCCGGTGCACAACCTGCCCTTGTCGTTGGGAATCACCTGTGTGGGGCTCGCCGTCATCGCCTTCGGCAACGGTCTGTTCAAGGGCAACCTGCAGGCACTGGTCGGCCAGATGTACGACAATCCCAAATATTCGAGCCTGCGTGACGCCGGTTTCCAGATATTCTACATGTTCATCAACGTAGGTGCCGTGTTCGCGCCGTTCATCGCCATCGGCGTGCGCAACTGGTGGCTCAGGAGCAATGGCTTCGACTATGACGCCACTCTTCCCGAGCTGTGCCACAAATATCTGGAAGGAGCCGGAGCCATGCTTCCGCAGGAGGTGGAGAAGCTGAACGTGCTGGCAAACAAGGTGATGCTTGACGGCAGTCAGGTGACCGACATGACGGCTTTCGTGAACAGCTATCTGGACGTGTTCAACCGCGGTTTCCATTATGCGTTCATGGCGGCCATCGTGGCCATGCTCATTTCGCTGGCCATTTATCTCAGACACAAGAGCTCGTTCCCCGATCCGGGCAAGAAGGCCGTGGAGCCCGCTCCCGGCGACGCGAAAGTGAGCAGGGAGGAAGTGCGGATCAGCGCCACCGAGATCCGTCAGCGCATCTACGCGCTGTTCGCCGTGTTCGGAGTGGTCATCTTCTTCTGGCTCTCGTTCCATCAGAACGGCTATTCGCTGACCTACTTCGCACGCGACTATGTGGACCTGAGTGTCATCAACATCGACCTGGGATTCACCCAGATCAAGGGTGCCGAGATCTTCCAGGCGGTCAATCCGTTCTTCGTGGTGTTCCTCACCCCGATCATCATGTGGATTTTCGGCTCGCTGAAAGAGAGGGGCAAGGAGCCTTCCACTCCGATGAAGATCGCCATCGGTATGGGCATCGCCGCCCTGGCATATCTGTTCCTGATGTTCTTCTCGCTCACCCTGCCGGCCAAGGACGCGCTGGCGGTCATGACCGAGGAGCAGGTCAGTGCCATCCGCGTCACTCCGTGGATCATGGTAGGGCTTTATTTCATCCTGACCGTTGCCGAGCTTTTCATCTCTCCGCTGGGTCTTTCGTTCGTGTCGAAGGTGGCTCCTCCGCATTTGCAGGGACTCATGCAGGGATGCTGGCTGGCGGCTACGGCTGTGGGCAACTCGCTGCTGTTCATCGGCGGTCTGCTTTACACCACGGTTCCCATCTGGGCCTGCTGGCTCGTGTTCGTCGGGGCCACGGGCGCGTCGATGATCGTGATGCTGTCCATGGTGAGATGGCTTGAGAGGGTGGCCAAGTAAGGAAAAAAACATACCTTTCCCTTTGAGGGTGTGCCGTGTGCGGTGTTCGCTTCACACTGCGGCACACCCTCTTTTTTTGTGTCTCCGGCAATCCGGTTTTCCCGTGAATCGCGGCCGGTTACTTAATAATTTCAGTTTCCGTACGGCAGTTATAAAAAATCTCGTTATATTTGTCCCCTACAGATTGTAAATTTAAGAAACATGAACCTGAATCGTTACCTTGTTCCATCCGTCCTTATGGTATGCGGATCGGCTTATGCCTGGGCGGAAGGAGAGCCTTCCCGTCCGAATGTAGTGTTGGTTTATGCAGACGACATCGGCTACGGTGATTTGAGCTGCAACGGTGCGCGTACGGTCCGTACGCCCAATGTGGAGCGTCTGGCGCAGGCCGGAATCCGCTTCACGAACGCCCATTCGGCGGCCGCCACGAGCACTCCCTCGCGATATGCCATGCTGACGGGGGAATACGCCTGGAGACGGAGTGGGACCGGAATCGCCGACGGGGACGCCGGTATGGTGATCCGTCCTGACAGGTTCACCATGGCCGACCTGTTCCACGGGGCGGGATATGTCACGGGAATGGTCGGGAAATGGCATCTGGGGCTGGGCGAGGAGAACGGCACCCAGAACTGGAACGAGAAACTGGTTCCCGGCATCGGTGACCTGGGATTCGACTATTCGTTCGCCATGGCGGCCACGGGCGACCGTGTGCCCTGTGTGTTCGTGGAAAACGGAAACGTGGTGAACCTCGATCCGGCCGACCCCATCGAGGTGAGCTACAAGCATAATTTTCCCGGAGAGCCTACCGGACGCGACAACCCTGAGCTGCTGCGGATGCGGCCGTCGCACGGGCACGACATGAGCATCGTGAACGGCATCTCGCGCATCGGCTACATGAAAGGCGGAAAGAAGGCGTTGTGGAAGGACGAGGAGATAGCCGCCACGCTGGTCGACAAGGCAGTGGCCTTCATCGAGGAGCAGAAGGACAAGCCCTTCTTCCTGTATTTCGCCACCCAGGACGCTCACGTGCCCCGTGTGCCCGACCCGCGTTTTGCCGGGAAGAGCGGAATGGGTCCCCGCGGCGATGTCCTGCTTGAGTTCGACTGGGCGGTAGGACAGATACTGGATACGCTGGAGCGTCTGGGACTGGACGGGAATACCATCGTGGTGGTGTCGAGCGACAACGGCCCCGTGGTGGACGACGGCTATCAGGACCAGGCGGTGGAACTGCTGGGCGACCACAAGCCCGGAGGTATCTACCGGGGAGGCAAGTACAGCCTGTATGAGGCCGGAACGCGCGTTCCCTGCATCTGGAGCTGGAAAAACCATATCGAACCCGGACAGGTGTCCGACGCGCTGGCCTGCCAGATTGACTGGATGGCCACTTTCGCCGCCCTGCTGGGCGAACAGCTGCCGGAAGGGGCCACGCCCGACGGTTGCGACCAGTCGGACGTATGGCTCGGAAAGGACCGGAAGGGACGGAAGAACCTGGTGGTGCAGAACGGGGCCAACAACCTCTCGCTCATTCAGGACGGATGGAAATATATCCGGCCCGGAGGAGGGGAGCCGTATATCAGTTCGGTGCGCATCGAGACCGGAAACTCCGGAGAGCCGCAGCTGTTCGACCTGAAGAACGACCCTTCGGAAAAGAAGAACCTTGCCGCCGAGCGTCCGGACGTGCTGGACGCCATGAAGGAAAGTCTGGAGGAGATTGTGGACGGACGCTACGGACTTCCGCTGTGACCCTTTCCGGCACGGAGAAAATGAGGAATTGTTGTATTAACCATAAAGCAAAGTATCATGAAAGTTTTGAATCGATTTGCGGTAATGGCCTGCTTGCTGGGCGCCGGACTGGCCGGATGCACGGAGAAGAGCGAGGAGTATTACGTGAAGCATGTGGAGTTTCCCGAAGGAACCTCCCTGGAACAGAAAGTGGATATGGCGGCACGCGTGGTGCCCACTCCGCAGCAGTTGGAATGGCAGAAGCTGGAGCTGACGGCTTTCCTCCATTTCGGTATCAACACCTTTACGGGAAGGGAGTGGGGCGACGGCACCGAGGATCCGGCAATCTTCAACCCCTCCGAATTGGACGCGGAACAGTGGGTGAAGAATCTCAAGGAGGCCGGTTTCAACATGGTGATCCTGACCGCCAAGCATCACGACGGATTCTGTCTGTGGCCCACCAAGACCACGAAACACTCGGTGGCCTCCTCCAAATGGAAGGACGGAAAGGGCGACGTGGTGAAGGAGCTGCGCGATGCCTGCACGAAGTATGGCATGAAGTTCGGCGTGTATCTGTCGCCGTGGGACCGCAATGCGGAATGCTACGGTGACTCTCCGCGCTACAACCAGTATTTCATCGACCAGCTGACGGAACTGCTGAGCAACTACGGCGAGGTGCACGAGGTGTGGTTCGACGGAGCCAACGGCGAGGGACCCAACGGAAAGAAGCAGGTGTACGACTGGGACGCGTTCTACAAGACCATCCAGAAGCTCCAGCCTAAGGCCACCATGGCCATCATGGGCGACGACGTGCGCTGGGTAGGCAACGAGAGGGGTCTGGGCCGCGAGACGGAATGGAGCGCCACGGTGCTCACTCCGGGCATCTACGCGCGTTCGGAAGCCAACAACGGTGCGTTGGAGATTTCCAACACGTCCGACGACCTGGGCAGCCGCGACATGCTGGCCAAGGCCAGCGAGCTGTTCTGGTATCCGTCGGAAGTGGACGTGTCCATCCGTCCGGGATGGTTCTACCATGCGGAAGAGGACGGCAAGGTGAAGAGTCTGAAACATCTCACCGACATCTATTTCCAGTCGGTCGGCTATAACTCCGTGCTCCTGCTCAACATTCCGCCCGACCGCCGCGGACTGATTCACGAGAACGACATCGCCCGCCTGAAGGAATTCGCGGCCTACAGACAGAAGATGCTGGCCACCGACTATGTGGAGGACGGCGGTGAACTTTGGAAGGCGGCCGAAGGCGACAGCCGTGAGTATACCCTGAAGCCGGACTCGAAGATCAATGTGGTGCTCCTGCAGGAGGACATCGCGAAGGGACAGCGTGTGGAGGCGTTTACCGTGGAGGCGTTCGTGGACGGACAGTGGACACCGCTCTGCGAGGGTACGACCATCGGCTACAAGCGTATGCTCCGCTTTGCCGACACCGAGGCCGGGAAGCTGCGTGTCACAATCAAGTCCACCCGCAGGAAGGCGAACATCTGCAAGGTGGCCGCCTATTATGCGGAACCGGTGGAAGAAGTGGCCGACCGCTCGGAATGGAACGGACTCTCACGCGCCGGATGGAAGGTGACGGAGAAGCAGCCGCTGGTCATCGACCTGGGCGAGACCGTCAGCCTGAAGGCGTTCACTTACGCTCCGCTGAACGAGACCGCGAAACCCACCATGGCCTTCCGCTACAAGTTCTATGTCAGCCAGGACGGCAAGCAGTGGAAGGAAGTGCCGACCAACGGCGAGTTCAGCAACATCATGCACAATCCGCTGCCCCAGACCGTGGCTTTCAAGTCCGTGGTGAAGGCACGCTACATCAAGCTGGACGCCACGACTCCTTCGTCCACGCCCGCCGAGGTGGAAATGAACGAGATCGGCGTGACTCTGGCCGAATGACGCCTGACAGGATGGCATGAAAAGCCTTTTCGGAAAAACGTCCTTACGTTTCGTGTAAAACATAAGGACGTTTTGTCCAAAACGCCTTGACGTTTCAATGAAAACGTCAAGGCGTTTTTTTTATGCCATAATGGCAGTGAACCGTTCGGAGGGTGTCTCAAAATAGAAACAGGCTTTCATTGCTTTTTGATACTCAATTCTCGTTTTGAGACAGCCTCGTTTCTTGGCGGCAGGGCGGATGAGACGGGACTGGAACAGGAATGTAAGGGAAATGAAATGTTAAAAATGGGGGTGGTTTATTGAATTTTACCGGAAAAATGTAATGAATTTATAAAATGTTACTATATTTGTTCCCAATATTAAATTAATATGTATATAGGAAAAAGATAGTTAACCTGAAAAAAGAAGAATGGCGCATTCCTTTGTTAAACCGCAAAAGAATCAAAAGACTTTCTGATTACAGGAAACCTAAATTTAATATCAGTACTTATGTTTAAAATTTTCAGACCAGTCAGCCTGCTGTTGCTCCTGGGGACCGTATCCTTGGGGACAATGAACGCAGCTCCTGCGCGAGGGGTATCTGAAACGGATGCCGTGCAGCAGGAAAATGTATGTGAAGGCGTCGTCAAGGACGGCGCGGGTGAAACCATCATCGGTGCTTCCGTCATCGTGAAAGGCACGACCAACGGAGTGATCACCGACATCGACGGTAACTTCATCCTCAATAATGTGAAGAAAGGAGACATCATCCAGATCTCGTTCGTGGGTTACAAGACCGTTGAGGTGGAATGGAAAGGCCAGCCGCTCAACGTGATCATGCGCGATGATACGGAGTTGCTTGATGAGGTGGTTGTGGTAGGTTACGCCACCGTGAAGAAGGCGAACCTGACCGGTGCCGTATCGGCGGTGGACGATGAAGTGTTGGCCGACCGTCCTATCGTGAACCTCGGTCAAGGTTTGCAGGGTACCATCCCTAACCTGAACATCACCACCAGCGGTCAGCCGGGTAGCGGAACTACCTTCAATGTCCGTGGTGAGACTTCCATCAACGGCGGTTCGCCGCTGGTATTGGTGGACGGTGTGGAAATGGACCCGGACCTGATCAACCCGCAGGATGTGGCGAGCGTGTCCGTGTTGAAGGATGCGGCTTCGGCTTCTATCTACGGTGCGCGCGCGGCCTTCGGTGTGATTCTGATCACCACCAAGGGCGGTAAGAAGAACCAGCCTACCCGTGTGTCTCTCGACGCTTCGGTGTCGTTCAACGGCCCGACCACCCGTCCGGACTACATGGACTCCATGCAGTATGCCACCTGGATGAATGCCGCAGGACAGACTTCCCGCGGAAGTAACGTGTTCAGCCAGGAGGAAATGGACCATATCACGGCCTACTACAACGATCCGGCCAACAACTCTCCGGTGTTCGTGGCCACCGACCCGAACAGCTGGCAGTACGGCAACTGTACGCAGGGCAAATACGCGTATTGCGGTAACACCAACTGGATGGACGAGATCTACAAGAAGAGCTATCCGGTGCAGAAATACAACGTGAACATCAGCGGAGGTAGCGAGAAGACCACTTACTATACTTCCGTGGGCTATATGGACCAGGGCTCTTTGCTCCGCTACGGCGACGAAGGTTTCCGCAAGTTCAACGTGGTGAACAACATCAACTACGACGTCAACGACTGGCTGCATGTGTCCATGAAGACCTCGTTCATCCGCACCGAGCAGGACGGTATCGCACAGGACAACACCCATGGCAACGCGTGGATCGGTAACGATACCCAGCCGCTGATGCCGGTGAAGCATCCCGACGGCAACTGGTCCGGACAGGGTAACTACACCAACTTCGCGGCCGTGCTGGAAGATGGCGGTGACCGTCTGACCACGAAGAATGACTTCTGGAACACGCTGGCGGTGGAACTGACTCCGCTGGAAGGGCTGAGCATCAAGATGGACTATACGTTCAACTACTATGCGCAGCACAACAAGAACCACATGAAGTCGTTCAACGAGTACGGACAGGACGGACGCTTCCTGCAAGTGTTCCAGTGGATGGACCCGAACTACGTGTATGAATACCAGAACAACGACACATACAACGCGTTCAACCTGGTGGGCAACTACGAGCGCACTTTCGGCAAGCACTATTTCAAGGTGATGCTGGGTTACAACCAGGAGACCAAGCACACTCGCTCGTTCTATGCGGAGCGTGACGATCTGATTTCCAACGACCTGCCTTCTATGAACGCCGCTGTCGGTGAGGACTATGTAGGTAACAGCGACGACAGCTGGGCGACCCGAAGCGGATTCGCGCGTATCAACTATACGTTTGCCGACAAGTATCTGGTGGAACTGAACGGCCGTTACGACCTTTCCTCCAAGTTCCCGAAAGACGACCGCGCCGTGTTCAGCCCGTCATTCTCTCTGGGTTGGAGACTTTCTGAAGAAGAATGGATCAAGAACCCGACCAACGGCTTCTTCGACGACCTGAAGCTGAGAGCCTCTTACGGTAGCCAGGCCAACCAGGCTCTGGACAACGGATGGCATGCCTATCTGTCGAGTTACGGAACCGGAACTACCGGCTATCTGTTCGGCGGACAGCAGTTGCGTTATGTGCTTCCGGGTAGTCTGGTAAGTAATACGGTAACTTGGGAGAAGGTGACCCAGTGGGACTTGGGTCTTGACTTCACGATGCTGAGAGGACGTCTGACCGGTACGTTCGACTACTTCCAGCGTAAGACTACAGGAATGTTAGGCCCCTCTCAGTTGCTTCCGAACATTCTGGGTATGGACGAGCCGGACGAGAATGCAGCCGACATGGTGACCAAAGGATGGGAACTTGCACTGACCTGGAACGATACGTTTGACAACGGCCTGCATTACTCGGTAGGATTCAATCTGTCTGACACGAAAGCCGAGATTACGAAATATGACAACCCGACCAAATCACTGGCTGCCGATTACTATGAAGGCAAGACCATCGGTGAAATCTGGGGTTACGAATCCACTCTGTTCCAGAGCCAGGAAGAAATCGATGCGGCTCCCGACCAGTCGACAGTGGACGGCGGTATCACGAAGGTGCCGGGCGACATCCGCTTCATGGACATCAACGATGACGGCGTGGTGGACTACGGTGACAACACGGTGGACAACCCGGGTGACCAGAAGATTATCGGTAACAGCAGCCCGCGCTACCGTTACGGCTTCAACATCAGCGTCGACTGGAAAGGCTTCGACCTCGGACTCTTCTTCCAGGGCGTAGGAAAGCGTGACCTTTATCTGCCGGGTACATACAGATGGCAGTACGGCAGCGAATGGCAGGTGCCCGCCGCATACGCGAACGACTACTGGAGCGAGAGCAATCCGGGCGGATACTTCCCGGTAGCCCGTTTCAACGGTGGTCCAGCATTGGGACGCAACCAGACCCGCTATCTGGTGAACGCGGCTTATCTGCGTATGAAGTCTCTGTCGCTCGGATACACACTGCCGACCACTCTGACCCAGAAATGGTATATCCAGAAAGCCCGTATCTACTTCACGGCTGAGAACCTGTTTACCATCAAGCATACACCCGAAGGCATGGATCCGGAACTGGACAATCCGTACGACTATCCGTTGCAGAGAGCATTGTCAGTCGGTGTAAACATCACATTCTAACCTTGCAAAACATTTAATCACATGAAACGTAAATATTTATTATATAGCTTGATTGCCGGGGCTTTCACCTTGACGGGATGTAACGACGCATTCCTGGAAAGAGCGCCTCAGACTTTGAACGACGAGACGTTCTGGACTACCCCGAACGACTTGAAGACATACGCCACCGCATTCTATGGCATTTTGCCGATGGGTGTAGCCAACATTGATGACCAGAACAGCGACGACATGGTGCCGAGAAACGTCAACCAGTTCATCTGGGACCAGTATTCAGTGCCTGCAGAAGACGGGGAATGGTCGAAGAGCGACTGGCAGAACATCCGTAACATCAACTTCTTCATGACGCACTATCAGACGGTGGAAGGCTCTGAGGCCGAAATCAACCGCTATGTGGGCGAGATGCGCTTTTTCCGTGCGCTGGAGTATTTCAGCAAGATCAAGACCTTCGGCGATGTGCCTTGGCTGGAAGAAGACCTGAACGTGGACGACACGGACATCCTGTACGGCCCGAAGATGCCGCGCAACCAGGTGGCACAGAAGATCATCGAGGATCTGGACTTCGCCATCCAGTGGTTGCCCGATGGCAGAGTGACCAGCACGGGCGATGACGCGAACCGCATCACGAAAGACGTGGCACGCCACGTGAAGGCACGTGTCTGCCTGCACGAGGGTACCTACTATAAATATCATTCGGAACTGGGATATGATTATACGGACCTGCTGACCAAGGCAGCCGAGGAGGCCAACACGCTGATGGCTTCAGGCCGCTATTCCATCTATAAGGACGGTGATCCGGCCCATGACTACTACAACATGTTCGTCATGGAGGACAAGAGCAACCTGAGCGAGGCCATCCTGTATATCGACTATGCGGAACCGTTGCGCCGCCACAACATGGGTCACGGCGCATACGAGGCGCTGGCCGGTTTCTCGAAAGACTTCGTGGACGGCTACCTGTATGCCGACGGTCTGCCGAAAGCGTTGACTTCATATCCTACAGCCGACGAGACAATGGTTGAGGAACTGGCCAACCGCGACCCGCGCGCTTCCCAGACCATCCGTAACGACAAGTTCTTTGAAGGAAACGAAAGCTATACGGTGATCGTGACAAAAGACACGTTGGGTGCCGACGACGCCTACATCACCCAGTTCATCCCGACCGGTTACCAGACCATCAAGGGTTATGACCCGGCCACTGCCCATCGGGGTAATACGCTTGAGGTGCACGACGGTATCGCCTACCGCTATGCGGAGACTCTGCTTATCTATGCGGAGGCCAAGGCGGAGCTGGGCTCCATCACTCAGGACGATCTGGACCGCTCCATCAACCAGCTGCGTGACCGTGTAGGCATGCCGCACCTGACCACATCGGTGAACTTCACCGACCCCAACTGGCCGGACTACGGCTACACGCTTTCTCCGCTGTTGCAGGAAATCCGTCGTGAACGCCGTGTGGAACTGGCCGGCGAAGGCTTCCGTTTCGCTGACATCTGCCGCTGGAAGGCCGGACAGATCCTGAACAACGTGATGACTTACGTGGGCAAGAAGATTTCCGTCAAGGCCTCACAGGCGAAAGACGGTCTGCGCGCAAACAACGGTTGTGTGATCATCTACGGTAACTATACAAATGCGGACCTGAGCTATCAGGCGGGCAAGAGCCGTACATGGGATGACAAGATGTATCTCTATCCGATTCCGACAGGCGAGTTGCAGCGTAACCCGCAGCTGGAACCGCAGAACCCGGGATGGGATGATTAAAAAATATACACACATATCGCTAAGTTGACGGTTGTCAATGAATACTGATGGAAAACGGGACATGGAGATCATGCTCCCGTTTTTTTTGTTCTTTGTTTTTGAACCGCGGATTCACGCGGATTTCCGCGGATTGTCTTTTTCACCACAGATTACACGGATTATTTTTTTTACAAAAAGTAATGTCATTCTGAGCAAAGCGAAGAATCTCGTGTGCATTAGCTTGTGTTTTCGAGATTTTTCGTTTTGCTCAGAATGATAAAATGAAAGCGGACTTTTATTTTGAGCCAACCTCTACACCAGTGACTGTGCCGACACTTTAGCCGTGATAAATCCATAAAATAAAAGACTCTGTGTCTTTGTGCCTCTGTGTTTCAAATCATTTTGACACAGCTCCTGAAAACATGCGGGCGGACTTTTGTCCCTACGGGAAATTTTTCAATTGTTTTCCGGCCGGCTCCGGAATATCTTGTAGCCGATGGCTGCCATCAGTACGGACATGAACGGCGAGATGATGTTGAACAGACAGTAGGGCAGGTACTCCAGCGTGGGGACCTTGAGTACGGTGGCCTGCGTCATGCCGCATGAGTTCCAGGGTATGAGCACTGAGGTCACGGTGGCGGAGTCTTCCACGGAACGGCTCAACAGCCGCCTTTCATATCCCTTCCGCTCATAAAGCCGCTTGTACAGGCTGCTGGTCAGCAGGATGGATATGTACTGGTCGCCGGTCACGATGTTGCACATCAGTCCCGTACCCACGGTCGCTCCCACCAGGGTGACCGCACGTTGGGCGAGACGGGCGAAGAGTTCCGTCAGGCTTTTCAGCATGCCGCTGCCTGCCAGCACTCCTCCGAATGTCACCGAGCAGATAATCAGGAAGATGGTGTTGAGCATTCCGGTCATGCCACGGGTGGCGATGAGCGAGTCGATGGCCGCGTTGCCGGTCTGGATGCCGGTCGCCCCATAGAACGTGACGGTGATTCCCTTGCAGGCATCCCAGAAGGAGAGCGAGGAGAAGCCGGATGTGGAAAGGCCGGGATTGGCCACGGCCCAGACGGCCTGGGGCTGGAAGATGACTGCCACGACAGCCGCCATGACAGCCGCGCAGAAGAGGGTGAGTATGGCAGGCACTTTCCTGACGATGAGCACGCCGGTCAGTACGGGCACGGCCATCAGCCAGGGAGTGATGTGGAAGGCCGATCTCAACGCTCCGGCAAACTCGGCGGTCTGCGACGCGTCCGCCGTGGGATGGAAAAGGCTGACGGTGAGGAACACGGCCAGCGCGATGGTGAGCGAGGGTATGGTGGTGATCATCATGTAGCGGATATGGGTGAACAGGGGGGTGCCCGAGGCGGACGAGGCCAGTACGGTGGTGTCGGACAAAGGCGACACCTTGTCGCCGAAGTAGGCTCCGGAGATGATGGCTCCGGCTGTCCATCCCGGATCGAATCCCTGTGCGATTCCGATGCCGATGAGCGCCACTCCGATGGTGGCGATGGTGGTCCATGAGCTTCCGGTCATCAGTGATACCAGCGCGCTGATGGCGCAGGCCGCCGCCAGGAAGATGGCCGGGACGATGATCTCCATTCCGTAGCAGATCATGGCCGGGACGATTCCGCTGACCATCCACGTTCCGGCAATCGCTCCGATGAGCAGCAGGATAAGTATGGCCGAGCCGACGGAGCGGATGTTGTCGAGGATGCAGTCCTCAAGAATCTGCCAGGTGTTTCCGTAGGCTGCCATGGAGATGGCTGCGGTGACCGCCGAGGCCAGAAGCAGGCACACCTGGCTTCCGCCGGACAGGGCGTCGGGCCCGAAAATCCGGATGACCACCACCAGGGATAGGGTCAGTACGGCGAAAGGGATCAGTGAGACCTGCCACGAGGGGAGTCTCCGTATTTCAGAATGTGGGGTGTTGTCATTGTTCATGGTCTGTCGGATTTTATGGGTTTCGGAAAACGGGAGCAAAGATAATACAAAAAAACGAGATGCCGGGGATATGCGGAGAGATGATTGGGTGTTCATGGTTTATGGGGTTTACAGGATTAATCGCCTTACATTGAACCGCATGGATAAGAATCAGCGATATGCGCAACTTTTCAAACATTTTCCCAACTCAAATTAATTCCGCCAACGGATCATGTAGCAGGTCAAGAAACGGGTCCTGTAACAGGACAAGTAATGTCCCTTATCCGTTGCCTGTCTGAAGAAACTCTTGCATTGAAAGAAGTCATGGAGCGTATGGGACTGAAAGGACGTGACAATTTCCGCAAAAACTATTTAGTTTCTGCTGTGGAATGTGGATTGGTAAAACAGACCCATCCTGAAAATCTAAAGCATCGGGACCAGAAATACCGACTCACCGAACAAGGAAAAGCGTTATTGCAAGACGGAGAAAAGAAGAATTAAGAAGCCGACAATCATATAAGGGAAAATCCGTCCTCACGCTTCACCTTCTCAGCGTTCACCATAATCTTGCAATCACGCCAGTTTGCTGTTTTGGGGAGGTAAAGAATGGCACGCCAAATGAAAGGGCCGTGGCGCGGCCGCAGGAAAATACTCGGTGAAAAATCGCTCTTTTGAGAAGATTTTGTGTACCTTTGCCTCAAATTAACCATATTATTCGGAACAACGATGAACAAAACGATTATTACTGTAGTAGGGAAAGATACGGTGGGTATCATTGCCAAGGTATGCACCTATCTGGCAGAGAACAATGTGAACATTCTGGATATCACCCAGACCATTGTCCAGGGTTATTTCAACATGATGATGATTGTGGATATGGAAAAGACTGAGAAGCCTTTCGCGCAGGTGGTCGGCGAACTTGACGAAGCGGGCCGCGAGCTGGGTGTGCAGATCAAATGTCAGCGGGAGGAGATCTTCGACAAGATGCACCGTATCTGAAACCATTAATCCTTATAACATCAATTGTATATGATCAATATATCTGAGGTTACTGAAACCAACAAAATGATTGACAAGGAGAATCTGGATGTGCGTACCATCACGATGGGTATCAGCCTGCTTGACTGTGCGGACAGCAATCTGGATGTGCTCTGTCAGAAGATTTATGACAAGATGACGCGCCTTGCCCGCAATCTGGTGAAGACGGGCGAGGAGATCTCGATGGAATACGGTATTCCCATCGTCAACAAGCGTATCTCCATCACTCCGATCGCACTGGTGGGGGGAACGGCCTGCAAGACTCCCGACGACTATGTGCAGATAGCGCGGACTCTTGACCGTGTGGCGGCTGAACTGGGCGTGAACTTCATCGGCGGCTATTCGGCCATCGTGTCGAAAGGCATGACACGCAGCGACGAGCTGCTGATCCGTTCGATTCCCAAAGCGCTGGCCTGCACGGAGCGTATATGCAGCTCGGTCAACGTGGGTTCCACCAAGACCGGAATCAATATGGATGCGGTGAAGCTGATGGGCGAGATTATCCGTGAGACGGCGGAAATGACCAAGGAGAAAGACTCGCTGGGATGCGCCAAACTGGTGGTGCTCTGCAACGCGCCCGATGACAATCCGTTTATGGCCGGCGCGTTCCACGGGGTGTCGGAGGCGGACGCCATCATCAATGTGGGTGTCAGCGGACCGGGTGTCGTGAAATACGCTCTGGAGCGGATCCACGGCGCCAGCTTCGAGGTGCTGTGCGAGACCATCAAGCGCACGGCGTTCAAGATTACCCGTGTGGGACAGCTGGTGGCACAGGAGGCTTCGCGCCGTCTGGGTGTGCCGTTCGGAATCATCGACCTTTCACTGGCCCCGACTCCCGCGATAGGCGACAGTGTGGCCGAGATCCTGCAGGAGATCGGTCTGGAACATCCGGGTGCTCCGGGTACGACGGCCGCTCTGGCGTTGCTGAACGACCAGGTGAAGAAAGGCGGCGTGATGGCCTCTTCGTATGTGGGCGGGCTGAGCGGAGCGTTCATTCCCGTCAGTGAGGACCAGGGAATGATCGACGCGGTGGAAGCCGGGGCGTTGACCCTTGAGAAACTGGAGGCCATGACCTGTGTATGCTCTGTGGGACTGGATATGATCGCCATTCCGGGAGATACTCCGGCGGCCACAATCTCGGGTATCATCGCGGACGAGTCGGCCATCGGCATGGTGAACCAGAAGACGACGGCGGTGCGCATCATCCCCGTCATCGGCAAGACGGTGGGCGACACGGTAGAGTTCGGCGGACTGCTGGGCTATGCGCCGGTGATGCCGGTGAACCGTTTCAGCTGTGAGGCTTTCGTGAACCGCGGAGGCCGTATCCCGGCTCCGATCCATAGCTTTAAGAACTGATTATGGCCACGGATTATCTGGACGAGCTCAATGACAGCCAGCGTGCGGCCGTGCTCTACAACGACGGCCCTTCGCTGGTGATTGCGGGGGCCGGTTCGGGCAAGACACGTGTGCTGACTTACAAGATAGCCTATCTGCTGGACCACGGTTATGAGCCGTGGTCCATTCTTGCATTGACCTTCACGAACAAGGCGGCGCGTGAGATGAAGGAGCGTATCGCCCGTCAGGTCGGTCCCGACAGGGCGCGCTGTCTGTGGATGGGCACTTTCCACTCCATCTTTTCCCGCATTCTTCGCAGGGAGGCTTCGTCGGTCGGATTCTCGCCGAATTTCACCATCTACGACGCGGCCGACTCGAAAAACCTGATAAAGACCATTGTCAAGGAAATGCAGCTGGACGACAAGGTGTACAAGCCGGGCATGATACAGGGACGTATCAGTAACGCGAAAAACCGTCTGGTGTCGCCGCAGGCGTATGCGGCGAGCGGTGAGATGCGGGAAGCTGACAAGGCGGCGAAGGTTCCGCGGACCGGAGAGATCTATCTGCGTTATTGCGAGCGGTGTCGCCAGAGCGACGCGATGGACTTCGATGACCTGCTGGTGTATACTTACCGTCTTTTCAAGGACAATCCTCAGATACGCGACGCGTATGCGGAGCATTTCCGCTATGTGCTGGTGGACGAGTATCAGGACACGAATTTCGCCCAACACAGCATCGTGCTTCAGCTCACGGAACGGCACCGGCATATCTGTGTGGTGGGGGATGACGCCCAAAGCATCTACTCGTTCCGTGGCGCGAATATCGACAATATCCTGAATTTCACCCGTCAGTATAAGGACGCGCGGCTGTTCAAGCTGGAGCGGAACTACCGTTCCACGCAGACCATCGTGAACGCGGCCAACAGCCTGATAGAGAAGAACCGGGAGCAGATACGCAAGGAGGTGTATTCAGAGAACGACAAGGGCGAGCCTATTCCTGTGTACAGCGCCTACAGCGACGTGGAGGAGGGCGAGATTGTGGCCAACAAGATCGTGGAACTGCACCGGCGCGACGGCTATGAGTACGGTGACTGTGCGGTGCTTTACCGTACGAACGCGCAGAGCCGTATCTTTGAGGAGGCCTTGCGGAAACGTGGAATCGCCTACCGGGTGTATGGGGGACTGTCTTTCTATCAGCGGAAGGAGGTCAAGGATGTCATCGCTTATTTCCGTCTGGCGGTGAACCCGAACGATGAGGAGGCTTTCAAGCGTGTCGTCAATTATCCGGCGCGGGGCATCGGCAACACCACTTTGTCGAAACTGGCGGAGGCGGCCGCACAGAACCATGTCAGTCTGTGGACCGTGTTGTGCGATCCTCTGGCATACGGGGTGGCCCTCACCAAGGGGACGATGGCGAAGCTCCAGGCTTTCCGTGACCTGGTCGCGGATTCCGTGGAGGACGCGTCCGTGAAGAACGCCTATGAGCTGGGACAGGAGATTGTCCGGAAGTCAGGCATCATCAGTGAGATTTATCAGGACCGGACACCGGAGAACCTGAGCCGTCAGGAGAATATAGAGGAGCTGGTGAACGGTATCCATGATTTCTGTGCCGGAAGGCAGGAGGAAGGTGACACGCGTGTCCTTCTCTCCGATTATCTTTCGGAAGTGTCGCTGCTGACCGACCAGGATGAGGGCAAGGACGACGATGTGCCGAAAGTGACTCTGATGACCATTCATTCCGCCAAGGGACTGGAGTTTCCGAACGTGTTTGTGGTGGGCCTGGAGGAATCATTGTTCCCCGGTATCTCGGCCGACTCTCCGAGGGCGCTCGAGGAAGAACGCCGCCTGTTTTATGTGGCGATCACCCGTGCCGAGTCGCATTGCTGTCTTTCGTACGCGAAAAGCCGTTTCCGTTACGGCAAGATGGAGTTCAGCAATCCGAGCCGCTTCTTGCGCGACATCGACGTGCGTTTTCTCAGCATGCCTCCGGGCGAGCAGCTGGCACGTCAGGTGGAGGCGGGCGCCGGCCGGTTCCGTAAGGAGGTGGAGGGTAGTTTCCGTCGGATGGGGAGGCTGGATTCCACGCCGCGGGTGTCACGTGACAGCGACCGTTCCTCATACGACAGGCAGGATGGGGCTTCCATGTTCGATGGGGGAGAGATCCCTCAGGAGCCTCATCGTTTTGTGCCTCCCCGTACCTTGCGTAAGATTGTCCCTTCCGCTTCGTCCGCGTCTGGTGGAGACGGCGGTTCCGGCAATCCGTTCGGCGTGTCGGAAGGCCGGCAGATCGAGCACGAGCGTTTCGGCCGGGGGGTGATAGAGAAGATAGAGGGCGTGGGCGACAACTGCAAGGCTACCGTACGTTTTGAGAATGCCGGTGTCAAGCAGCTGCTGCTGAAATTCGCCCGGTTTAAAGTGAAATGATATTTTGCGGAGCCGAGTGGCTTCTCTGGCTCCCTTGAATTTCTTATAAGGTCCCATTGATATGACAAATCTGACCCAAATCCCTTCTCCGTGTTATGTGATGGAGGAGGAACCGCTCAGAAGGAATCTGAGCCTGATCAAGAGCGTGGCCGATACGGCAGGTGTGGAGATCATCCTTGCCTTCAAGGCTTTCGCGATATGGAAATCGTTCCCGGTGTTCCGTGAGTACATCCGTCACACCACGGCCAGCTCGGAGTATGAGGCCCGGCTTGCGTTCGAGGAGTTCGGAAGCAAGGCTCACGCTTATTCTCCTGCGTATACGGAACAGAATTTTCCGGTATTCCTGAAGTGTTGCAGCCACATCACCTTCAATTCCCTGTCGCAGTACGAACGGTTCTATCCCATGGCGAGAGCCAACGGGGAGCCGGTGTCGTGCGGCATCCGTGTGAATCCTGAATATTCCGAGGTGGAGGTGGAGCTGTATAACCCCTGTGCTCCCGGTACCCGGTTCGGCGTGACGGCCGACTTGTTGCCCGACCGCTTGCCCGAAGGCATCGAGGGTTTCCATTGCCATTGCCATTGCGAGTCAGACTCGTATGAGCTGGAGCGTACGCTGAGGCATATCGAGAAGAAGTTCGGCCGTTGGTTCCCACAGTTGAAGTGGCTGAATCTGGGAGGCGGTCATCTCATGACCCGTGAGGGATATGACACCGCCCACCTGGTCCGTCTGCTGCAGGGTCTGAGGTCGCGGTATCCGCATTTGCACATCATTTTGGAGCCGGGGTCGGCTTTCGCCTGGCAGACCGGTCCGCTGGTCGCTTCGGTGGTCGATGTGGTGGAGAGCAGAGGGATACGCACGGCCATTCTGGACGTAAGCTTCACCTGCCACATGCCCGACTGTCTGGAGATGCCGTATCAGCCCCGGGTGCGCGGTGCGGAGTCGTTGCCCGCCGATACCGTGAAATACGCACGGAAGGAGGATCATGTCTACCGTCTCGGAGGGAACAGCTGTCTGAGCGGAGACTACATGGGAAGCTGGAGATTCGATCATGAGCTGGAAGTGGGAGAGCGCGTGCTCTTTGAGGACATGATCCATTACACGATTGTCAAGACCACCATGTTCAACGGCATCCGCCATCCTTCCATCGCCATGCTGCATGCCGACGGCACGCTGGAGGTGTACCGCACGTTCCGGTACGAGGATTATCGTGACCGGATGTGTTGAAAAGTGCCGTTATAACCGCTTCTGAGGCCGTTTGAGAGGAAAATTCGCACATATTTTCAAAAAAATTCGGATATGTTTTGGAGGTTTCGGAAAAAACACTACCTTTGCACTCGCAATTCGGAAACAGATGCTTCCAATGAATTGCGAGCGTGCTGCGGAAATAGCTCAGTTGGTAGAGCACAACCTTGCCAAGGTTGGGGTCGCGAGTTCGAGTCTCGTTTTCCGCTCAGTGACAGATTGTCTGCGCCAAGAGGTCGGAAGGCCGCAATTGCCCAGGTGGCGGAATGGTAGACGCGCACGTTTCAGGTGCGTGTGTCGAGAGGCATGCAGGTTCGAGTCCTGTTCTGGGCACTTGGTTTTGGAGGAATGGCGGAATTGGTAGACGCGCTACTTTGAGGGGGTAGTGACAGTTATGTCGTGTGAGTTCGAGTCTCATTTCCTTCACCAAGCCGATTGCGGAAATAGCTCAGTTGGTAGAGCACAACCTTGCCAAGGTTGGGGTCGCGAGTTCGAGTCTCGTTTTCCGCTCAATGCAGACAGTCTGCGCGGAAGGCCGGAAGGCCGTAGTTGCCCAGGTGGCGGAATGGTAGACGCGCACGTTTCAGGTGCGTGTGTCGAGAGGCATGCAGGTTCGAGTCCTGTTCTGGGCACTACGTTGCGGAAATAGCTCAGTTGGTAGAGCACAACCTTGCCAAGGTTGGGGTCGCGAGTTCGAGTCTCGTTTTCCGCTCCACATAAGCGCGGTTCATGTTTTAAGCGCGGAAATAGCTCAGTTGGTAGAGCACAACCTTGCCAAGGTTGGGGTCGCGAGTTCGAGTCTCGTTTTCCGCTCGGTCAGGATGTCGGGAAGTCAGTGAAAGCTGGTTTCTCTTTTTTTATGTCCTCACGCAAGGTTTTCCGTTTTTTATTTTGTGTTGAAGGGAGGGTGTTATATATTTGCGCCGCGATTTTTTTAGAAGATGAAAACTTTATGAAGACTTATGACATTTATTTTTCTGACGGGAATTTGAGTGACAACAAAGGATTCTCCATCCGTACTCCTGAAAAGGCCATCCACATGGCTGAGGATATGCTGGTGAAGGGAAACACCTATATCGACGACTATGCGGGAGGCACGATCTCGGTGGTCGGTTCTGATGGGGAAACGGTGTGGAGCAGGCCGATCCCGAAGAAGTGACAGGCTTGGCCTTGTCTTTCGTTTGTATAATCCAAAAATCAAAGATATATTATGTTCTCAGGAATCGTAGAAGAATATGCGGAGGTGGTGAGGATCGTGAAGGAACAGGAGAATCTTCACCTTACCTTGAAATGCTCGTTTGTGGACGAGCTGAAGATTGACCAGAGTGTGTCGCACAACGGAGTGTGCCTGACGGTGGTAAGCATACAGGACGGCACTTATACGGTGACGGCCATGAGGGAGACCATCGAACGGTCGAATATCGGACTGCTGAAGGTGGGCGACAAGGTGAACGTGGAACGCAGCATGATGATGAACGGTCGGCTGGACGGGCATATCGTGCAGGGGCATGTGGACCAGACGGCCACTTGCATCGCTGTGGACGATGCGGAAGGAAGCTGGTATTACACGTTCCGTTACAAGTTTGACAAGGAGATGGCCCGGCGCGGCTATTTCACGGTCGACAAGGGTTCTGTCACGGTGAACGGCGTGAGCCTGACCGTCTGCAATCCGACGGAGGACACGTTTCAGGTCGCCATCATTCCTTACACTTACGAGCACACGAACTTCCATACGCTGAAGGTGGGCAGTGTGGTCAATATCGAGTTTGACATCATCGGCAAGTATCTGAGCCGGATGATGCAGCTGTCCGAATGATATATGGTCTGAAAGGCCTGCAGGCCGGTGGGTCTACAGGTCTTTCAGCAACACCTTGCTGGTTTTCGAGTAATATTCGTCTCTTGATTCCATCAGCACTTTCCACTCGTTGCTGAATTCCTTGTCCTTGTCTATCTTGAAATCCTCGGAACCTTTCGTATAGAGCCGGTGGAGCACCAGGCCTACGCTCAGCTGGCTGATGTCCATCGAGGGCTGGTAGGATGTCTCCTCGCTTTTCTTGTCGTTCGCCACTTCGTGGATCAGTCCCACTTCCTGCAGCAGGTACAGGATCTTGCGTGTCAGCCGCAGGGGAATCTGGTTTTCTTCCGAGAGCTGGGTGGCCGTGTAGGGCGGCTCGTTTTTCTCGAAACGTTTGGTGATGAGCGACATGACCAGTATCACAATGAAATCCCGGTAGCGGAGGCTGATGTTCCGGGAGTCCTGTTCAAAATTGAAGCTCTTGATGTTCTGGCCGGCATAGGTAAGCTCCGCTCCGAACAGGCAGATGGTCCATGAGATGTGGAGCCAGAGCAGGAACAGGGGGAGCGCCGCGAAACTACCGTAGATGGCGTTGTATTTCGATACCCAGAGCTGGCTGTTGATGTAGAGGAACTGGAAGGCCTGGAAGGCGGTTCCGGCAATGACGCCCGCGATGAAGGCATGCTTGAACTTCACCCGTGTGTTGGGCATGAAGATGTAGAGGCCCGTAAACATGAACCAGGTGAATATATAAGGTATAAGCTGGATCAGAAACTGCAGGATGGGGGCGAGCAGGGCGAAGTTCTCCATTTCCCGCAAGGTGGTGGTCGTGAAGATGGAGAGACCGGCCGAGACGACAATCAGGATGGGCGCCAGCAGGATCATCGAGAAGAAGTCGGTGATCTGGCGGTAGACCGAGCGTTGCCGTTTCACCTCCCAGATGCGGTTGAACGTGATCTCTATCTCCATCACCAGGTTGATCACCGTCCAGAACAGCAGGACGAGACCGAAACCCAGGAACACCCCGCTCTTGGTCTGCGACAGATACGACTGCGCGAACTGGAGTATCGCCTCCGCCGCCTCCGGGCTTCCCCCGAAATTGCTTCTTATCTGCTCTTCCATCACATTGTCGAAGCCGAATCCGCGGGCGATGGCGAACAGCACCGCCAGAATCGGCACGATGGCCAGCAGCGTGCTGTAGGTCAGGGCGGAGGCCTTGTTGATGAGGCGGTCCTTCGTGAAGCGCGTGATGCAGATGTATACCGTCTTGATGATGTTGTAGAGGGAATAGGTGGTTTTTGTGACCTCGTTTTCCGTGATGCGCCAGATGTCGTAGGTCAGGAATTTCCAGATGTCGTTGATGTTTGCTTTCATCGTTGTCAGCGTTAAAGGCGGTGTTTCCGTAAGAAAGAAAAACAGCCGGCCTGTAAGCCGGGTTCTGTGTCCCTGCAAGCAGGGCGTCTGTCATTTATCTACGCCTGACGTCACCGCCAGGCTCTAGCGGTCTACCCTCCGACGTGGGGCGAGCGACCCTCCTCAGTGCCGGTTTACATGACCTTACAACTCCTAAGATGCACAGCCCATACATCGCTGCATGGCTGGTAGGCTCTTACCCCACCTTCTCACCCTTGCCTCCTGTGGGAGGCGGTTGTTTTCTTCTGCATTACTCTGCCCTCGCGAACAGCTTTCTGTTAGGAAGTAGGATGCTCTGTGTTGCCCGGACTTTCCTCTCATACCAGAAAGGTATCAGCGACAGACCGGCCGACTGTTTTTCTGGATTGCAAAGTTACGAAAATAAACTGAATTATCGGCCGTTTTCGCTCCGGTTTTTGTCGGAGTCCCGCGCCATGCGGAGGCCCGTTCTGTCATCCTGCTGAAAAAATGACTGATAATGAATGTAAATTTGGCAGAATTGCCCGTTAACTGCGGTTAAGTGGCTTGCGGGCATTGTTAAAAGACGGAAAAAAGAGCCGCCCAAGAGTACAACCGTATGGAATTTGTTCTACTTTAGCATCGTAAAAGTTAAAACAAAGGTTGAATTAACAATTTAAGGCTATAAGATTATGAAAAAGGTAACTAAGATTGTGATAGGCACAGCGGCAGTCATCGCCGTGAGCGCGGGGGTGGCCGGAGTGACATCCTATGCGCTGGTGCAGAAGAACGCTCCTGCAAACGCCTCTTTCTATGAGGCTTTCCATACGGCGGTGCCGGCGCGTACTGCCGCCCTTGATGCCTCGAGCATGCAGCCGGTGGACCTGACCAAGGCGGCGGAAAGCTCGCTGAATTCCGTGGTCCACATCATGGCGGTGCAGCGCAGCAAGACGCAGGTGGTGCAGACACAGCCGGACATCTTTGACTTTTTCTTCGGCGACGGACGCGGACGCCAGCGTCAGATACAGACTCCGGAGCAGCGCGGATTCGGTTCGGGTGTCATCATATCGAAAGACGGATATATCGTCACCAACAACCATGTGATTGACGGGGCCGACGAAATCAACGTGAAGCTGCACGACGGACGCGAGATGAAGGGACGCGTGATCGGCACTGACGCGACCACCGACCTCGCGCTGGTGAAGATCGAGGGGGATGACTTTCCGGCCATTCCGGTGGGCAACTCCGACAACCTGAAAGTGGGCGAGTGGGTGCTCGCCGTGGGCAACCCGTTCAATCTGGGCTCTACGGTGACCGCCGGAGTGGTGAGCGCCAAGGCCCGCGGACTGGGCGCCAACCAGGTGGAGTCGTTCATCCAGACCGATGCGGCCATCAACCAGGGCAACAGTGGCGGCGCGCTGGTGAACGCTCGCGGTGAGCTGGTGGGCATCAACGCCATGCTGTATTCTCCCACCGGAGCGTATTCCGGCTACGGGTTCGCCATCCCGACCAGCATCATGACGAAGGTGGTGACCGACCTGAAACAATACGGGACCGTGCAGCGTGCGCTGCTGGGCATCGCCGGAATGGACATGGGCAAGGAAAGCTATCCGGAAGAGATCCGCAAGGAACAGAAGGAACTGGGCATCGGATATGGCGTGCAGGTGAAGGAAGTGACCGACGAAGGCTCGGCTGCCGGAATCCTGAAGGTGAACGATGTGATCATCGCGCTCGACGGTGAGAAGGTGGAGACCATGGCGGCCCTGCAGGGCATGCTGGCCAAGAAACGTCCGGGCGACAAGGTGAAGGTGAAAGTGTTCCGTGACAAGGAGGACAAGGAATTCACCATCACGCTGAAAAACGCGCAGGGCAACACGAAGGTGGTGAAGAAAGCCGACATGCAGATTCTGGGCGCGGCCTTCCGCGCGGTGCCCGACGAGTTGAAGCGTCAGCTGAACCTGGGCTACGGCGTGCAGGTGACAGGTGTGACCGACGGACGCATGAAGGAAAGCGGAATCCGCAAGGGATTCATCATCCTGAAGGCCAACGGGCAGCAGCTCCGGTCGGTGGAGGATCTGGAGGACGTGATGAAGGCCGCCTCCCAGTCGCCCGACCAGGTGCTGTTCATGACGGGTGTCTATCCGTCGGGCAAGCGTGCCAACTATGCCGTTGATTTGTCGCAGGCAGAGTGATAAGAGACTTTTTGATTAGATTTATGAAGCGGAGGGTGCGCCTGTTTTTCGGAACAGGGTCGCGCCCTCTTTTTTGTATGTCGGGCACGGATTTTGTAGGGTAAGAAAGCGGTCGCGCTGCCGGAAACAGGCGTGCGGAAAACGTCAAGGCGTTTTGTCTGAAACGCCCTGACGTTTTAGTCGGAACGTCCTTACGTTTTACTTGAAACGCCCTGACGTTTTTCCGCACGGGCCATTTCCGGCTGGATAAGCCTTTGCCGGGACGCTTTCCGGGGATTTTTATGGAAAATTATTGGAAAAATCAGACGGATTCCAAATAAAGTTCAGGAAAAAGAGCGGCCAATCGGCAAAAAAGTTGTATCTTTGTATTCAAAATCATTTTTATACAGAATGAGACAGTTAAAGATTACTAAAAGTATTACTAACCGAGAGAGCGCCTCTCTGGACAAGTATCTGCAGGAAATCGGGCGTGAGGACCTGATCACTGTGGAAGAAGAGGTGGAGCTCGCCCAGCGCATCCGTAAGGGTGACCGTGCGGCGTTGGAGAAACTTACGCGTGCGAATCTTCGCTTTGTCGTATCAGTGGCCAAACAGTATCAGAACCAGGGACTGAGTCTTCCGGATCTGATCAACGAGGGCAATCTGGGACTGATCAAGGCGGCCGAGAAGTTCGACGAGACCCGCGGCTTCAAGTTCATCAGCTACGCGGTGTGGTGGATCCGCCAGTCCATTCTCCAGGCTTTGGCCGAGCAGTCGCGCATCGTCCGTCTGCCGTTGAATCAGGTAGGCTCGCTGAACAAGATCAGCAAGGCCTTCTCGAAGTTCGAGCAGGAAAACGAGCGCCGTCCCTCGCCCGAGGAACTGGCCGACGAGCTGGAGATTCCGGTGGACAAGATTTCGGACACCCTGAAGGTTTCGGGCCGCCACATCTCCGTGGACGCTCCGTTTGTGGAAGGGGAGGACAACAGTCTGCTGGACGTGCTGGTGAATGACGATTCGCCGATGGCCGACCGCTCCTTGGTTAACGAATCACTTTCGAAGGAAATCGACCGGGCGCTTTCTACGCTGACCGAAAGGGAGAAGGAGATCATCCAGATGTTTTTCGGTATCAACACGCAGGAAATGACGTTGGAAGAGATCGGCGACAAATTCGGGCTTACCCGTGAGCGTGTCCGCCAGATCAAGGAAAAAGCTATCAGACGATTGAGACAGAATTCGCGTAGCAAGTTGCTCAAGGCTTATCTGGGATAGGCCAGGGAGGCGGTTTCCGAAAAAAGGGGGCCGGTCCGGACTGAAAGGTGGCTTTCAGTCCGGGCCGGCCTCTTTTCTTATGTTAATTTTTCCCCCATCTTTCGGATTTCTTCCATAAATGCTTAATTTTGCGCGTCATTATTCAGATTGATTATGCGCTATACAAAGATCTTATGCCTGCTGCTTGTGGCAGTGACCGCTGTTTCCGCATTCGCGAAGCAGCCGAAAGACAAGAGAAAATACGGGGTTTATCTGGCGGGAGTCTCCGCCTCGTTCACCGACTCGCTGGTGTATTTCACTGATGTGCAGTTTCTTGACAGCGCCTCGGTGGACGACAAGGGCATGCTGGCGGGACGCTCCATGTACAGCTTGCAGCTGAAAGAGTATCTGGAGCAGAATGAGGGCGGAAGAAACCGTACCTGCTTCATGTTCTTCAGCCGGAAACGGAAGAGCCTGCAGAACGAGATTGACAAGCTGAGGGAGAAATACCAGAAAGGCAGCTCGCTGGTGCTGCGTGACGTGGATCCGGAATTCAAGTTCGTAAAGCCGGAGGAATAAGACACCATGAAACGTTTGGTATTCTTTTTGGTGACGGCCCTGACGCTGTTCTCCTGCTCCAACGAGATTCCGGAACAGGAGGTGCCGACGTATAGAGGGCGCACGATTCTTGCCTATCTGGTGGCGAACAACAAGAATGTGAACCTGGACAAGTATCTGAAGCAGAATGTGGTGTGGATGTACCAGAGCATGACGGAGATGAAGGACTCGTGCAGGCTGCTGGTGTTCTACCGTCCGAATACGGGCGACAGCCTGCTCACGGAACCCTCTATCCTTGAGTTCCTTTCCGACGGAAAGGGAAACGTCAACGGACAGCCGGGTTTGGTTGTGGCTGATCCGACTGATAAAGAGGAACAGAAACAGGTGTTCCAGTCTGCCAGACTGCTGAAGTCATACGCTCAGACGGAGGGTTTCAATGCCACCGACCCGCAGGTCATGGCGCAAGTGTTTACGGACATGCGGATAGCCGCGCCGTCGGGAAACTACGGACTGATATTCGGCTCGCATGCCACGGGCTGGATGCCCGCCGCCAAGACGGTGGGACGCGCTTTCGGCGATGACAACGGTTATTCCATCGACATTCCGGAGCTGCATGACGTGCTGGCCTCATCATTCGGCTCATCGGGCAAGCTTGACTTCATCTTGTTCGATGCCTGCATGATGGGCTCGGTGGAAGTGGCCTACGAGCTGCGCGACGTGACGGACTATTGCGTGGCCTCCGTGATGGAGACACCCGTCTACGGGTTTCCTTATCATTTGATGTTCGACTGTCTGGTCCGCGAGCCGGTGGACTACCGCCGCATCTGTACGATCTTTACCGAATATTATACGGCTCAGAACGCGTGGGGCACCTGTGCCGCCGTTGACTGTTCCAAGCTGGACGGTCTGGCCACAGCAGTGGCCGGTGAGCTGGCAAACCATGCCGACAGTCTGGCCACGGTGGATTATGGGTCCGTACAGCAATATGGCGCGAACTCGTTCCGCAACTTCTCTTATGACGTAAAGGACTTTTTCTCGGTGCTCGGAGGAGGCACGGTTTCGGCAGGCCTTCAGAATGCCTTGGACGAGGCCGTGGTGGCCAGGAGCTGCATACCGGGCGACACTCGGTTTTATATCTCGGTGGATGAGACCCGTTTCTGCGGCATCGGCATGTATATTCCGGGGCGGTCGCGCGCGGAAGGCTGGGACGAGTACTACCGCAATTCCATCTCCTGGTATCAGGCAGTAGGGTGGGAAACTGTGGTAAACAATTGAAGATTGAACGCAGAGACGCAAAGGCGCGGAGATTCCATTTTTTGAGAGAGAGCGGAGACGCGGCTTTGCCGCTGAGAGGGATGACATGAAATGAAAGACAAGATTCGTCTAGTCGTTTCCGGACAGGCAGATCGTAAAATCATTGAAATAATCCGTGTAATCCGTGGTGAAAAGAAAGAATCCGCGTTTCAAGGCTGAAAATCAAATGAAATAATCTGTGTAATCTGTGGTGAAAAAAGATAATCCGCGTTTCAGGATGTCCGCCGTCATTAATCATTAACTGTCAATTGCATGTGGAATCTGATCAAGGAACTGAAGCGTAAGGACCACCAGCGTTATCTGGGCGGTCTGGACTTCTTCAAGTATATCGGTCCCGGCCTG
>DWVR01000006.1 GCA_019120125.1 Candidatus Phocaeicola excrementigallinarum | reverse complement strand
CTGCCGCCATCCGTATTGGCAAAGGCCGACACGGATTTGAGCCACGACTTCACTTTCTTGCGTTCCAGCATCTCCTTGAAATCGTAAGACGTACATTCTGCTATAAGTCTATTATCGTGTATCTGCATGATTTTCTCGTTGTTGTATGGGCACAATACTCCAGTATCATCTACAAACATACATAAAAAAGTTCACTTTCCGTTCAGAAGGGATGAATAAAAGCGGATTCAGAAGCAATTCAGAAGCAAAATTCTCTATGGAAACACACCTCAAAAAGCCAATTATGAAATGTGATTAGCCCTTATTTGTAATTTTTTCGAAGGATTTTTTATATTTTTGTATTAGTGATGATTAATACCTCATTGAATAGTGGTAAACGGCGGAGTTTCTTACCTTCATCGCAGAGGGTAAGGAGGATGGCATACAAGTGCTATATAAGGACGAAACCATTTGGGCTACAAGGAAATGGCTGAATTGTTTGATGTCGGTGTGCCGGCTATAAGCAAACATTTGAAGAACATTTTTGAAGATAGGGAACTGAAAAAAAGTGGCTATTTCCATTTGAAAAGAAACCCGCCATTGACGTATGTTTTGTCAAGGACGGGTAACTTTTTATGTTTTGATTTATGTCGAACTATGGTATAATGAATCTTTTATCAGTTTGTACAAGTTCAAAGAATGGAAGATCTCTGATGCCTTCTACTCTTGCTCCTATCTTGCAGACACTTTCGAAGAGCCTGGCTTTATTGATGAAGTCCATATAACGGTCTGCATTGGGGTCACTCGCACCAAATATGCTTGCGATTTCCGCTTTGCTTATTGAATTAACATGATGAATCATCCAGCTCAAGATTGACTGGGAATAGTCTTCTTTCTGAGTACGGAAGTCACTGACATATTGAGTTGCAAGAATCATTCCGACACCAAACATGCGACCTTGGCTGATAATGCCTCTCAATGAATTAAAGTCTTTGCTCATGAATTCTTTTGCTTCATCAACAAGAATCATAGAACGTATTTCCCTGAACCCATTCTCATGCTTGCTTTCTCCAAGTTGTTTCATTTCAGCAAAGAACAAATCCAAAAGTAGTGATACGACAACTCGCTTTGTCTCATCAGAATAGATGGTAAGGTCAAACACACGGACAGAATCCAGCCATTCCAGTATCGAAATGCAGTTTTCGTCGTTTGGAGTAAAAACGTTGTAATCACGCAAGTTGCTTAATAATGCAAATGCCTTGTCATTAGCATCATAAGTTTTAAGATAAAGATCGATTACCCGCTTCATCGTCGGAGGAGTAATATTCCAAGTGCTTGAGTCTTCGGTTATTCCCACTTCTTTGTAAGCATCGACAATTGACTGCTTAATATTGTTTTGTTGCTTCAAGCCCAGACCATATGCCTTTGCTAATGAATCACTGATCCTATCTGCGGTAATTGCAGGAAGATTCATGTCCATGACACTGTCATTTACGATGAGTTTTAATGGGTTGAACGGTAGCTTGTTCTTATATACATGGCCTCCGACAGAATCAAGAAACTTCTGGTCCTTATAATCTCCCTTATAGTCAAAAACCAGTATTCCAATGGGTTTTCCGTCAATATTATGTATTCCTTCCTTTGAGAATTGGGCAATAATAGAACGAGCCAACTGGGTTTTACCGGTACCCATAGTTCCAATTATGCCCATATTGAAATGCGAGACAACATTCGTGTTATTTACTTCAAAAACAACAGGATCATGATTAACCTTAGAATGACCAATCGTTATTTTAATTCCAGGAGTGATTGCGTTCTCCTCTTTCGCATCTGAATTTAATATCATATCTTCAGCCTTGACTTGTTCCGATTTGTTTTCACTCTTAATGTCCACAAACTTTTTGAAGTTTGGGTTATCAGCAGACTGAGGATTGCTTAAGTCTGCTTGCCGGCCTGTTGGCGTCTGCGTTACATTATCCTGTTTCTTCCAGAATTCTCTTACATTATCACTGACAATTATAGGAGATGTCAGAAGCTGATTGATAGAGGAAATGTCATCATTGCATATGCATGCGTTGCAAGTATCAAGTGAAACGTTAATATGGCAGATCGGCAATTCGTCATTGATCATATCTACACTTGCATCTGGTGCGCTGGATCCGACAAAGGCTACAGTTGCCGCATATCCCATTTCCTTGCATTTCATCTTCTCGGAAAGGGTAT
Organism: Candidatus Phocaeicola excrementigallinarum; assembly: GCA_019120125.1. Lineage (GTDB taxonomy): Bacteria > Bacteroidota > Bacteroidia > Bacteroidales > Bacteroidaceae > Phocaeicola > Phocaeicola excrementigallinarum. The sequence goes on along the minus strand of DWVR01000006.1, from coordinate 34,833 downwards.
AATCCATATTCAGCAAATGGAATCTACAGCTGTTGATAAAACTATGTTCTTCTTCTGTAATAAGCCCATTTGCCCAAAGCTTATCCGCATTTGTCAGAATCTGGGACGCAAAGAATGTCCTGTACACATCATTTACAAATCCACCATCTGCCAGCAATGTCTCTTTGAGAACATTATAAGTTTTGAGAACTTGTTCACTGGCTGTACGGACAAATGAGCTTCCGGCAGAAGCCTTGACCTCTACAGGATAAAAATATAACCTGATTTCATCATTTTCTTTTTCGATTCCAACCATCAAGAGATCGTCGGACATGTGCCCTTTTACGCCAAGAGTTTTCTTGGAAAAGAGAGAATCCTGTTCAAGGCCGATGTTGCCAGTGACACGAAGAATTTCCTCTAACGAAATAGGAATCCATGTCACATTCTCATTTCTTGACAAGAATTTTCTCATCATTATACATGCTGAGACTATGCTCAGTTTCTCGCGAACCTGTACATCCGTTTTATTTATTATGCTAAGCAGCCAGTCGCCATTCAAACTGTTGAAATAGTTCATCATCGTTTGCCTGAACTTATCCTTCAGGTTCGGATCTGAGATACAACTGTCATAGTAGCTGGACAGCATATTGTCATATTGTTTTGTCTGCTGGGTTACAGTTATACTGTCATATTTTGCATTAATTGTATATTGGTCTGTATAATGAATGACATATAGGTTTTTCTGCCTGTAAAAGAAATCAATATCAACTTCAGGATTTATAAATGTTACCCAATTGGCATTTTGATATATGGATTGCAACAAGACATCATCTTTGAATACATACGTTTTTGCGAAACAACTGTTAGGAGAGTAGGCGTTTGCCCAATGGGTCTTTTCATTAGCATACAGGCTATTCATGTCAATGGCAATATTGTAGATTTTCCCGAATTTGCTTAAATCACCAGGCACTCCATCTGTACCAAATCCAACCGTGTAAGTTTTTCCATCCTTATTGCTCGTTGAAGGTATGGAGATCAAACCGTTTAGTGATAATTCCGTACGAAGAATGGATGTCGGAGATTTTATGAAATCCAGTCCTGTCTCCATCTGATAAAATGCAATATGGCAATAGCCGATCTGTTTGCCGCAAGTTTCAATGTCGTGTTTGTAGAAATCAATTCGTGTAAAGAACTGGCGGATTACTTGAAGGGGACTGATGTCTTTATTGCCAATATCAAGTGTTATTCCAACTTTATCAAGCTCTTTGCAAATCAGATCTTCGGAGTTCAGTCTGTTAAGCTTTTCGAAGAATGTTTCTTGTGAAAGGCTCTTGACATATTCATGGACCTCTATACGCTGAACAGCTTCGTTAGACATCTTCATTTCGTCCTTTAACAGCTCAAAGAGTCCTTTGACAACATTTGTGTCGTCATGTATTCCTATTGTGCTTATTATGACCGGGCTGTCTGGAACCTGGAAAAGATATTTGAAATGTTTCTTGAATTCTTGTATTTTTCCTGCCACCATTTTTGTGGTGATATTATATGTACGAACTTGCTGGGCGTTGCTTGCTGTCTCATAGAACAGCCATGTCTTTATATCTTGGGTAAATTCATCACAGAATGGTTGTCTGTTTATATTCTCATAGGAAATATATGGCATCAGATAGAATGGGGAAACAAGTTTTAAAACCTTAGGATTATCAAACTTGTCTCCTTTATATCTGTTTTTTAATTCCATCATATACGCTATCAGTAAAGGATGGTATGGAGTAAACATGACCTTATCTCCGTATTCAATTGTGCCAAGCTTTGTCAGTGAGTATTGTTGCTCTGTCAATATTTTTCCTTGCTCAATTGATGCGATTACAGAATGTACTGCCGCAATGTATTCTTGATATAAGCCGTATAATTCTTCATCTAGATATGCAAGGGATGGAGCATATCCTTTAACTGTATAGTAATCGTATATTGCATCTATCTTTTCTTTAACGACAGCAGGAAGGGTGATTGGTACCGGTTCGAAAGATGCAGAAAAGGCTGTTGTTCTCTTCTTCATACAGTATACTTTCTCTGCAGCCAGGCGTCTTTCGAGCTCGATCAGTCTAAAGAACCTGTCATCTATATTATATTCATTTGAACCGATACGGCCTTTGTTGCCTCCAGGGAATGTTGTTGATTCACCTGTACTCCATACTTCTCCTATTAGTTTGGGCGATTTTACGGGGACAACACGTTTTTCATCCACTTCTATATTGAAGAGTATTTTCTTTTCGGAAAACACGATGGGTAGTTGAGCCCCTTCGCTGTGTTCGTTGAGGTCTACCTTTATCTTATAATTGTCATCCCACTTGATGTCACTAAGGGTATCAGTAAAGTCGATATTCTTGGTACCCTTGCCGATAGTGACTACATCAATGTCTTCAGGAGCCTTGATTGTTATATTTGCTTTTGCGGTTATTGAGAAATATGGCTTGATAAACTCAAATGTGCCTGTCGCGGCTTTTAATCTGAGGAAATAGAAAGTAAACTTATTGCTTTCTTTACCTATATCACATCTGACAGGTCGGTCTTTCAATTCGAGTCTCAGAGAGGAGCCATTAACTGCAAAACTGTATTGTGTTTGAAGCTCACCTCTGTAAGTAGGCTCTTTAACTATGCAACAATCACTAATAGATTTATTAAAATCGACCCTGACTTTTGTGGATGTAAAATCAGTATTATCACAAACCAGTACATAAACCTTTTTTGATTTTTGAGATAGTGACGGAAGTGCGCTATGTACAAGTTCCGCATCATGATTGTCTGAAAGCTGCAAGGACACGAATTTGTAGTTAGCCTGTTCAGCCTTCTTCTTTACACTATCGCAAATCTCCTGATAATCGATATTGTACCAGTCGTCAGATTTCTTTATGATTTTGTTTGACAAAGAATTATCGTATGTCTTGGTTAACTCGTTGAATGCTTCCGTCGAGTATGAATTCAGGATGTTTTTAATTCTGTCGAAATGTGCGGAATTGCAAACAAGGCGCTTTTCTATTTCTTTGTCGTCTATTGTGATTAGTCCTGCATCAGTACAATAGCGGTCCGGAAAATACCCGAACTTGTCGTATTTTCCTGTCAGACTGACAGTTCCATTCTGCAGAACGCTCAGAATGTCTTGGAAAATGAAAAGATCGGCCTCATTCTGTTCAATTCTTTCTTTGATGTTTTGGGCATACAGTCCTAAGCACATTTTGTCATAAGCAAGAATTGATACCTGTTCTAGTTTATTAAGTACGCTTTTTAGAATTATATCTTGATGTAACGGACCTCCTGCTTCCAATAGGTTTATGCCGGCGGTGGTTATTGACTCAAGCTTATTGTTGCCGAGAATGTTTAGTAAGGCATATTTCCCATAATCAGAATCAGGATTGGCTACAGCATTTCTTAATGTTGTCAGATATCCATTATCTGCATCACTTTCATTTCCTATGATGATGCTGGCTCCATCAGGGTTCGGACAGAAGTGACAAGTCTCATATACGTCAACATCCATCCACTCCTGTCGGTTCTCAAATATACCGGTGACAGTAATAGGCTTTGCAGAAGCGGTATTTGATAGAGCGTCATAAAGTCCGTCTCTATGCTCTTTCTTCTCGAACAACACATAATACTTCATGCCGGCTTCCGGCTTGTGGGTTGCGAAATAATCCGTGATTAATTCATCAACAAGGTATTTATAAAACAATTGTGACATATTGTGCTTCTCCAGAATCGCTCTTGCGTTCTAACAAGTTTAACTTCAATAAATAACTCTCGATGGCGCTCTTGGTCTCGAAATCAAAAAGAATTCCATAGTTGCTGAAACCTGCATATAGATCTTCTAGTTTCATACGTTTTCCTTTGGAGATCATCGCCATAAGAAAAAACAACATTTCATCATCAAGATTTAAAACCTCTCGGCCTCTGCGAGTTGACAATAAGCGTATTTTCATGATGTTGTTAATACGTATTCTCATTTTGGACTCGTATTCTTTTGATTGCAGGGTTGTACAAAGAATCGCCAATTTTTCTATAAATTCTCCATATGAATTGACTCTAGTGTCTATTTCATCCGGAAATTGAAACTTTGCATTTTCACGAGATTTAAGCTGCTCACGTTTGTCTTTCTGGTATGCAGTCAAAACTTCTTCTAATTTATTTTTGATTTCATCAGAAAATTCTGTTTCTTGTAATTTGTTATATACATCATTATAAAAACCTATATTCCCGCCAAGCATTCCATTGATAATATCCAACGCTTGTATTCTTCCGAATAATTTTTCTTCCGCTTCCTTATTAACATGCTTACTCCAGCCGTTGACAACAGCATCTCTCGATTCAGAAGAATGTTCTGAAGAGAGGATATAATACATCTTTATAGGTCCTGTAATGACATCAGCGTATTTTCTTGGATCCAAATAAGCTATTGTCTGAGATATAGAGTAGCAAAGATAGAAATGAAGGAATACATGTATGTATCTGACTACCACGGAATCCTCTCTTTCCAATAGCCATTTTAGGTCTTCGCCGAATGATTTTCTGACAAATGGCATGAAAATATATTCATTGTCAGCGGCAATCTCACCCTCGGTTGTGTTCAATGACTTGATGATAATATCATTGAATAAGTTAGTCTGTCTGGATAACATGTTGATCAACAAATCCTTGGGACTTAACATCGATGAAAGATATTCTGCCAGGGCTTTCTGTCCATGTTCATATTTTTTAGACTTGGGCGCGCCGATAGACAATGGAATAAACTTTAGGAAAGATGGATTGATGATAGCAAGTGTGCCATCTGCATACATGATATCAGTCATAATGTCAATAAATTCGTCCACCTGTTTCTCTTTCATGTGCTTGACATTCTCCAAGTAAGACTTTACCGGGATGACCGCATTTTTCTCAAAATCTTCAATTGCTTTGGCTTGTCTGTCTTTACTCCTACGGAAAAACTCACCCGTAACACCACGCAACCCGCAAGTCCTGTCATAATTAGACGTGGAAGGATTACTGGTAAAGGGTAATACCAGTACAGACGAGCGAAAAGAATCGTGAAACTCGGTTCCTTTTGCCGTGTTTTTATAGAATTCAGAGTAAAAAGTATCTGTTGATATCATGACAAAGTGATTGCGTTATTGATTTTCGACTTTAATGACATTTGTTTATTGTCAGAGGATATGATTATGACCTCCTTGTCGCTTGCACTATTCTTGATAAGCTCTCTGATATATCGACTGAACTCGATATTCAGTTCGCTTTCATATGTTATCGCGAGTTTTCCTTTCTCCAAGGAACTGATATATTCAAAGAGCTGGTAGTCCATTTTCAGTGGTATTCTAGTGTTCTTGACTTCCCATTCTAATGGTATATAGAGAAGAAACTCGTTATGATTTTCCCCTAAATATGGAGCGTCTACATTGGTCATTTCTTTATCGATTCTAGTGAACAGTCTGTACTTACTGCCTTGTATATTTAATGGTACCAATTCTCCGGCTTCAAGATACGCGCCATAATGTCTCGGAATACATATGTTTATCATCTCTTCAAGCTCATTAACAACGTCATATCTCGTGGCAGGATCATTGTAACGAGACAAATATGACAAATACTTCTTATATTCCTGAGACTCGCTGTCATATTTCAAAAGATGGTTTAGACGAAATACCAGCTTTGATATACGCTCTGTATCCTTACCATGATTCCGATAATAGAAATTGATCCTGTCTTTAAGGTCTTTATACAATTCACCCAATTCATTTTCCTCAAGACTTTCTTCTGGCAGTTGAAATGCCGTGAAAAGAACAGAAAGTTCCTTATTATGCTCAAGGCTACTTATCCTTAAAGGGTCTAATCGGTTAACCGCACGTTGAATCTTATTGGTTTTTCCTTCATATATGAGTGTGGGAAGAAGCGACTCAAAGAAATGCTGGCCTTCTTTGTATGAGCCACTGAATGGAAAGACTATTATTGAGCAAATAAAGTCAAAGAAATCTCTGGGGGTAAATATCAGCTGAAAACGGATTATGGCTTCTATGATTAATCTGGTAATGGCCTTTTTTACAGAAGGCAATGACAAAAGTCTGTAATTTACTACCTCCGGATACAATCCGCCAAGAGATAAGAGTGTTTCACGGTATGCACGATAGAATGGATTTGAATCATCTTCTAATGTGATCTTGTCAAGTATCTCACGGATGAAAGAAGAGTCTATGGGATAGTCTGTTCCGTCCTGCGTTAGCTCGAACTGTTGTTGATTGCTGAACGAGATGTACCTGAGATAGCTTTTCTGATCGCATTTAACATAGCGTTCACTAAGTACATTCTTTGCGATATTGCCTATCTCGGAGAAATTATTGTCGCCTACGAATGCATTGAGTTTGCCAAGATTGATGGCAAGAAGCATTTTTTTGTCAGTAGTTCCAATATGGTTGTCATCAAAATTCCTAAGAACCATCTTTAAGGTATCTATGGAAGACATTTTAGGGGAGCAGCTGGCTGTGGCATCATTGTAAAACTCAAAGTCATTGTATGAGCCATTTGCTTTGAGCTTACTGATAATGTGGGATTTTCCATCACCCGCATTTCCTATGAGCAATACAAGACCACCACCATTCGACTGAATGGCTTTCATATGACCCGCTATGTTTTTCTCAATCATTCTGTCGATGTTGAGATATCGGGTCAGTTCACTTAACTGACATCCATTCTGAACGGCTCCAAACGAGCCGCGATTCAGTTGCTTAAACAATTCTGTTATTTTACTCATATTATTTTTGCCACAGTTGTGGATTTATAAGGTTTTCCATTTTATAATTAAACATCTCCAAAAGTTCGTCCTTGTGTTCCGGAAACCTTTTAAAGGTTTTCATTACAGTTTGAAGGGGCAGGCACATTTTAACCTGCCCGTCTTCATCTCCGTAATATCCTGCCCTCAAGTCTTCTTCAAATTCTTCAAATGTCTTTAGCTGAGGTCGATTGGAATTGGGAAATGTTTGTTCTTCCCAATACGACTGGTTTCTATATACGAATTCCCAGAAAGACATCTTCTTATAGAACTGCTGCTGATTACACCAACGGGCGATTTGGACATAGAGATTGGAAATCTCATATTTATGATAATCCTCGTGACGCATCACATAGCCAACACATCCGTATGACATCAAGATTCTAATGCGTTGGAACAGTTCCCAGATGTCTTGATAGAACTTCTGGTGACTGTGCTCTTTCAATTTAAATCCACAGAATAGATAGAACTTCGTGCCTTTCTTTGGGTTATGCCGTTTCCATATCTTCAGTGCTTTTTCTATTAATTCCCGATCTTTCCAGTTGTCAAAAGCGAAAATGAAGTCGCCATGATATTTGGATTTTGAAAGCATCTGTGCCATCAATTCTCCATCCGGACTTTGAGCCAACATTCGCTCGTCAAGTCCTTGGCGGAACTGGAAAGGTCGTCCGCTATTTATCAACTCTTGCAATAATGGTTGCCAAACAGATTTATCTGATGCCAAGAAGTTATCATCCCATAAATAGATGTATGGACGGATCAGCCGGCCTTTTTCATCCCGTTCATTATCAAGAAACCATTCCAACTTAGAATATCGGCAGACTTGATTCTCTAACTTGTTTATGCAGAAAGGGCAATGGCGGACACACCCACGAGTCAGGAATCCGATTGAGTACTTCAGATAGTCTTTATATTTGTCACGTTTAAATCCTGCTTTTACCTGCTTTTCCACAAAAAGATCATACAGCCGGTAGTATGGCATCTGACGGGCCATATCAATTCCTTTAGCTTTATGCCCTCCACGATGGTTTTCCAGAGTATTCAGATATTCATCATAGTCGAGGCGAAAGAAATCTTCTTCCCTTTTTTTGCGGTATTCTGTAACGGATGTCTCATTAGCATAGAATCCTGTGCCACCAATATGGAACTTCGCTTCATCGGCCGTGCCTTGAGCCTTGTTGTAGAATTTAGGAAGATTGGTAAACGTGAATACCCTTGACATGAACACATGCTCATATCTGTCAAGGTTAGCTTTGGGGTTGAGGATAAGCTCAAAGAGGATATGATTGTCAAACAAGAATCCTGCGATTTTCATAAGTACAAGATTAGGGTGGCGCGTACCATTATCAAGCAGATCTGCGTCACATAAGCCTATACACTTATACATTGGGGGGACTCTCAGGGCTTTCATTGCTGTTTATAATCTTCCATAGAAATTATGTTGCATAACCAATGCCTGCTTTTTGTCGCACGGTGCAATACATAGAACGATGATCTACTTGAATATAGTGGCAAGATCCTCACCTGATTTGTCGGGCAGCCACTTATTGCCCAGACCATGTTCTGCAAGAACTACTCTTAAACGATTTGATTTTGCCATAATGGATTTTTTTGTTTGAAAAGCAAATTTACTAAAGTCAATCAAAATAAAATGCGGATTCACTTAAAAATCTCTCATGGACAAATAAAAAAATGATAAATCAGCCGATTTTTGGTGTGTATATGAAAACTGTCCACGTAAACTATAAATGGCGCTGTTCTTTAATGATATGGATTCAGTATTTTTTCCGCGCAGGAATACCCTTCCTCATAAAGTGCGGTCAGTTTGCGTATGTCTTTTTCTATCCGGTTTACGGTGACGGGCTTTTCAGGCCGGATGGCCAGTATTTTTCCCTCCTGTTCCATCCGTTCTGTCAGTTCCAGTTGCTCGTTATAGGCCTGGCAGCGTCGGCTCAGGACCAGGCGTAGGCGTGGGTATCGGCGGTAGATGAAGCGGGGAATGCGGATGTCCTTTTCTGTCTTGCGGTATCCTTTATGCCGTGTCAGTACTACGATGTTGGTGTCATATCCCTGACTGACAGCCCGTAGTATTGGAATCGAATCCACGATTCCTCCATCGAGCATGGGGCGGCCGTCCACGTAAGTGATGGGGCATACATAAGGCAGACTGCTCGATGCCTTCACAATATCGATGAGGCGGGATTTGTCTTTTTTTTCCTCCAGGTAGCAGGCTTTTCCCGTGACACAGTTGGTGGTGACCATCTCAAAGCGGGTAGGGTTGTTGCCGTAAGCCTCGTAGTCGTATGGCAATATCTCGTTAGGGAAAAGTTCATAGAGCAGATGCTGGTCGAGTATGCTGTGTTGGTTCCAGAAATATTTTAGTCCGATGTAATGGTATTTCTCGAGCATGTCGATGTTGCTGTACTTTGCACGTCCGCGCTGATGCGACATGAACGAAAGTCCGTTGCAGGCTCCTGCCGACACACCGATCACATATGGGAACTCGATGTGATGGTCCATCATGTAGTCGAGTACTCCACAGGTGAAAACGCCTCTCATGCCTCCTCCTTCAAGGACGAGGCCCATTTTTTTGAAATCAACCTCCATATGTCTTGTCTCCCTTCAGTTTTTGCACGTTTGTTTGCAAATATATATTTTTCTTGCGCAAATTCATACATGTTTATTGGTTTTATTTGTTACATTTGCAAGGGAAAAGTCGTGAAAACGACATAAAAATGTAATAATTATGTTTGATTCGCTTGTTTATGAGAGACGCCGTCAGGCTTTGCGTGAGAAAGTGGGCCATGGCATCATACTTGTCTTGGGTAATAACGAGGCTCCAGCCAATTATCCGGACAATACATATAAGTTCCGGCAGGACAGTTCGTTTGTCTATTTCTTCGGGCTTTCCCATCCGGGGTTTGCCGGTGTGATGGATGCAGATTCCGGAGAAGATTGTCTTTTCGGTGACGATGTGGATATGGACGATATCATCTGGATGGGACCTCAACCGAGTGTGAAAGAACTGGCCTCTCAGGTAGGTGTGGGCAAAAGTTATCCGTTTGAAAAACTGAAGGATTTTGTGGAGAACGCTATTGCGTGTCACAGGAAGGTGCATTTCCTTCCTCCTTATAGGCACGACCACATGCTGTTGCTTGAGGGTATGGTGGGTGTGAGGGCTTCCATGCTTGCCAATCATGCGTCGGTGGAACTGATCAAGGCGATTGTGGACCTGCGTTCGGTCAAGGAAGCCTGTGAGATTGAGGAAATAGACAAGGCCTGTGATGTGGGTTATGAAATGCATACCGCTGCCATGCGTCTTTGCAAGCCTGGTGTCTCGGAGCAGTATATAGCCGGAGTGCTTGACGGAATCGCTTCTTCCTACGGACGGATGGTGTCGTTCGCGACTATCCTGACCCAAAACGGTCAGACTTTGCACAACCATGACCATAGCCATATCTTGAAGGAGGGCCGTCTGATGTTGACTGATGCGGGCGCGGAATTGATGAACTGCTATTGTTCCGACCATACACGGACCATCCCGGTGGGCGGAAGGTTCACCTCACGCCAGCGTGACGTGTACAGCATTGTATTGGCCTGTCACGACAAGGCTCTTGAACTGGCACGTCCGGATGTGACTTATTTGTCGGTGCATTTGGAAGTGTGTAAGGTGTTGGCCCGGGGACTCAAGGATCTGGGACTGATGAAAGGGAATGTAGACGATGCGGTGGCTTCCGGCGCGCATGCGCTGTTCCTGCCTCACGGACTGGGCCACATGATGGGACTCGACGTGCATGATATGGAGAATCTGGGACAGAATTATGTAGGCTTTGATGATGAGGTACGTCCGTCCTCTCAGTTTGGTTTGGCTTCGTTGAGGATGGGGCGCCGGCTGAAGGAAGGCTTTGTGATTACCGATGAGCCGGGCTGCTATTTCATTCCCGCGTTGATTGACAAATGGAGGGCTGAAGGGACGAATGCGGATTTCCTGGATTTCGATGCCATTGACAAGTTCAAGGACTTTGGAGGCATCCGTCTGGAGGATGATATCCTGATTACTCCGGAAGGCTCACGCTTTACAGGTCACAAGCATATTCCTATTACAATTGACGAGGTGGAAGCTATCATGGCGGAATGACAATAACTGAATACTAACTTTATAAAAACAAAAAACGATTATGAATAAACTGATTGCACTCCTCGCAGTGGGACTTTGTGTGGGAAATGTATGCGCGAAGAACCCGAAGAAAGACAAGGCGGAGGAAGGATTTGTGTTTACAACTGTAAAGGAAAACCCGATCACTTCAATTAAGGACCAGAACCGTTCGAGCACATGCTGGGCATTCTCTTCGCTGGGCTTCCTTGAAGCGGAGCTTCTCCGTCAGGGAAAGGGTGATTTTGACCTTTCCGAGATGTTTGTGGTGCACAAGACCATGGAGGACCGTGCGGTGAACTATGTCCGTTACCATGGTGATGCCTCGTTTTCTCCCGGCGGAAGCTTTTCTGACATCGTGTATTGCTACAAGAACTATGGAATGGTGCCGCAGGAAGTGATGCCGGGTATCATGTACGGTGACTCTCTTCCCGTTCATAACGAGTTGGATGCGGTGGCTGGCGCCTATGTGCGGGCCATCGGAAAAGGTGGCATGGGAAAACTGTCTCCGGTATGGAAAAACGGTCTTTGCGCTATTTATGACACTTATCTGGGCCAGTGTCCGAAGGAATTCACTTATAATGGGAAGAAATATACTCCCAAGTCATTCGCCGATGAGGCGTTGGGTTTGAATATGGATGACTATGTGTCACTGACTTCCTTCACACACCATCCTTTCTATACTCAGTTCAACATTGAGGTGCAGGATAACTGGAGAAACGCCCTTTCCTATAATTTGCCTATCGACGAGCTGATGGCCGTGATGGACAATGCCATAGAGAATGGCTATACATTCGCATGGGGGGCTGACGTGAGTGAGGATGGATTTACCCGTGACGGCATTGCTGTTTGCCCGGATGTGGAGAACGGTGCTGAACTGACCGGCTCGGATATGGCCCATTGGCTGGGATTGAGCAAGGCTGACCAGCGCAAAGAACTGACAGCCAAACCGCTTCCTGAAATCAACGTGACTCAGGAGATGCGTCAGGAGGCTTTTGACAACTGGGAGACGACCGATGATCACGGTATGTTGATTTATGGTATAGCAAAAGACCAGAACGGTAAGGAATATTATATGGTGAAGAACTCATGGGGCTTTAGTGGAAAGTATAAGGGAATCTGGTATGCCTCGAAAGCGTTCGCAAAATACAAGACCCTGAATATTCTGGTACATAAGGATGCCGTTCCGGCTGACATCGCAAAAAAAATAGGCCTCTAATTGCCTAATATATAGATCCATTTTAAATAACAAGCGGCCAATTCTACAATTTTAAGGTAGGATTGGCCGCTTATTTCTTTCTTTTTTATTAATTTTACAGATTGAAGTGGAAGGCTGCATTTCATAGCTGGCCGCATGTGTGGATAGACGCAGGTGCCAGTGAAACAGCCACCGTTTACAGAAAAGGAAAAGAAAGAAAAAACATATATAAATGAAGTACAAATGGAACTATCAACCTCCTACACCGACCGAAAGGGAAGCGGCTAAAGCTCTTTCCCGGGAACTGGGTATCAGTCCGGTTCTGTGCCGTTTGCTTCAGGAAAGAGGAATAATGACCGCGGTTGAGGCCAGGCGGTTTTTCCGTCCTCAACTGAACGAGCTTCATGATCCGTTCCTCATGAACGACATGGAGAAGGCTGTGGAGCGTCTGAACAAGGCGATGGGGCGGAAAGAACGTATTCTGGTTTACGGAGATTATGACGTGGATGGGACGACCGCCGTGTCGTTAGTGTACAAGTTCCTCCAGCAGTTCTATTCGAACATTGACTATTACATTCCCGACCGGTATGAGGAGGGCTATGGAGTGTCGAAAAAAGGAGTGGACTATGCTTATGACACCGGTGTCAGGCTGGTGATTGTGTTGGATTGCGGTATCAAGGCCGTGGAAGAGATTGCTTATGCGAAGGCGAAAGGCATTGACTTTATCATCTGTGACCATCATGTTCCGGATGAGGAGATGCCTTCTGCCGTAGCTATATTGAATCCGAAGCGTTTTGATTCGACTTACCCTTATGAGCATTTGTCAGGTTGTGGGGTGGGTTTCAAGTTCATGCAGGCGTTTGCCATGAACAATGGCATTGAGTTTCATCAGTTGACACCTTTCCTAGATCTGGTGGCGGTGAGCATTGCCTCGGACATAGTGCCGATTATGGGTGAGAACCGGATATTGGCTTATCACGGATTGCGTCAGCTGAACATCAATCCGAGTATCGGACTGAAAGCCATTATTGACGTGTGTGGATTGACCGACCGGGAGATTACCATGAGTGATATCGTTTTCAAGATAGGTCCGCGCATCAATGCTTCCGGAAGAATCCAGAACGGAAAGGAAGCGGTGGATCTGTTGATAGAGAAGGATTTTTCTGCCGCACTGCAGAAGAGTAACCGGATAAACCGTTACAATGAGGCGAGAAAGGATCTGGACAAGTGTATGACGGAGGAGGCGAACAAGATCGTGGACCATCTGAGCGACCTTTCAGAACGCCGTTCCATCGTGATATTTAACGAGGCATGGCATAAGGGGGTTATCGGTATCGTGGCTTCCCGTCTGACGGAAATCTATTATCGTCCGGCGGTGGTGTTGACGCGCACGGGCGATCTGGCCACGGGTTCCGCGCGTTCTGTATCGGGATTCGATGTGTATAGGGCCATAGAGAATTGTCGTGATTTGCTGGAGAATTTCGGCGGACATACATACGCGGCAGGACTTTCGATGAAAGTGGAGAATGTGGCTGAGTTCTCACGGCGTTTCGAGGAGTATGTGACAGATCATATCCTTCCGGAACAGAGAAGCGCTACGATTGATATTGACGCGCAGATTGATTTCCGTGACATCACTCCCAAGTTTTTCTTTGACCTGAAGAAGTTCAATCCGTTCGGTCCGGACAACCACAAGCCGATTTTCGCTACGCTGAACGTGTATGACTATGGTACGAGCAAAGTGGTGGGCCGCGGGCAGGAGCACATCAAATTGGAGCTGGTGGACAACAAGTCGAACAATGTGATGAACGGCATCGCTTTCGGACAAAGCTCACAGGTGAGATTCATCAAGTCGAAGCAGTCATTCAACATTTGCTATACCATTGAGGAGAATACTCATAAGCGCGGTGAGGTACAGTTGCAGATAGAGGATATCAAACCGAACAGAAATTCTTGAGTGCTGATGCCTGACTATCGGGAAATATTGAGGCAATACTGGGGATATGACAGTTTCCGGGGGATTCAGGAAGAGATTATCCAGAGTGTCGGAGCCGGAAAAGATACGTTGGGACTGATGCCTACAGGGGGAGGCAAGTCGATTACCTTTCAGGTGCCGGCACTGGCACAGTCCGGGTTATGTCTGGTCATTACGCCGCTTATCGCGCTTATGAAAGACCAGGTGCTGAATCTCCGTTCGCGGGGCATCAAGGCTGCTGCCGTATATTCCGGAATGACGCGTGAGGAGATTGTCGTGACTTTGGAGAATTGTATCTTTGGCGATTACAAGTTCCTGTACATTTCTCCAGAACGTTTGTCGACTGATATCTTCAAGGTGAAGCTTCGTCATATTCCTGTATCGATGATCACTGTCGATGAGTCACACTGTATCTCGCAGTGGGGGTATGATTTCCGTCCGGCTTATCTGCAGATTTCGGAAGTTCGGAAACTGCTTCCGGGTGTACCTGTGCTGGCGTTGACGGCTACCGCCACTCCTGAGGTGGTGGAGGATATACAGGACCGTCTCGAATTCCGTGAGAGAAATGTTTTCCGTATGAGTTTCGAGCGGAAGAATCTTGCGTATGTGGTGAGGCGGACGGAAAGCAAGGAGGAAGAGATGCTTCATATTCTGCAGAGGGTAGGCGGTTCGGCTGTGGTGTATACCCGTAACCGGAAGAAAACGAAGGAGCTTTCCTGTCTGTTGGAAAAGAATGGAATTACCGCAACTTATTATCATGCAGGATTGGGCGATGCTACGAAAGATATGCGCCAGAAGGCATGGCTTAAGGGTGAGTACCGGGTTATGGTGGCTACAAACGCTTTCGGTATGGGCATTGACAAGCCAGACGTGCGGGTGGTCATCCATGCGGATGTGCCCGATTCGCCCGAGGCTTATTTTCAGGAGGCGGGGCGTGCGGGGCGCGACGGGAAGAAGTCGTATGCGGTATTGCTTTTCAGTGAGCGTGACCGGGTGACTCTGAAACGCCGTGTCAGTGAGACGTTTCCGGAAAAAGATTATATCCGGAAGGTATATGAGGATATCAATTATTACTATCAGATGGCGATGGGGGACGGACAGGGGTGTATGTTCGCATTTAATATCGATGAGTTCTGCCGCAACTTCAAGCATTATCCGGTGCAGGTGGACAGCGCCTTGAAAATCCTTACCCGGGCAGGATATCTGGAATATACAGACGAGCAGGACAATTCGTCCCGTCTGATGTTCTTGTTGAATCGGGATGAACTTTACGGTATCAGGGAGCAGAATCCCGATACAGAGAAACTTCTGAGAATCATCTTACGTTCATACACCGGCCTGTTCTCTGATTATGTATACATCAATGAGGACACGCTTGCCGTGCGTGGTGGACTTACCCGCCAGCAGGTGTACGATACGTTGATATGGCTTACCAAACGCCGTATCCTTCATTACATTCCCGGGAAAAAGACTCCTTATATCATATACACGCGTGAAAGGCAGGAAACGCGACGTGTCATACTCGGCAAGGAGGTTTATGATGACCGGAAATCCAGTTATGCGAGGCGTATCGACGCAATGCTGGAATATGCGTCAGACGAGACGCATTGCCGGAGCCGGATGTTGCTGCATTATTTCGGAGAGCGGAATGAGCATGATTGTGGGTCGTGTGATGTGTGTCTGAGGCATAAAACCTCGGAGAAGGAGCAGGAAAACGCATGTGAGGCGGTGGCTGGGTGTCTTGCTGAAACCCCTCTTACCTTACAGGAATTGAGAGTGAGGACCGGTATCTCGGATGATCGGTTGATGGAAGCCATAGACTACCTTATGGCCGAAAATCGCGTGGTGAGGGAAGGGGAGAGGCTCATACTCTCCCGTCCAGCCACGCGTCGATGAGTCGGCGCGCGATACTTAGTTTTTGGGGAAGCTCGGGCAGATGCTCCCTGTCGTAAAACGCTCCTGTGTTCAGTTCCTCATCCTGTAGTTTGATGGTGCCGCTTTCGTATTCTGCCGTGTAGCCGACCATGATGCCGCTGGGGTATGGCCAGGGTTGGCTGGAGAAATATCGGATGTTCTTGATGTGCAGGTGTGTCTCTTCGTATACTTCTCTTTTTACACATTCCTCCAGTGTCTCGCCGGGTTCAAGGAATCCGGCTACAAGTCCTTTGAACGTACCTCGGAAATTCCGCGCGTGTACGAGGAGCACACTGTCACCTTTCTTGACAAGTACGATGATGGCAGGGGAGATGCGTGGGTAGATCTCCTGATGGCATTGGGGGCATTTCTTTGCGATGGGTCCCACTTGAACGGTGCGTACGCCACAAGCCGGACAGTATTGGCTGTTCTTGTCCCACGTAAGGATTTGTGACGCTTTTCCGGCGACTTTATACTCTTCCAATGGCAGTATGTTGAAAGATGCTCTCAGATCTTCCATTTGTCCTTCCACCGGTGCCTGGATGGCAAAAGTCTTGGCGGTCATGTTTCCGATTTTTCCGATGTTATGTACGGTATGCCTTTCGGGTACATTGACGGGTGGTTGTGCGGAATAAGGTATATGATAACCGTCGTCTTTCTTTTCAATAAGCAGCTGATTGTTATAGAACACGAACCAACCGCAGGTTTCCTGTCCTTCTGATTGCATGTCGAATTTATTTGTTGTATGTGTTCAGTCCTTTCATTGTCAGTTGGATACGTTTCCTCTCATGGTCTATTCCCAGAATTCTTACCCGTACATGCTGATGGATATTTACGACGGTAGTGGGGTCGCTCACGAAATGGTCGGCGAGTTGGGAGACGTGTACCAGTCCGTTTTCTTTGATGCCGATATCCACGAAACACCCGAAGTTGGTGATGTTGGTCACAATTCCGGGTAATTCCATGCCTTCTTTCAGGTCATCAATGGTGCGTACGTTCTTGTCAAACTCGAAAGCCTGGATTTTCTGGCGGGGGTCACGTCCCGGTTTGTCCAGTTCCTGCATGATGTCGTTCAGGGTCGGTAGTCCGATCGTCTCGTTGACGTATTTTCTGATGTCAATCTGGCTTCTCAGTCCTTTGTCTCTGATCAGGTCTTCCACGGAACAGTGCAGGTCGCCGGCCATCTGTTCCACAATCGGGTAACTTTCCGGGTGGACCGCTGAATTGTCGAGAGGGTTCTTGGCATGAGGTATCCGGAGAAAGCCGGCGCATTGTTCGAATGCTTTTGCTCCCATGCGGGGTACTTTCAGCAGTTCTTTCCGTGATTGGAACGGTCCGTTCTCCGTACGGTAGTCTACAATGTTTTTTGCCAGTGTTGGTCCTAGTCCTGAGACATAGGTGAGCAGATGTTTGCTGGCGGTATTGACATTTACGCCTACCAGGTTTACACAGCTTTCTACCGTCTGGTCGAGCGAGGCCTTCAGTTTGCTCTGGTCCACATCGTGCTGGTATTGTCCCACTCCGATGGATTTTGCGTCAATCTTTACCAACTCGGCCAGCGGATCCATCAGGCGGCGTCCGATGGAGACCGCGCCACGGACAGTGACATCATAATCAGGGAATTCCTCTCTTGCCAGTTTTGAGGCGGAATAGATGGAGGCGCCGTCCTCGCTTACTACAAAGATCTGTACTTCATGGTCGAAGCGTTGGCCGATGACGAACTGTTCCGTCTCACGGCTTGCCGTACCGTTTCCGATGGCAATCGCCTCAATCTTGTATTGCTCCACCAGTTTCACAAGCTTTCTTGCCGCTTGCTGGTATTCTGATTTGGGCGGATGCGGATAGATGGCCTCGTTGTGCAGCAAGGTTCCCTGCGCGTCGAGACAGACAATCTTGCATCCGGTACGGTATCCCGGATCGATGCCCATCACCCGTTTCTGTCCCAAAGGAGGGGCCAGAAGCAGTTGACGCAGGTTTCCCGCGAACACGCGGATGGCCTCATCGTCTGCCTTTTCCTTGCTCGACGCGGCAAACTCGGTCTCAATGCTTGGCTTTATCAGGCGTTTATAGGCGTCAGCTACCGCGTCGGCAACCTGATGTGCGCATTCATTGTTTCCCCGTACGAATTTCCGTTCAAGTCTTTCGGTGCAGTTCGTGTCGTCGGGCGAGATGGACACTTTCAGGATGCCTTCCGACTCTCCTCTCCGTATGGCCAGGAGGCGGTGTGAGCTGCATTTTCTCAACGGTTCATTGAAGTCGAAATAATCCCTGTATTTGGCGGCGTTCTCGTCGTTTTCTTTTCCCTTCACTACTTTTGCGGTGATGACCGCTTCTCTCGAGAAGGCGTTTCTTATCAGGTTGCGTGCCTCTTCGTTTTCGCTCACCCGTTCCGCGATGATGTCACGTGCGCCTTTCAGGGCCTCTTCTTCGTTTTCTACCTCTCCTTTTATGAATTCGCGCACCCTTGCCATCAGTCTGTTCTCACGCTGGAGCATGAGCAGGGTGGCCAGCGGTTCCAGACCTTTCTGCCGGGCTGCCTCGGCACGGGTTTTCCGTTTCGGTTTGTAAGGGAGATAGATGTCCTCCAGTTCCGTTGCGTTCCAGCAGTTGTTGATGCGTGATTGAAGTTCATCGGTAAGTTTTCCCTGTTCTCTGATCGTGTTCAGGATGGTTTCTTTCCGCTTGGCCGTTTCCGAGAGCTTTTCGTAGTTCGTTTGGATCTCTCCGATCTGTACCTCATCCAGTCCGCCGGTCGCTTCTTTTCTATAGCGGCTGATGAAAGGGATGGTGGCGCCGCCTTGCAGCAGTTTCAGTGTATTGTTGACACGGTGCTCCGGCAATTTGAGCATCGTTGCGATTATTCGGCTGAATTCTTCCATTTTCCAAGATTTTTCAAGTGGATGCAAAGATACATTTTTCTTTCGGATTGGCAACGGTGGTGTATTCTTGCTGAAACAGAAAAAGCGGTCAGAAGGCACATAAAAAAACGTAAAGACGTTTTGACTGAAACGTCCTTACGTTTTACTTAAAACGTCCTTATGTTTTGACCGAAACGTCTAGACGTTTTTCGCTGTGTTCTGATCCGCTGGCGTACAGTGGATTATGCACCGGTGGTCTTGAGGTGTCCGGTCCTATAGCCTTCTGTAAAACTGGAGTTCGTTCCGCAGCCGGCGGATTTCGTCCTGCATGCTTTCCACACGCTCAAGCAGGTGACGGATCGCGTCGATACCGGCTATGTTGATTGAAAGGTCATAGTAGAGGTGGGTGTATTTCTCCAGTTCTGCCAACTGACTGGCTGGGAAACAGCTGACGTTGTCCTTCACTTCCACGTCAATCAGGCCGTCTTCTCCCAGCATCATCACAAAATCGGGTTCTATGTGACAATGGTCGCAGTAATCGCTTATAATAATCAGATCGTTTTGCATACTTGTTCGTTTTTAGATTATCCTTGCTGTAGCTGGCGGAACAGGTCTTTTTGCTTTTCCGTCAGATTGGTCGGGATAGAGACGTGGTATGTCACTATCAGGTCGCCGAATGTGCCTTCTTGTTTGTAGACTGGGAAGCCTTTTCCTTTCAAGCGTACTTTGGCATCGTTTTGGGTGCCGGGACGCACTTTCAGTTTCACTTGTCCGTCGAGAGTACGGATTGTCACCTCTCCTCCCAATACAGCTGTATATAGGTCGATGTTGACATCGGTATACAGGTCATTGTCTTTCCGCTTGAAGTCCGGGTCATCAGCCACAGTAAATGTGATATACAAATCTCCGTCCGGACCTCCGTTCATGCCTTTCCCTCCATGTCCTTTCAATTTGATTACCTGTCCGTTGGCTACGCCGGCCGGAACCGTGATCCGCAGTGTCTCACCGTTTATGGTGAACGTCTGTTTGTGTGTGGTAGCCGCCTCACGCAGGGTAAGCGGAAGCTCGCCTTGTATGTCCTGTCCCCGGAAACCGCCGCGACGCCTCCCGTCTCCGGTGGCTCCTTTGTGTCCGAACAGTTCCTCGAAGAAATCCGAGAAACCGCTTGCGTTGCCTCCGAAACCATGCATTCCGTCGCCAAATCCACTTGTGAAATGCTGTCCGTCAGTCGAATACCAGTATTCAGAATGGCCGTCGCCCGGGCCTCCTCCTTGTGCCTCATATGCGCGCCGTTGTGCCTCGAACTCATCGGCATGTTTCCATTGCTCACCGTATTCATCGTATTTCTTACGTTTTTCCGGATCGCTCAGCACTTCGTTGGCCTCATTGACTGCCTGGAACTTCTCTTTGGCTGTCGGGTCGTTAGGATTCAGGTCCGGATGATATTTCCGCGCCAACTTCCGGAATGCCTTCTTGATGTCATCCTGAGTTGCGTTTTTATCAACTCCAAGTACCTTGTAATAGTCTATAAAAGCCATATTGTCTGTTAGTTTTTTCATTGGATATTACAAAACTTATGCCATCTGGAGGGAGATATGTCCATTTTATCTTTTGTATTCAGTAAAATATTGCCGACTGTTTTTCTTGGTATGGTAAGTTTTATATCTTTGTAGGGAGCCTGACATCTTGTCTTGTTGTTTAACTTAATTTTTGTTTATGAGATTTCTGTCTTGTTTAATTGTCTTGCTTGGAATGGATTGTTTGCATCTTGCTGCATCAGACTTAAAGGATGTGACCTTGAAGTTAGTGGAGACCAGTGACGTACACGGATATTATTATCCTTATGACTTCATCCGCCGGAAACCGCTGAAGGGAAGTCTGGCGCACGTATCCAGCTATGTGAAGGAACTGCGTGCGACTTGTGGGGATAATCTGATTCTGATGGACAATGGTGATATCTTGCAGGGGCAGCCCACCGCTTATTATTATAATTACATAGACACCGTGTCTCATCATGTGAATGCGGAAATGTTGGATTATATGCGTTATGACGTGGGAAACATGGGAAACCATGATGTGGAGGCCGGACATGCGGTGTATGACCGTTGGGTCGGAGAATGCGGTTTCCCGGTGCTTGGCGCGAATATTATTGACGTGAAGAGTGGACAGCCTTATCTTCCTCCTTATCAGATGTTCGAGCGTGATGGCGTGAGCGTGGCCGTTTTGGGTATGATTACTCCTTCCATTCCTTCGTGGTTGCCTGAAACGTTGTGGAGTGGTCTCCGCTTTGAGGACATGGAGCAATGCGCCCGGAAGTGGGTGGACATTATCCGGGAGAAGGAGAATCCGGATGTGCTTGTGGGACTTTTTCATGCTGGTCCGGAGGGAAACCGGCTGGATGGTGTGGTGGAAAACGCTTCGGCACTTGTGGCGGAAAATGTGCCCGGCTTTGATGTGGTGTTCATGGGACACGATCATGTGAGGATGTGCGGGAAGATTGTCAATGTGGAGGGTGATTCGGTGTTGTTGGTCAATCCTGCCAATATGGCACGTACGGTTTCAGAAGTGACGGTGGATGTGAAGAGGGATGCCGACGGGAAGGTCATCGGGAAATCGGTTTCCGGGAGGCTGGTCAGCATGGACGCTTATCCGGTGGATGAGGATTTCATGAATGCTTTCCGTGATCAATATGAGACTGTCAGCCGTTTTGTGTCACGTAAAATCGGGCGGATTGATGAGACCGTTTCCTCGAAAGAGGCTTTTTTCGGTCCTTCGGCGTTTGTGGATCTGATCCATCAGCTTCAACTGGAGATTACCGGGGCTGACATATCATTCTGCGCGCCTCTATCCGCGACTGCCGAAATCAAGGAAGGGGATATTTATGTGAGTGACATGTTCAACCTTTATAAATACGAGAACTTGCTTTATGTCATGAAATTGACCGGGCGTGAGATCAAGGGTTTCCTTGA
Source organism: Candidatus Phocaeicola excrementigallinarum (assembly GCA_019120125.1). Taxonomy (GTDB): domain Bacteria; phylum Bacteroidota; class Bacteroidia; order Bacteroidales; family Bacteroidaceae; genus Phocaeicola; species Phocaeicola excrementigallinarum. The sequence continues at coordinate 12,976 of DWVR01000006.1, read as the reverse complement.
AATGTCGTATGCTTTATGGACCAACCGGATGTTTTCGCCCAACGATCATCTGATTCTGCTGAATGAGAAGGATGACGGTTTCGGGCGTATCAAGAATCCGAGTTTCAACTTTGATTCAGCCGCAGGCATTATCTATACGGTGGATGTGACCAAGCCTGAAGGAGAGAAAATCTCCATCAAGAGTATGGCGGACGGCTCTCCGTTCGATCTGGAGGCGGTTTATAAGGTGGCGGTAAATTCCTATCGTGGAAACGGGGGAGGCGACCTGCTGACCAAAGGGGCCGGCATTCCCAGGAAGGAACTGGCGGAACGGATTGTATTTTCGACTGACAAGGATCTGCGCTATTATCTGATGAAGCGGATTGAAGCGGTGAAGGAACTGAGGCCGAAGGCTCTGGACCAATGGAAATTCATTCCGGAAGAGTGGACGGTTCCTGCGGCGGAACGTGATTATGGATTATTGTTCGGAGATAAATAAAATTCTATAGACATGGGAAAAATATTACAAGAGTTCAAGAAGTTTGCCATGCGTGGCAATGTCATCGACATGGCTGTGGGTGTAATTATCGGAGGCGCGTTCGGGAAAATAGTCTCCTCGTTGGTGGCCGATGTGGTTATGCCGTTGGTCGGTCTGTTGGTGGGTGGCATCAATTTCACCCAGCTGAAATGGGTTATCAAGCCGGCGGTGATGGACGGTGACAAGGTGGTGACTCCTGAGGCATCGTTGAATTACGGAAATTTCATTCAGGTCACTTTTGATTTTCTGGTGATAGCCGTGGCGGTTTTCCTTATGGTGAAAGGTATTAATACGCTGAGTCGGAAGAAGAAGGAAGAGGCAGCAAAAGTCACTCCCCCGGCACCTTCGGCCGAAGTACAGTTGTTGACGGAAATCCGTGACTTGCTGAAAGAAAAGAAGGACTGATGTGAATTCATAAGTGGAGGGAAAAGTCACCACGACTCCATACCGGAAGGGGATGGAGTCGTGGTGTTATTGCGTTATTTCCATCCGCCACCCAATGCCTTGTACAGATGAACCATGGTGATTTGTTTGTCGCGAATGGCGTTGCTGAGGCTGATCTGCGCCTCCAGGTATCCACGCTGTGCATCCAGCAAGTCCATGTAGGCGATGACACCGTTCATGTATTGCAGTTGTGCCAGTTCGAGCGCACTTTTAGAGGACTGTTCCAGACGAAGGCGTGAGTCGTAGATTTCCTTGATCTTGTTGAACTCTGCGATGGCGTTGTAGGCCTCTTTGAAGGCGTTCAGCACCACTTTCTCATATTGATGGGTAGCGCCCTCCAAAGCTGCTCTCTGTGCTTTCAGACGTGCGCGGTTCTTTCCCCATGTGAATACGGGCTGAAGCAGGTTGGCACTCAGAAGGTGCCAGGGGGACTTCAGAAGCTCGCTCAGCAGATCACTCTCACCGCCGTAACTAGCGTTCAGGGTAAGAGAAGGAAAGAGACTGGTGAAAGCGATGCCCACATCCGCATTGGCTGCGATGAGTTCCTGCTCGGCTTGCCGTACGTCAGGACGGCGTTCCAGAAGACTTGAAGGCAGACCTACCGGTAAACTTACCGGAAACATTACGTCTTCGGGAAGTACGGAACGGTTGATGTGGTGGGGATATTCACCGGTCAGGAAAGCGATTTCATTTTCTTTCAATGTGATCTGTCGTTCCAGGTCAGGGACGAGGGTGGCTGTACGCGCCAATTCCACTTGTGCTTGCCGGAAGGCCGTTTCTGAGGTCAATCCTCCTTCGTAACGGATTCGGGCGAGGTGGAGGCTTTCGCGGCGGGCATCTACTGTTTGTCTGACGATAGAAAGTTCGTTGTCGAGTGCCACCAGTTCAAAATAAGATTGTGCCACTTCTGCAATCAAACTCATCCTCAGTGCCCGTTGGTTTTCGATGGAGCCAAGAAACTCCGCCACACTCTTGTCTTTTGCCCAGCGGAGCTTGCCCCACAGGTCGATTTCCCAGCTTACGGTTCCTTTCAAGTCGAACTCGTCATCCATTGAATAATGGTCGCCTCCGTAGTTCTCTCTTTCACGTTCGGCATAGACCCTCAGTCCGATTTGCGGAAGCATGTTGGCTGTGGCTATGCGTTTGCTTGCGGCCAGTTCTTTCACTCTTGCCGCTGCAATCAACATATCCTTATTGTAAGCCAACGTTTTTCTGATCAATGCCTGGAGCGTGGTGTCCGTGTACAGCTCTTCCCATGCATAGTCACCGATAGAGGTGGTGTCTACACTGAGACTGTCGAGCGTTTCGGGCAGGTTCAGGTCAGGACGCGTATACTGTTTCCCTATCTGGCAACTTCCTAAAAGGAGGACCGCCAGTATGAGAGAAAGGGGATGGTATATTTTTTTCAATGGTTTCATATCGCAATGGTTATTTAGCATGTTTCGGTTTCATCTTGTTTTTCGCTTTGTATATCATCACAAAGAAGAACGGTACGAGGAATATACCTACCGTTACAGCCACAATCATACCGAAGAATACGCCTGTGCCGATAGCCCGGCGGCTGGCTGCACCTGGTCCTGAAGCGATGACCAACGGGACCATACCCAGAATAAAGGCCAGTGAGGTCATAAGAATCGGCCGGAAACGCAGGTGGGCGGCATGAAGGGCGGCCTCGATGACATCTTTTCCTCCATCCACCTCGTCTTTGGCGAACTCCACAATCAGGATGGCGTTCTTGGCTGCCAGTCCGACCAACATCACAAGGCCAATCTGGAAATAGGTGTCATTCTCAAGTCCACAGAGCGCGACTCCGGCGTATGCGCCTAATGCGGCTACCGGGAGTGAGAGCAATACTGCAATGGGGACGCTCCAGCTTTCGTATAATGCGGCCAGAAAAAGGAATACGAACAGGAATACTAACGTCAGGATCATGCCAGTCTGTCCCCCTGCCTGCTTTTCCTGATAAGAGAGTCCGCTCCACTCCACACCGATATTGTCCGGCAGATGGTCCTTGGCCAGTTGTTCGATCAGCTCCATGGCCTGACCGGAACTGTAACCGTGAGCGGCTGTACCACGGATAATGGCTGTGTTGAACATGTTGAACCGCTTGATGCTGCCGGGTCCGGTCGTGTACTCCGTATTTCCCAAGGCGGTGAGCGGAATCATATTGCCTGAACTGCCTCTCACGAAAAACAGGTTGATGTTGTCACGGTGCTCACGGTATGGGGCCTCGGCCTGGATGTATACACGGTAGATGCGGTTGAACATGTTGAAGTCGTTCACGTAAAGCGATCCGGTATAGGCTTTCATTGTAGTGAACACATCGGCCATGGGCACACCGGACAGTTTGACCTTGTCACGGTCCACGTCGAAATAGAGTTGCGGAATCTCGGCCTGTAGGGAAGATGAAAGGCCTGTCAGCTCTTTTCGTTGGGAGGCGTAGAACATCAAGGTGTCGGCTGCCTGTACCAGATTCTCATAAGTGGCGTCTCCACGAGCCTCCAGTTGCATCTCGAAACCGCCGGATGTGCCCAAGCCTGGAATTACCGGCGGAGTGGAAAGATAGACCTTGCTTTCCGGATATTTCTCAAGCTCGTTCTGAACGTCGGTCATGATCTCTTCGACAGTGGTATTCTCGCGTTCCTTCCATTCCTTCAAGATGACGGTCAGTGTGCTGCGTGCTTGGCTTGTACCTACACGGGGACTGGTTCCGGTCACGTTCTGCACGTATTCCACGGCCGGATTCTGCATCAGATACTCGATTGCCCGGTTGGTGACCGTACGCGTACGTTCCAGTGTGGTGCCTTCCGGCATTTCCAGCTCGACGGTAAAGTATCCTTGATCCTCGGTCGGGAGGAAGCTGGTAGGTATCAGCCGGTAGAGGATGAATATGAGTACGATAACAATCCCGAAGCCTATTGTTACCCGTTTCGGGTGCTTGATGAGATGGCTGATGCCTGCCACGTATTTATGATTTCCCAAATCCAGCCACCGGTTGATGGTGCGGAACACGCGATTCTTGGGCTTGGTCGGGTCATGCGGCTTTAGAATCAGTGCGCACATTACGGGACTTAAGGTAAGGGCCACCACCGTGGACAGCAGTACGGAGACCGCGATGGTGATACTGAACTGGCGGTATAATTGCCCACTGATGCCGGCAAGGAAGCTTACAGGGACAAATACGGCGGCCAATACCATGGAAGTGGCAATCAAGGCTCCTACCAGTCCGTCCATTGCCTTCTTCGTCGCCTCGTATGGACTCAGATGTTCTTCTTCCATGATTCGTTCCACATTCTCAACCACCACGATGGCATCGTCCACCACCAGGCCGATGGCAAGCACCAGTCCCAACAGGGTAAGTATGTTCAGCGAGAAGCCGAATATGAGCATGAACCCAAACGTTCCGATCAATGAGATCGGTACGGCTATGGTCGGAATCAGTGTGGCGCGCCAGCTTTGTAAAGAGAAGAACACCACGATAATCACCAGGAACAATGCCTCGAACAAGGTCTTGTACACTTCGTGGATGGATTCCGAGATATAGGTGGTCATGTCGAAAGGAACCTCATATTTCATTCCTTCCGGAAAATTCTGGCTGATCTCGTCCATTGTGTTCTTCACGCGTTCCGCCACTTCCATGGCGTTGGCTCCCGGAAGCATGTATACGCCCAGTACGGCCGCGTTTCCTCCGTTGATACCACTTTCCGTGTTGTATGACTGTGCTTCGAGTGAAACGCGGGCCACGTCACGCATGCGGATCAATGAACCGTCGGGATTGGCGCGCAGCACGATTTCCTCGAACTGGGCAACGGAGGACAGACGCCCTTGGGCTGTGATCGGAATCGTGACATCGAGTCCTGTCACCGGCTGTTGGCCGAGGACACCTGCGGCGGATTCGCGGTTCTGGTCTTTCAATGCGTTCTGCACATCCTGTACGGTCAGTCCGAAATTGGCAAGACGGGCCGGATCCAGCCAGATTTGCATGGCATAGTATCGGCTGCCGATATTCGACACACGGCCTACACCCGGAATACGGCGGAGAAGGTCGAGCACGTTGAGTGTGGCGAAGTTACTCAGGTAAATCTCATCGAATTTCGGGTCGTTTGAGGTCAGACAGATGGTCATCAGCTGGCTGGCGGCCTGTTTCTCGATCTCGATACCGTTTTGCACCACTTCGGCCGGCAGACGGGATTCCGCCAGCTTGATTCGGTTTTGAATCTCAACCGCTGCAAGGTCGGGGTTTGAGGAGATGTCGAAAGTGACAGTCGCCGAGAAGCCTCCGGAGTTTGAGCTGTTGGATTCCATGTAGAGCATGCCCGGTGTACCGTTCAGCTCCTGCTCAATCGGAGTGGCTACCGCCTGTGATACCGTGAGCGCACTGGCTCCCGGATAAGACGCGCTGATTTTTACTACAGGCGGAGTGATTTGAGGGTATTGGTCAATGGGCAGCATCGTAAGGCCGATGATGCCGATGATGACTATCAGTATGGAGACAACGATCGAGAATACAGGTCGGTCGATAAAAAAACTCACTTTCATGGATTGCTGCGTTTAGGGGATTTGTGTTTTATTCATCCTTCTTTTCTTCTTCAGGAGCCTCTCCCGGGACCATCTTGAGTCCTGGTGTCAGCTTGTGGTAGCCTTCGTCCACAATCATTTCGCCCGGAATCAGTCCTCGTTCCACCACAATATTGTTGTTTACCTCGGGACCCAGTTCCACGAAGCGTTTCTCGGCGGTGGAGTCCTTACGCATTACATAAATGTAGGATCCTCCCTTTTCGATGATTATTGCCTTTTGAGGGACGACCGTAGCGTTTTCACGCACATCGAGTAGCAGGCGTACTTTGGTGAATTGTCCGGGAAGAAGCACATGGTCAGGATTGCTCATCTCGGCGCGTACGGAGAATGTGCCGGTTTTCGGGTCGACCTGAGGTTCTGCGAAATCCACCAGACCTTTGTATGGATAGACGCTGTTGTCTGGCAACGTAATGGTTACGGTAGGTTGCCAGGAGCGTGTGGCGTCTTTTTGTCCTATAATGATGTTACGTTCTTTGCTCTTAAGGTAGTCTAATGCCGTCATGCTGAAGTCGATTAGCACCGTGTCGCTCTTTACGATGGTGGCCAGCAGTGATTTGCCGGATGTGCCGACCAGAGTGCCGAGGTCTACATGGCGTTCGCTGATTTGTCCGGAAAGCGGAGAGCGTACCACGGTGTATCCAAGTTCCTGCTCTGCCTGTTCAAGGTCGGCCTGGCTCATTCCTACGCTGGCCACGGCTGTCTCATAGGCGGCGGTGGCGTTGTCCAGTTCCAACTGGCTGGTGGCATTCTGTTCGTAAAGTGGGCGTGTACGGTTCAGGTCACGCTCCGCCTTGCGGGCTGTGGCCTCGTCTTTTTTCAGTTGCGCGCGTGCCTTGTCCACTTTTGCCTGATACTGGTCCTGGTTGATGATGAACAGAACCTGGTTGCGCTTCACTTGCGTTCCTTCCTCAAACAGCATCTGTTCAAGGAATCCTTCCACGCGGGCGCGCACCTCCACAAACTGTTGGGCGCGGACTCTGCCTACGTAGTCCCCATAGATTTCCACATCCTGTTTCAGGGCGGGAGTCACATGGACGATGGGATATTCAGGTGCCGGTTTTGGCTTGTATGTGAGAATCAGATAAATTGCGATAATCACAATGATGCCGATGGTCGCATAAACGGTTTGTTTTTTCTTTACCTTTAAATCTTTTACGGACAAAAAACGTTTCATATCTGTTTTCGGTTAGTTAATGTTTTTTTGATGTCAAGAATCTCCGGCAATCTGTGTGCCATAATTCAGAAAATGGCCTGCTTGTTGACTGTCAGGCCAATAAACGGTTTGTTTTAGCCTGGCTGATGTGGAAATATGTGGAATTTTTCTACGTCAGCCATTCTCTCCACACGTGTCTGATTGCGGATTTGGGGTGATACCATATCATTCTTGGTCCTGAAAAGCGCATCACTTCCGCTATTTTTCTTTTCATTTCCGGTTTGTAGCAGTGTACCGGGCATTGTCTGCAGGTACGTTTCTTTTCTCCGAACGGACAATGTGCGAGTCTTGTCAGGGCATATTCCAGTAATTCACGGCATGAGTCGCACATTTCTTTGTTGTCTTCCTTATGCCGGCAATAGAGGCGGATCATCCGTTCCACTGTTTTCTGTTCTTCCACTATTCTTGAACGTCTGGTCATACGGGGTCGTTTGTGTACTGAATGCAAAGATAAATAAAATATGTAAGAACGGTTGTCTTTTTGTGCGCTTAGTTCATTTTTTGTACGGCTTTCCCATCATATTCCGCATGTCATTCACTTGTGCGTTTTTGGGGTCCTATATCGGTAAAGATACAAGAATAATTCCGTTATCTTTCCCCGTCAGTTCCCGTCAGGCGTGGGCTGTCTGGAACGTGTTGGGCAGGGCGGTGCCGTGGCTCTTTAGAGCATCCGGTCGTTCCAGCCGTTTCAGCCGATGCTCTTAGGTGTTTAAATAAAGCGTATAAAGTTTTTTCGGTTTATTTTTGTAATTTTGCGCCCGGAAATTTTTTAAGGTAAAAAGATGGATTTAAAGGAACATTTAGTGACGACTGTAAAGGCCTATGACCAGCAACTGCATCGTAGGGTCGATCTTTTGCTTCGCACGGGAAAAGTGCTTGTCGAGAGTCTTGCCGACACGAACCGTGTTGTGCGTAACATGAAGCGTACGGCTGCCTATCTGGGCATTCCGGAAGAGAAGCTTCATATCAATGTCAGCTTTACGATGCTGATGGTGAATGTGAGCGACGGTGACTATTCTTTCACCAAATTTCAACGTATTGAAGGTCATGGGGTGAACATGACCGCCATCTCAGAAATCAGCAAGCTTTCCTGGCGCGCTATCGAGAATGACTATTCTCTTGACAAATACGAGGAAGAGCTTGAGAAAATCCGTACAAAGAAACGGAACTATGCTCCCTGGCAGGTGGCGGTGGGAGCCGGTTTCGCATGCGGCGGATTCTGCATTCAGTTTGGTTGTGACTGGATGGCTTTCCTGTATGCCTCCATTGCCGCCATTGTGGGTATGCGTTTGCGCCAGAAGTGTAACGAATCGGGGCTGAACCATTATATGGGAATTGCCATTTCGGCTTTTGTGGCTACTCTCATCGCCTGGGCCACTACCTTGATTCCCGGTGAGTGGACTTCCACTCCATGGCATCCGTTGCTGGCATGTGCGCTGTTCATTGTTCCGGGTGTCCCTTTGATCAACTTTGTGGACGATATGCTTGACAATTATATACAAGTAGGCATCGTCAGGGCTGTGAATACTCTGTTGATGATTGCGGCGATGGCTTTCGGCATCGCTTTTGCTGTGAAACTCTGTCAGGTGGACAATTTCTTCCCGACCATCAGCATGGTCCCTCATCACAACTATCTGGAGTATGCGGTGGCCGCCGCCATTTCAGCGATGGGATTCTCGATGATTTTTAATATCCAGCGCCGTCTGTTGTGGGTCGTGGCGATTGGTGGTATCATTGCCGTTTGTACGCGTAACTTTGTCAACCTGGGTCCGAGTACGGACAATATCGGTCTGGATATGGGATTGATTATCGGTTCGTTCAGTGGCGCGATAATGGTAAGTCTGATTGCCATCAAGGCAGTCCACTGGTTTCATGTCCCGAACCATGTGTTGACCATTCCTTCGGTCATTCCGATGATTCCCGGAGTGTTGATGTACCGTATGCTTTTCGGTGTGATCAACATGAACGTACAGACTGTCGACCAGGTGACTCCTTTGGTGAAGGCTTTGGAAAGCGGTGTAAATTCAGGACTTATCATTCTGTGTGTCTCATTGGGGGTAGCCATTCCGAATATCTTCGGCCGTAAATACATTGCACATTCCAAGAATGCCCGTCTTCAGGAAGTCCTGAAGGAGCGCAAGGAACGGGGAAAGTTTGTGGAGTGGTAAAATGATTCGTCAAAACGCTTACGGTGTTAATGTCTCAAAATGGAAATCGTTTTTTCATTTTGAGACATTTTTATTGGGTGGGTGAAGGAAAATGAGGAGTGGAATTTTCTCTTGTTCATTGTTGAAGCTTCTGAAAGAGCGGCATTTCACCGGATGTCTTACAAAAAAAATCCGTCTCATTCATCGTGCGATGCGAGAAACGGATTTTTATGTTTGGATGGAGGCCATTGGCACACCACAAAATCATTTGCTTGCTCCGATGGCATAGTGACCGCTTGAAACAGAGGTGTTGATGGTCACATTGTCCGTACTGTCTGTCGAAATGAAGCGTACTCCCGTCCACCATAAGATGTTCAGCACGATGGCGCTGAGAATCACAGTGAATGTGGTGATCTGTGCTTCCTGATGTCTGCCGGACTTTTTGTTCAACATTTTTTCTGATTTTGCTTTCTCCATATTTGACCTTTAGTTTAGCTTTTCTGATTATGAAATGCAAAATTACACGAAAAACTGCACGCGTAGATGAAAAAATATCAATTATTTTGTCGGGTGTCTTAAATGGGATTCTGCTTGATTGGTATCCCTTTGTAAGACAGAAGATTGTGCGGGTGATGTCTTTGGAATCAGATAAGAAGGCTTTAGTTCACGAATACTGTCTTGAAGTACCGTCCGAACAGTTCTTTGGCCGTTTCCAGTTGTTCTGGCGTGTTGAGGTCTACATCTTTCAGCTTGTATTCCATTTGCATGGCTTCGTATTTGTGGACTCCCAATGTATGGTAGGGCAAGATTTCCACCCGTTCAATCATCTGATAGTCCTTGAAATGTTCACCGAGCGCCTTGATGTCATCTGTAAAATTGCTGTAGCCGTTCACCAGCACATAACGGAGCCAGAACGGCCTGTGGTTTGCCTCCAGCCAGGCGGCGGTCTTCAATGTCTGGGCATTGCTGCGTGACGTCAGTGTCTTGTGGCGTTCGTCGTTGAATTCCTTTACGTCCAGTAGTGTCAGGTCGGCCAGTGTAAACAGTTCTTCCACATCCTTGTTCCATATTCCGCCGTTCGAGTCGATGCAGATATGGATGCCGGCTTCTTTCAGCATTCTGCAAAGAGGAACCAGTGCCTTTGCCTGGAAGGTCGGTTCTCCACCGCTGAAGGTCACTCCGCCTTTCTTTCCGAAAAAAGGCTTCTGGCTGACGGCCATGCGGAGTATCTCTTCCGGAGCGGTTTCCTTGCTTTCGCCTTTCGTGTCGATGGTGTCGGGATTGGCGCAATAGAGGCAACGGAAATTGCACCCTTGCAGGAACACTACGAGCCGGATTCCAGGGCCGTCGTATGTGCCTAATGATTCGTAAGAATGTACTTTGATCATATTTATATAGATGGTATTAAACACAAAGACACAAAGCTGAGTATCTGTCTCTGCAGCTTTGTGCCTTCATTGTGCCATAATCTGTATTGTGAGACTTAATCCCTTTCTCTGATTACATGCGTTCGTGGAAGCTGCGCGAAATCACTTCCAACTGATGCTCGCGGCTCAGCTTGATGAAGTTCACCGCATAGCCGGAGACGCGGATGGTCAGCTGGGGATATTTTTCGGGATGTTCCATGGCATCTTCCAGCATCTCGCGGTTCAGCACATTCACGTTCAGATGGTGTGCGCCTTTTACGAAATAGCCGTCCATCATGGTCACCAGATTCTCAATGCGATGTTCTCTGTCTACTCCCAATGATTTCGGAACGATGGAGAACGTATTGCTGATACCGTCCTGAGAATCACGGTAGCGCAGTTTGGCCACGGAGCTCAGTGAGGCGATGGCACCGTTCTTGTCGCGTCCGTGCATCGGGTTGGCGCCTGGCGCGAACGCTACGCCTTTCGCACGTCCGTCGGGAGTGGCGCCCGTTTTCTTTCCGTACATCACGTTCGATGTGATGGTCAGGATTGAGAGGGTCGGCTTTGCGTTCTTGTAGACCGGAAGCTTTTTCAGCTCTTCGTCGAAATAATAGATAAGGTCGACGGCCAGATGGTCCACACGGTCGTCATCGTTGCCGAAGTACGGGAACTCGCCTTCGATGTCGAAGCCTTCTGTCAGACCGATGTCGTTGCGTCGGGCGGTTACTTTCGCATATTTGATGGCCGACAACGAGTCGATTGCGATGGACATTCCCGCTACGCCGTATGCCAGATTGATGGCGGGATCGGTGTCGACAAACGCCATCTGGGCTTTCTCGTAATAATATTTGTCGTGCATGTAGTGGATGATGTTCATCGCGTCGTTATATACGCGTGCCATTTCCTTCAGCACTTTCTTATAGTTGGCCAGCACTTCCTCAAAGTTCAGCACGTCACTGCTCAGTACGGGAATGTCCTTCACCATCAGCGTACCGGTGTTCTCGCAACGTCCGCCGTTGATAGCCAGCAGCAGGGCCTTGGCCAGATTGCAGCGTGCTCCGAAGAACTGGATATGACGGCCGATGTCCTGATATGACACGCAGCAGGCGATTCCGTAATCGTCCGAGCCGCGCACCTCGCGCATCAGGTCATCATTCTCATACTGGATGGAGGATGTGTCGATGGATACCTGCGCGCAGAACTCCTTGAAACCTTCGGGGAGCTGCGGACTCCACAGTACGGTCAGGTTCGGTTCAGGCGAGGGCCCCAGATTATATAATGTCTGCAAGAAACGGAAGGAGGTCTTGGTCACCTTCGTGCGTCCGTCATTGAAGCGTCCTCCGATTGATTCGGTCACCCAAGTCGGGTCGCCGGCAAAAATGTCGGTGTAGGCCTGCATACGCAGGTGGCGCACCATGCGGAGTTTGATGACGAACTGGTCGATGAGTTCCTGGGCGTGAATTTCATCAAGATTTCCGTGTTCCAGATCATATTCTATATAGATGTCAAGGAATGACGACACGTTACCCAGTGACATGGCCGCTCCGTCCTGTTCCTTTACGGCAGCCAGATAAGCCATGTATACCCACTGCACGGCTTCACGTGCGCATTCGGCAGGGCGGCTCAGGTCGAGTCCGTACTGCTGGCCCATGACCTTTATCTCTTTCAAAGCCTTGATCTGTTCGGCCACTTCCTCACGCAGGCGGATGCGTGCGTCGGTCATCGGTCCTGTCAGGTGGCGCAGGTCATCCTGCTTGGCTTCTATCAGACGGTCGAGTCCGTAGAGTGCCAGCCGCCGGTAGTCACCGATAATACGTCCGCGTGCGTAATTGTCAGGCAGGCCGGTAAGGAATCCCAGCGAGCGGAACGAGCGGATTTCTTCGGTGTATGCGTCAAACACTCCGTCGTTGTGGGTCTTGCGGTAGCGTGTGAATATATCCTTTACTTTCGGGTCAACTTCCACACCATTCTCGCGGCATGCTTTTTCCACCACCTTGATGCCTCCAAACGGCTTGATGGCACGGCGAAGCACCTCATCGGTCTGCAGACCTACAATCACTTCGTTTTCTTTGTCAATGTATCCGGGAGCGAAAGAGGTGATGGTGGAAACCGTCGACGGGTCGAGTGAGCGTACTCCATTGTTCTCGCGTTCTTCCGCCAATGCTTCCAGACATTTGTTCCACACGGCTTTCGTACGTTCTGTCGGCCCGGCCAGAAAAGACGCGTCGCCTTCGTAGGGGGTGATGTTTGTCTTTACGAAATCGGTCACGTTGATTTCATGGTTCCAACGGCCTGCTTTAAAATTCATTGCCATAGATAGAATGATAGGTTTAAAAGTGAATAAAAATCGCATTATCTTGAAAACATTCGCAAATGTACGGCTTTTTATACTATTGTGCAACACTTTAAATTTATTCCATTTGTTAATTTGTAATAATTACATTGTGTAATGGTTTTGTAATATTGGTAAGGATTTGTAATTCAGTTGATTATTGAATCATGAAAAACGCCTTGACGTTTTAATTAAAACGTCAAGGCGTTTTGACTAAAACATAAGGACGTTTTAATTAAAACGTCAAGACGTTTTGAATTGAGGTGAAAAACTCCTTGTGGAGGGACGGACAGACGATGAAAAAACGATGAATAGTGAAGAAAAAGTGAAAAAAAA
>DWVR01000045.1 GCA_019120125.1 Candidatus Phocaeicola excrementigallinarum | reverse complement strand
ACCGTTTATTTTGCAGACTCGTATGCTTCATGGCAGAAAGGAGCCATTGAAAACGAAAACAAACTTATCCGGCAATACATACCGAAAGGAACGGACTTCAGGGAACTCTCGGATGAGTTCATCAAGGAGGTCAGTACAAAATTAACCGAAGGCCAAGGGAAAAACTAAACTTCTCAACACCAAAAAAGGAGTTCTTCAAATTTATTTCCTAATTTTGCACTTGCTGATTGACTCTGCCTTCAAATGTTTCATACTTTGTTTTATTATAAATTCATATTCTTTTATCTTCATCACAAAGCTCATGAAACATGGAGGGACAAAAAATCCCGCCTGTCTGTGGGCACTGCGTGTGCGCCACGGAAAGGCGGGACTTGCGTAAATCGCTATAACCTGATTATGTGTACGGCCTAATCGGCAATGTCGTTGAGGTCGAAGTAAAGCAGGCGGGTTTCCGCCCCTTCGTCCTCCACCGTAAGCGGCACGAATTTCTGCTTCAGATAAAAAGGAATGGCGGCGGCGTAAGCGTCCACGGTCAGGAAGCGGCATCCGGTCTTGTTGTCGGCGAGGAAAAAGCTCTTGATGAAGTTTATCAAGAATTGTCCGATGTGTTGTCCTTTCAACTCTTGGTTGATTGCCAAGCGGCAGATTTTCGCCGCAGGATAACTTTTCAACCTCTTCTCGTTGACAAAACGATGCTTGCGAAAGCGGTTGAATTCCGTCTTGTTTGGAAAGTCCGTTATTGATACACGGTCGTTGGCCAAGCTGAAATAGGCGGCAATATGCTCATGCGTCGTGTCATCTTCAGCCTCAAACACGTATGTAACCGCCAATAACGCCTCGCGATAGAAAGTTGACGCATTCAAAATAAAATCGTTCAAGTCGGCATCGCCGCAATCGAACGATTTTACTTTCTCATTTATTCCCAACTTACGGATTTTGTAAGATGAGAACGGCGTTTGCAGACTGGTTTTCATACGCTTTTCTTCTTAGTACGCTCTCCTAAATCAAGCATCTTCATTCCAAGCTCAAAATCGGCCAGTCTTCTTTCTCTTTCCTCCGGCGTCTCGCGGCGGACTTGATTCATCCGCTCGACAAACCGCCGTGCGTCTTCGCCGAACAATATCGGCGTTTCCTTGATAGGTCTTGCCATAGCTTCTCCTTCTATCTTTGTTTTCGCATTGCAAAGATAGCGATTTATTTTTGTCCCACCATGTCAAAGAGCGAATATCTTGTTTTATCGCGGGTTTACGCCACGTTTGGGTTAGAACTCAATGGTTATATCATCACCCCATTCGATGTCAATCTGCACACCGCCCGGAGTCATTCCAGCCGTAAGGAAGTGACCCGTAACGGTGGTGAGATAGCCCCGCTTGTAGGGGATTTTTACATGTTGCATGGTGGCGACTATATCGCCCGTGTTCGTGTCCACCATCTGTATGGTGACGGTAACAAACGATTCCTCGCCGTTGGTCAGCACAAAGTCCGCGCCTACCTGCCTTGCTTCTGTTTCCGGATAACGGGCGAACGGACGGGTCAGGGTAATTGCCTGTTCCGTGTCTTCTTCGCCTACATTCAGAACGGAGGCTGTGTAGTAAGCATCCTTCTTGTCGGTCTCGCCGTTTGCCACATAGCTGTCGGTGAGTACGGTTACGGCACTCAGGTCATCGGCTTTGTAATAGCCGCCGTTCCAGTCCGCCCAAAGGCGCAGGTTGTAGTTGCCCGGCATCAGGGAGAGTTCGGCAAGCCAGGTACCGTCCGCCTGTAAGGTACAGTCCTGTATGCGGTGATGCACGCAGTTGTCCGTATCTGTCTGCCAGACTTCCGCCACGCAGCGCAGAGGTTGACTTTCGCCTTCGGCAGAACGGGAGGCAGGATAGTCGGGCATCGTTTTGTCCGGCAGGGTGAGTCTCAGCGTCACAGTGGCGAGGTTGATTCCGCTTGTGCCGTCCTTCAGTTCCAGTGTCAAGCGGTGGATGTCGCCCGGTATGACTTCTGTTTGTGCAGAGGCGGTCAGCAGTCCGGGATAGTCGCCGGCATGGGCTTTCAGCCATTCCGTCAGGTCTGCTACGGTAGTCTCTTGCGGCAAGGCATCATTCCCCACGTTGGTAACGACCGCAAGCGTGTAGCTTCCGGCATCCACCGGGATGTATTCAGCGGCTAACTAGATGTTGTTTTCATTGTATGCTATCCTCCTTTCCTTGTTCCTTTGTTTCGACACGGCGTGCGGCGTTCGCGTCTGCGGCACGTGAATCGCTTCCTTTTCCGACAGTGCGGATGCGGTCAGCACGAATGCCTTGTTCTACCAGCCAGTTCTTGACCGTCTCGGCACGGCGGAGCGAATAACGTTCATTCACTTCTTGGCTTCCCTTCGTGTCGCACCAACCCGTAACGGTCACTTTCATGTCAGGATGGGTGTTCAGGATGTCGAGTATCCCCTCTTCGCTCTCCGTAAGGGATGTACCGTTGAATGGGAAGTAGATGACCGGGAAGTCTACTGCTGCTTCCGCCGTTTCTGTGGTTACGGATGTGGTTACCGTCTCTTCCGTTTTTGTCCTTTCCGAAGTGGTACGGTCTGCCGGAGCTTCCGTTTCGGCATCGTTCTGTGAAGTTGTTCTTGTGCCGGTATTCGGGCAGTCCGTCCATCGCATCGCCTGTCAGGTAGGTAATGCCTGAATAGATGCCGATATGCAGGTTGCGCGTAAGCATGTAACCGGCTTCCATGTTTCCTCCTGCACCGAGATGCCAACGGGTGTTGCCTTTTACCGCTTCGCTTCCGTCGGCGATTGTCCGGATGGAGGATTCTGTTCCGATGGCTGACAATGCCGGAGAGATGTCCAGTGACCACCGGCTGTCTTTTGTCCGGGCGAAGAATCCGAGCAGGTTCATGTTCAACTGCAGTCCGTAACGCTGTGTGGCGACACGTGACTTCAAGTCGGCGTAACTCCATCCTTCCAGTCCGGCTACAGATGATTCATAACGGTGCAGGTCGCTTCCCAACCAGTAAGGGGCGCAACAACGGACGCTGCCATGCAGTTGCCATGTTTCCGTTCATACTTTTTCTTGTTTTTCAGGCGGACATATCCGTCCGCTTTTGCAAAGATATTCAAAGCCGCACCCGGCCATCATTTTTCAAGCAGTTGTTGTCCGAAAAATTCACGCACCTTTATAAGATACTTACCATCAATCAGTTGCAAAACCGCTATCCTCGCCGGTTTTTTGCCCGTTTTTTCGGAATTCTTCGGGCTTCACCCCGAATTTCGCCGTCCACGACGAGTAGAACGTGGAACGCGACATGCCCGATTCCTTGATGACGGTATCGATGGACCAGTCGGGATGATAGATGAGAAGCTCGCTCGCGTAGTCCAGCCGCAGGTTCTGCAAGTAGTTGTTGAACGACATTCCGGAAAACCGGATGAACAGGTCCGCGAACTTGTTTTGAGGCACGGGAACCATCTTAAGCATTTCCGCACGCGAGAAGTTCGGGTCGCGGAACAGCTCCCCGTTCCTTATCTCGCAGACCATACGCTCAAAGAAGATGGAATCCATGTCCGCCAGCTTGCCGCCGCCGTCCTCCGGCGCGACGCTTTTCTTCGGTCTGGCGGCTTTCGGGGCCGTCTTGGCCTTTTCCTGTTCCAGTTCCTTCGCCAGTTGCTCCAGGCGGTCGCGCAAGGCGAGGTTCTCCGCCATCTTGCCGTCCAGCTCCCGCCTGTCGGCCAATTGCCGCTTCACCTGCGCCACCAGGGCCAGGCTGCGGCGACTGATGCCCCGGTTCTTGCGGACGATGACATAGCTCAGGCTTCCGCCCACCAGCATGACCACGATGACCGCCATGGCGATAACCATCCACCGGTCAGCATTCTGCTGCTCCTCCTTTATCCGCGCATCCTTCTCCTCGCTCTCGTAGATTTCCGACCACTGCAGCGCGTCGTCGCACCGCTCCCGTTGGCGGAGCGTGTCCGTCAGGGCCAGCATCACGGCCTGCACCCGTGCCACCTCGCGGACATCCCCCTTGCCCTGCCACGCCTCCAGTTCAGCCTGAAGATGAGGGTTGACGTAGTCCCAGTTCACGGTGTCCGTGTTCGCTTGCAGCAATTTCTTCTCCCTGCGGACGTAGCGCAGGGCCTCGTCGAAGCGTCCGGCAGCCACCAGACCGGGGATACGGATGTACTCGCCGTCGGGCGTGGAGGCTACCGGGTTGGCCTCCAACTGCCGGTACAGCCTGTCGCCCTCCGCCTTGCGCCCGGTGGCATAGGCCACGGGACAAAGCACGGCCAGCAGCTCGGCCCGGCGCAGTTCCACCAATCCGTCCGGCGCGTCCTTGCTTGCCTCCAGACCTTTCAAGGCTTCTTCCATCCGTGGGGCCATGGCGTAGGCTTCCTCGTTGCGGTCAATCTCGTAGAGAGCAGACAGCTTCAGACCGAGGGAATAGAACAGCTCGTTCCACGCATGGTAGCTTGCGTTCTTGCGGGCCTCCTTTTCGAGAAAGCTGATGCCGAGGTCGAAATGGCGGAATGCCTCACCGTGCTGCGCCATGATCATGAGGTTCTTGGCCCAAGTGACATGGAAGTCGGCCTCGTAGGTCTTGCTGCCCTGCTCCTTGGCCAGCTCCAGTCCCTCGGTGCAGTAGCGCACACTCGCTCCATAGTCGCCGTTGGTGTGGCTGTCCTCCGCCATGTAGGAGAGCAAGAGCAAGAGTCTGTCGGGATGCTTCCGCGCCTCCGGGTCGGCGTAAGCCTTGCGGCCGTAGAACAAGGCCGCCCTGTAACGGGAAAGCCCGTTGTGGTTGACGAGGCAGCGCAGCACGTTGGTCTCAAAGGGCGTGAACAGCCGCCTTTCTTCCGCCGTGTCGAGCAGGGCGAGGGCCTTCTCCGGCTCCTCGAACGAGATGCCCTCGATATATCCGGCGGTGTACACGCTGTCACACCCGTCCGCATCGGGACCGGAATGCCCCGCATGGCAGGCCGCGAGCAGGAAGACCGCCACACACAGGATAATATGGTGAATGAAGATGCGTAACATGTTGTCGGCAAAAGTTTTCGCAAAATTAATGCAATTTTGCCTTGGGTCGGAGAAATCCGTGGAAAAAGTGTCGCTGACTGCACGCTCTTTCATTGTAACCATTACCTTCAAACGGCCAGATTCCAAATCCGGTACAATAAAGATTAACTATAAAGGAGAAGATGTTATTCAGAAAACTGACTCAGCAGAAGAACACCCCTCAAGCACCCCCTAAGTACCCCCTAAGTACCCCTCAAGTAGAATTGCTAATTCAGAAAACGGGTGATTCTTATATGAGTATGAGAGAAATGGCAGAAGGGTTCACGCATCTGGAAAAACGCCCTGACGTTTTAAAAAAACGCTTCGGCATCTTGACCAAAACGTCCTGACGTTTCAAGGAAAACGCCTAGGCGTTTTCATGCCCCGCCTCCACAGGCACTGAGAGACATACCACGCTGCCGGCCGCCAAAGACAGAAGGCTCTGTGTCTCCGTGTCTTTGTGCTCCAAACCGCGGACTCCATCTCCCGCATTTTGCATTGTCAGAAAGAAAACGTATCTTTGCCTGTACAACAACCTAACCAACAAAAACAGACAAATATCATGGAAACATTCAACGAGATCATCTCACACTTTCCGGAAGTGCGCCATGTGAGCAAAATCGAGCCGCTCACCTCCGGACTCATCAACAAGACATACAAGGTGGAGACGGCCGGCAAGGACAGCTGCGACTATATCCTGCAATGCATCAACCATCAGGTGTTCCAGGACGTCGACCTGCTCCAGCACAACATCGAGTGCGTGACGCGGCATATCCGCCGGAAACTGGAAGAAGCCCACGAGACGGACATCCGCCGCAAGGTGCTGCGCTTCGCGGAGGCCGACAACGGAAAGACTTACCACTTTGACGGGGAACACTACTGGCGCGTGTGCGAGTTCATCCCCGACTCACAGACACTCGACGCGGTGACTCCCGAGACATCCTACCTGGTGGGACTGAAGTTCGGCGAGTTTGAGGCCATGCTGGCGGACCTTCCCGAAAAGCTGGGCGAGACGATTCCCGACTTCCACAACATGGAGTTCCGCATGAGGCAGCTGCGCGAGGCCGTGGCCGGAAACGCGGCGGGACGGCTGGACAAGGTGAAGGCGCTGGTGGACGAGATCGAAAAGGACGCCGACGAGATGTGCCGGGCGGAACAGCTCTACCGCGAGGGGAAGCTCCCGAAACGCATCTGCCACTGCGACACCAAGGTGAGCAACATGATGTTCGACAAGGACGGCCGTGTGCTCTGCGTCATCGACCTGGACACCACCATGCCCAGCTTCGTGTTCTCGGACTTCGGCGACTTTCTCCGCTCGGCGGCCAACACGGCGCCTGAGGACGAGCCGGACCTCGACAAGATACACTTCAACATGGAAATCTTCAAGGCGTTCACAAAAGGTTATCTGGAGTCGACCCGCAGCTTCCTCACTCCCCTCGAGAAGGAAATGCTGCCCTATGCGGTGAAGCTTTTCCCCTACATGCAGACCGTCCGTTTCCTTGCGGACTATCTGAACGGCGACACCTACTACCAGATCAGCTATCCGGAACACAATTATGTGCGCACGCTCGCGCAATTCAAGCTGTATCAGGAAACGAAGAAGGCGGAACCTGAAATAAGAAAATTCTTAAATGAAGAATGAAGAGTGAAGAATGAAGAGTGAAGAATGAAGAGTGAAGAATGAAGAGTGAAGAACTTATTCCGTAGGGATGAACCTGTGTGTCGACCTCTGCGAAACAAATTCTTCATTCTTCACTCTTAATTCTTCATTTCTAATTCTTCACTCTTCATTTAACTCAGTTTGTGTATGACCAGGCCGGAACGGAGCTTCGGCTCGAACCAGGTGGTCTTGGGAGGCATGATGTTGCCTGAATCGGCGATGTCCATGAGCTGCTTCATCGACACGGGATAGAGGGCCAGCGCCATTTTCATCTCACCGCTGTCCACTCTTTTCTTCAGCTCTCCCAGTCCCCGGATGCCACCCACGAAATCAATCCGCTTGTCCGTACGCAGGTCCTTGATGCCCAATATCTCATCCAGAATCAGTCTGGAAGAGACGGTCACATCGAGCACTCCGATGGGGTCCGTATCGTCGTAGGTGTCGGGATGGGCGGTAAGGCTGTACCACTTGCCGTCGAGATAGAGTGAGAAGTTGTGCAGCGCCGCGGGACGGTAGGTCTCCACGCCCTTCTCCTCCACCGTGAAATGCTTTTCCAACGCTTTCAGGAACTGGGCCGGGGTCAGTCCGTTCAGGTCCTTCACCACCCGGTTATAATCGATGATCGTCAACTGGTTGGCCGGGAAGCAGACCGCCATGAAATAGTTGTATTCCTCGTCTCCCCGATGGTCCGGGTTCTGCCGTGCCTTCTCCGCCCCCACCAGTGCGGCCGCCGCGCTCCGGTGGTGCCCGTCGGCAATATACATGGCAGGCATTTCCGAGAATATCTCCGTAATGGCACGGATGTCGTCGGCGTTGTCCACCACCCAGAACCTGTGTCCGAATCCGTCGCCCGGAGCGATGAAGTCATATTCAGGTTCCCTGGCCGTGTACCTCGCCACGATGGCGTCCAGTCTCCCGTCCTCCGGATAGGCGAAGAACACCGGCTCGATGTTGGCGTCGTTCACCCTCACATGCTTCATGCGGTCCTCCTCCTTGTCGCGGCGCGTCAGCTCATGCTTCTTGATGGAGCCGTCCAGATAGTCGCCCACATACGCGCCCACCACCAGACCGTACTGCGTCTTTCCGTCCATGGTCTGCGCATAGATGTAATAACACTCCTCCTTGTCCTGCACGAGCCATCCCTTGTTCTGGAACTTCCGGAAATTCTCCACGGCCTTGCCATACACCTTCGGGTCGTGCTCGTCGGTCCCCGCCGGAAAGTCTATCTCCGGCTTGATGATATGGTACAGCGATTTCTCGTTGCCCTCCGCCTCGGCGCGTGCCTCCTCGGAATTGAGCACGTCGTAAGGACGCGAGGCCACCTCCTCCACCAGTTCCCTGGGCGGACGTATTCCCTTGAAAGGTTTTATCTTGACCATTTTTCGATAATTAACAGTTAATGATTAACAATTAATAGCTGACAGTTAATTGATAGAATGAAGAAACGCAGATCAACACAGATGAATTGTTATTATCCGCGTTGATCCGCGTTTCCAAACGTAAACCGCTTGTCAATTATCAACTGTCAATTGACTCTGAATTTCTCGCATCCGTCTTTCAGGAAACCGACAATCTGTCTGGCGGCGGCGATGCCCGCGTTGATGTTCGCCTCGGCGGTCTGCGCGCCCATCTTCTTCGGAGTGGAGAAGTAACGGCCCGGGAACTGCGATGCGAACTCGGCATGGTTCACCGGCATGATGTCCGTCACGTATTTCAGGTCGGGACGGTCCTCCATCAGGCGGAGCAGGTCGGCCTCGTTGATCACCTCCTTGCGCGCCGTGTTCACCAGCAGGCCGTTTTTCGGCATACGGTTCACCAGGTCATAGTTGATGGAGCCCTTGGTTTCCGGTGTCGACGGGATGTGCAGTGACACCACGTTGCAGGTGGCATACAGCTCTTCGGCACTGTCCACCGGCTTGATGCCGTCGGCTTCCATGGCCTCTTTCGGGCAGTAGGCGTCGTATGCGTAGATGTCCATACCGATCCCTTTGGCGATGCGTGCCACGTTGCGTCCCACATTACCATAGGCATGGATACCCAGCTTCTTGTCCTTGAGTTCCGTACCCGACTTTCCGTCGTAGAAGTTGCGCACCGCCATGATCATCATTCCGACAGCCAGTTCGGCCACCGCGTTCGAGTTCTGTCCCGGCGTGTTCATCACGCATACCCCGTGGGCCGTAGCCTCGTTGAGGTCCACATTGTCATAACCGGCGCCCGCGCGCACCACGATCTTCAGTTCTTTCGCCGCGTCGAACACCTCCTTGTCGATGACATCACTGCGGATGATCAACGCATGCACGTCCTTCACCGCGTCAAGCAGCTGCCGCTTGTCCGTATATTTCTCGAGCAGAGCCAATTCGTAGCCCGCTCCCTCTATCTCTTTCCGAATGCCGTCGACCGCCACTTTGGCGAACGGCTTCTCCGTAGCAACCAGTATTTTCATAAGCATTTGATTTTAAAAGCCTTAATATGGTGAGATCAATGTTTTCTCTCGAACTCCTGCATGCAGTCAATCAGCGCCTGTACGCTTTCCACCGGCAGCGCGTTGTAGCACGACGCACGGAATCCGCCTACCGAGCGGTGGCCTTTCACGCCCACCATGCCCTTGTCGGTGGCGAACTTCAGGAAGTCGGCCTCCAGTTCCTTATACTCGTCGGCCATCACGAAGCAGATGTTCATGTATGAGCGGTCCTCCGGAGCGGTCACCGTGCCGCGGAACAGTTTGTTGCGGTCGATCTCGGCATACAGCATGTCCGAGCGCAGTCTCGCGCGGCGCTGCATCTCTTCCACCCCGCCCTGGGCCTTGATCCAGCGCAAGGTCTGGAGAGCGGCGTAGATGGGCACCACCGGAGGCGTGTTGAACATGGAGCCTTTGTCCACATGGGTCTGATAGTTCAGCATGGTCGGGATGTGGCGCGACACCTTGCCCAGCGCGTCGTTCTTCACGATGACGAAAGTCACGCCAGAGGGCGCAAGGTTTTTCTGCGCACCGCCATAGATGCAAATGTATTTGGACACATCCACCGGACGCGAGAAGATATCCGACGACATGTCGGCCACCATCGGTACGGATACCGTCGGGTCGGCATGCAGCTCGGTTCCATAAATCGTATTGTTGGTAGTGATATGCAGATAATCGGCATCCGCCGGCACATTGGCCTCGAACCCTTTCGGAATATACGTATAAGTGTCTTTCTCCGACGATGCCACCTCAATGGTCTCGCCGAACGCCTTCGCTTCCTTCATCGCTTTCTTCGCCCATGCGCCCGTGTTCAGATAAGCCGCCTTCTTCTCCAGGAAGTTATACGGCACCATGCAGAACTCCAGACTCGCTCCACCGCCAAGGAACAACACCGAATAACCCTCCGGAATATTCAGAAGTTCCTTGAACAAGGCGACCGCCTCGTCCACCACCGGCTGAAAATCCTTGGCGCGGTGACTGATTTCCATCAACGAAAGTCCCGAGCCATTGAAATCGAGGATGGCCTGGGCTGTTTTCTCTATTACTTCGCGAGGCAGAATAGAAGGTCCCGCATTAAAATTGTGTTTCTTCATTGGTAGTTTGTTTATTCGTTATACAATCACTTTCATGTCACTCACAGACGCGAATGTAGTGATTATTTTTATAAAACCAAAAGAAACAATGATAAATTTACAGAGAGAATGAAGAATTTCTTTCAAATTACCAACCGAAAACCGTTTTGGCTTTCATTTTGACACGATAATACAGAGGGCATGTCTCCACCTTGCGGACAACACCTTGCAAAATGAGCGGGGGACGCCTCCCCCTGCCCCTGCTTTTGACACAAAGTTATCATTTTGCCAGTTCTATCAAAGTCTTTACTCCCTTAATCTTTTCACCCTGCACGAGTTTTAACGTTTGTTTGGCCTTTTCGCGGGCAATGGCCGCAAATGCGTAATGGTCTTTCACGTCAATCTTCCCGATCTCGTCCTTCCTGAGATTTCCTTTCTTCGAGAGGAATCCGACGATATCCACCTTATTGACCTTGTCTTTTTTCCCTTTCCCGAAATAGAGGGTCACGAATTCCGGGAGCGAGGGCGAGGGTATGTCCTCAGGAAAGGCGAAAGTCTCCGGTTCCGGAGCCACATACTCAGGAAGCGTCTCTTCGGGATGGAGGATGAGGTAGGCGTTCCCGTCGGCCTCCCAGCGCGCCGTACGCCCGTTACGGTGGATATACCCGTCCTCATTCAAAGGCAGATGGTAGTGTACCACGTTGCGGATAGAAGGGATGTCGAGTCCACGGGCGGCCAGATCGGTCGAGATGAAGATATGGCAGCTTCCGTTGCGGAACTTATAGAGGGCGCGCTCGCGGTCGTCCTGTTCCATGCCCCCGTGGAATGTCCCGCAATACACTTTTCTTCCACGGAGATACTGCCCTACCCGGTCCACACTTTCCCGATAGTTGCAGAACACCAGGGTGGGCTCCTGCCCCAGGCAGCAGAGCAGGTCATAAAGCGTCTCCAGCTTGTCTTTCACCGGCGACATCACCTTATATATATGCAGCCTGTCGGCCACCGCCCCTTCCTCTCCGTCCAGGAAATCCAGTCTCACCGCGTGACGCAGTCCCGTGAACCGCGGAATCTCCTCCGCGTCGGTGGCCGAGAGCAAGATCCTGCGGCGCAGGGCCGGAAGCTTGCCGATCACCTCCGCCATCTCGTCCTGGAAGCCGAACTCCAGACACTTGTCGAACTCATCAATCACAAGCGTACGCACCGTGTCCGCATCGAAGTTCCGTTTCGTGAGATGGTCGTTCATGCGTCCCGGCGTACCGACAATGACCGACGGACAGACATGCTGCATCGCACGGTGCTCCTCCATGGCCGGACGGCCTCCGTAACAGCTCATCACCGTGAAATCCGTGCCCATCGACTTGAACACCTGCTCGATCTGCAGGGCCAGCTCACGCGAGGGCACCATCACCACGGCCTGCACGCCCCGCACGTCCGGACGAAGGGCAGACACCAGCGGAATCAGGTAGGCCAACGTCTTTCCCGTACCCGTGGGCGACAGCAGCACCACATCATTGTCACTCTCCGTACAAGCCTCCGCCATCGCCTGCTGCATGGCGTTCAGGCCTTCAATCTTCAGATTCGATAGAATAGTCTGTATATCCATAAAAACAACTTTTCAAAATAAAACGGTCTCACATCATCTCACGGGCACACGTCCGCAGGATCCGGACGGCAACGGCAAAATCCTCTTTCCGAACGACGCCTTCCGGGGAGCGGGCAGCATCGTGAACGGGGGACGGGCACCACGGCTCACGGCCTGCGAGGAAGCGTAAGTACGTCCCGCCTCCGTCAGCGCGGCACGGAGCAACGGCTCGTCCACGTCACCCAGCGCATACGACGGAATCTGGTCGTCCGCCATCTCCACATCCGGCTGTATGCCGTCCGGCATGCAGGGAGTCTCGCCGGCCGAGTTCTCATAAATGCTGACCATCACATAGATTCCCCAGTTGCTTATCTCGTCCGGACAATTCCTGCCGTACCAGTCCTCCCCACCGAGGATAAAGCCCGTGCAATACTTCCCGTACGACTGCGTCCCGACGGTCCTCACCTCCACATACGGCATCAGGCCGCCCAGCAACGCCTCGGAAGCCGAGGCCGTATTGCCGGAAATAATCCCGTAGACACGCAAGGGACTGACATTCGCGTCCTTCGTGCTGATGCTGTGCGTCTGCCCGTCGAGGCCGTTGTATTCAAACTCCGTTGCCAGATAAGTGTCCAGACTGATTCCGTTTGCCTCATACAAAGCGGTCAGATAGTCGTTGTACACCTCACTCTCGAACAGGCTGCCCGCACTGACGGATGCCTGCGGGGCGAACAGCGAGGCCAGCACCTGCTCCGTGATCACATAGCCTCCCCCATTGTAACGGAGGTCGAGCACCACTTCCGACACGCCTTCGGCCTTGAACTTCTTGCCGATCTCCACCAGTTTGCCGATGGACTGCATGTCGAAGCTGCTGTAGGCCAGATAACCCACCTTCTTTCCGCCGAACTCGTAGACGGAATCGCACAGCACGGGATCCTCGTACATGGTCACTGCCGACAGCGACACTTCCCGTCCCCTTGCATAGATGGTGTTCCCCTCCAGCTCGCCCAATGTCACGGTCAGCGAAGGAGCGTAATACAGGTCCGTATAATTGTCCGTCGTGATGTATTCCCCGTCCATCTCCGCCAGGATGTCACCGCGCTTCAGTCCGGCCTTTTCCGCGGGACTTCCGGCGTACACGAAGTTCACCACGCCAAAGCACAGGTTATCGTCGGAAGAGATCTGATAGACCGTCAGGTTCCATCCGTAGGTGGTGGACACCCCCTCCATGCTGCTGTTGAACGAAGCGACGTCATCGGTCATCATGGTCCATTTGTCGATGTACTTGTCACCCTCATGATACTTTATGCGGTCCACCGTGCCGATAGGATCCTCGTTGGTTTCCTCATCCCACTGTCTCAGGTCGGCCGCGATCTCATCACACCAGTAATAATACTGGCTCAACACGTCCTTGCCGAAACAGTTCGCATAAAAGATCTCGTCGCTCACCGCGACCTGGGGATCGTCATTATTTCCGTTATTCACGGGAGGTTCCGGATCATCGTCCGAACACCCCGTAAAAGTGCCGCATCCCACAAGGAGCAGCATCAAGGCTGAATATTTTTTGAAAAAGTCCATGTTTTTAAGGAGTTAAAGAAGTTAGAGAAATCAAAGGAATCAGAGAGGCCGGAAGGATCAGAGGAATCAAAAAAAGCCAGAGGAGCCAGAGGGGTTACGGAGTGACAACTTCCGACAACCACTCTGACTCCTCTGACCTCTTTTACTCCACATACAGCACCAGTCCCTTCAGGTATTCTCCCTCCGGATGATAGATGTTCACCGGATGGTCGCCGGGCTGGGTGAGCTGGTGCAGGATGCGCACGCTGCGGCGGCTCTGGGCGGCCGCAGTGAACACGGCGTTGCGGAAATC
The DNA here is from genome assembly GCA_019120125.1 of Candidatus Phocaeicola excrementigallinarum. GTDB lineage: Bacteria > Bacteroidota > Bacteroidia > Bacteroidales > Bacteroidaceae > Phocaeicola > Phocaeicola excrementigallinarum. The sequence goes on along the minus strand of DWVR01000045.1, from coordinate 34,222 downwards.
CTGCTTGGTCACCACCTGCGAGCAGGAGAACGTGAACAGGATGCCTCCGGGACGGATCTTCTCGAACGCCTTGGCGTTGAGCTTGGTGTAGCCGCGCAAGGCGTTGCGCAAGGCGTCACGGTGCTTGGCGAAGGCGGGCGGGTCGAGCACAATCAGGTCGTACTGGCCGCCCATGCGGTCGAGATACTTGAACGCGTCCTCGGCAAAGGCCTGGTGGCGGGTGTCGCCCGGAAAGTTCAGCGCGATGTTCTGGTTGGTCAGGTCGATGGCCTTCGACGAGCTGTCCACCGAATGCACGAGCGCGGCCCCTCCACGCATGGCGTAGAACGAGAAACCGCCGGTATAGCAGAACATGTTGAGCACGTGACGGCCATGGGCGTACCGCTCCAGCAGGGCACGGTTGTCACGCTGGTCGACGAAGAAACCGGTCTTCTGCCCTTTCAGCCAGTCCACATGGAACTTCAGCCCGTTCTCCATGGCGATGTTCTCCGGACTGCCCCCCTTCAGGAAACCGTTCTCCGTCGACACCAGGTCGGCCTTGAACGGCAGGGTCGTCTCCGACTTGTAATAGATATTCTCTATGGTGTCGCCCATCACCTCCTCCAAGGCCGCGGCCACTTCCATACGGTCGAGGTGCATTCCGGCGGAATGCGCCTGCATCACCGCGGTACGGTCGTACACGTCGACAATCAGTCCCGGCAGGTTGTCTCCCTCACCATGCACCAGACGGTAGGTATTGGTCCGTGGGTCACCGATCAGTCCCATCGCGCGGCGCAGCTCACGGGCCACGGTAAGGCGGCGCACCCAGAAGTCATGGTCCACAGGCTCCTGAGTGAACGAGAGCACACGCACCGCGATGCTTCCCACCTGATAATGTCCGCGGGCGATGAATTTCTTGTCTGAAGCATATACGTCCACCACCTCGCCTTCCTCGGGCTCTCCCTCCACGCGGGCGATGGCACCAGAAAACACCCACGGATGGAACCGCTTGAGCGACTCCTCCTTACCGGGTTTCAAAAAAACGGATCTCACTGTTTTCAACATATTTGGTTCTTTCTTTTCAAATCCTCTAGATACTGGAAGATACGGACACACGCCCACGCGTCGGTGGCCGCATAAAGCTGCTGCGCCTCAGTCAGCACGTCGGCCTCCCAGTTCGACAGGCGCTGGGTCTTGGAGATCTTCTCCCCGAAGAGCAGGGCGTAGATTTTCTGGAGGCTCTTCTCCTGGATGCCGAAACACCCCACATAGTCCTGCAGTTCCACCCAGTTGCCCAGCCGCGGGTCCTTCTCGTTGCGGCGGCGGAGCATGGCGAAATCGTCTTTCAGCGAGAGCCCCACCTTCAGCACGTCGTTCTGCAGGAAATCCTCCAGGAAATCAGGCAGCCCGAGACGGTTCAGACGGAACAGGAAACACACGTCGGCCGTGGAGATCTGGAGCAGCGCCACCTTGTGGACCGTCCCCTTACGGAACGACGGACGCGTCTCCGTGTCCACCCCCACCAGCACATGTGTGTTCAGATAGTCCACCGCGCGCCGGGCTTCCGCCTCGCAGTTGACCACGAATATTCTTCCGGGAAACACCGTCTTGGGCAGTCCGGCTATCTTCTCTTTCTCTATCGTTGAAGGTAAGTCAATCATTCTTGTCAGTTTCTACATTATTCATCCTCTCCCATATCGAGGCCCCGGTAAAGCTCGTCCTCGGTACAGATGTCATCAAACACGTCACCGCCGCCCTCCGGAGCGTCCGCCTGAGGCAGCTGGCGGTACTTCACGTCGTGCAGCGCACGCATCACGTTCACCAGGCGCTGTCCCCAGAACCCGGCGAACTGCTCGCGGCAGATCACCAGAGAGTCGTTCATCGTCTGCCGCAGGCCCAGCCGGTAGACACAGACAAAGTCCTTCAACGGCTGATACAGGTCGGCCATCCCTTCCGACACCGTCTGCCGGATGGGCGTGTCGCTGTAGGCCATGTCGTCCAGAAACACCTCCAGATAGTCGTCGTACTCCCCCAACAGGGAAGCCACCGCCGCACGCACCCTCTCATAATCACCTTCCGTGACAAAAGTCTCCGGATCAGCCTCCTCCCACCGCGGGCAGTCCGGAAGCAGGGAAGCCTTCAGGTACAGCAGCGGAAGAAGCTTGAGCGAAGTGTCCACAAAACGGGCGCGCGCCATCTCCGGAGCCCGCTCCAGAAAACCGCAGAACTCGGCGGCCACAGTCACGAACTCCACCGTATTCTTGTCGAATATTGCCAGGGTAGCTTTCTCTTCCATATACTTGTTAATTGGAGTGCAAAGGTACAAAAAAAATTTTTCAGTTCTCGTTTTATTCGTACATTTGCACGACTTTAAGCAAAAAACGAAAACTACAGACATGAAAAAAACGAATACAAAACCTGAGGGAGAGAAGATAATGGCGCTCAAGAAAACGGTCACGGCCATGAAAGGCGAGACGGCGCACTTCATCATCGGACTGCTCTGCGTGATCTTCGGAGTATACCTGATACTGGCCTTCTGCTCGTTCTTTGTCACAGGAGGATACGACCAGAGCATCCTGGCACATACCGACGGAAACGAACTGGCGCAGACTGAAAACGGAATACAGAACTATGCGGGAACCAGGGGGGCGCAGCTCGCGCAGTTCCTCATCAACGACGGATTCGGGCTCCCGGCCTTCCTGATCATCGTGTTCCTCATCGTGGCGGGCATGAGGCTGATGAAGGCCTACGACTTCAATCTGACCCGGTGGTTCATCGGCTGTGCCGTGGCGATGATATGGACCTCGGTCACCCTGGGATTCATCTTCGGAGGGATCTTCGCCGACTCATTCGTCTATCCGGGCGGACTCCACGGCTACCACATCAGCCTGTGGCTCCAGTCACAGATCGGCGCGCCGGGACTGGTCCTGCTGCTCGTCGTGACCGCCATCCTGTTCAGCCTCGCACTGAGCCGGAAAACCATGTTCGTGGTGCGGAAAACCCTACACCCGACAGTGAGACTGAACAGAAAAAAGAAAGCCACAGCCGGAACGGAACCGGAAAAAGACCTTGCCGGAAACGGACCGGACGCGACGCCCGCCGCGAAAGAGGAGACCGCCCCGGCCGCAACAGCGGAGACAGTGCGGCCCGAAGAAAAGACAAGCGCCCCGATCGACCTTCCGCTGGACGACAAGGAAGAGGAGGAAGAATACAAGGATTCCGGGAAATACCCTTTTGAGGTGGAGCCGGCAGGAAAAGGAACGGAAAGTCCACTGCCGACGGACGACACCGACAAGGACGGCGAAGAGGCGGACGGACCGGAACCCGAATTCGAGGTAAGCGGAGGGACGAAGGAAGAGGAACCGGACTCCCGCGGACAAATCGGACAGCCGTATAACCCGCGGCTCGACCTGGAACACTACCACTTCCCCACCGTCGACCTGCTGAACGACTTCAACGACCACGAGCCGACCATCGACATGGAGGAACAGACGGCCAACAAGAACCGCATCATCAAGGTGCTGAGAAGCTTCGGCATCGAGATCAGTTCCATCAAGGCCAGCGTGGGACCCACCATCACACTCTACGAGATCACTCCGGCCGAAGGAGTAAGGATCTCCAAGATCCGCAACCTGGAGGACGACATCGCGCTGAGCCTCTCGGCACTGGGAATCCGCATCATCGCACCGATACCCGGAAAGGGAACCATCGGTATCGAGGTGCCGAACGCCAATCCGCGCATCGTGCCCATGCGCTCCATACTGACCAGCAAGAAATTCCAGGAGACCACCTTCGACCTGCCTGTGGCGCTGGGAAAGACCATCACCAACGAAGTGTTCATGGTGGACCTGGCAAAGGCTCCCCACATGCTGGTGGCCGGTGCCACGGGACAGGGAAAGTCGGTGGGACTGAACACCATCGTCACCTCACTGCTCTACAAGAAGCACCCGAGCGAGCTGAAATTCGTGATCATCGACCCGAAAAAGGTGGAGTTCGCCATCTACACGCCCATCGAGCGCCACTACCTGGCCAAACTGCCCGACGCGACGGACGCCATCATCACCGACACCTCGAAGGTGGTGCAGACCCTCAACTCGCTCTGCGTGGAAATGGACAACCGCTACGGACTGCTCCGCGACGCGGGATGCCGCAACATCAAGGAATACAACAAGAAATTCATCAACCGGCAGCTGAACCCGGAAAAGGGACACCGCTTCCTGCCCTACATCGTCATCATCATCGACGAGTTCGGCGACCTGATCATGACAGCCGGAAAGGAAGTGGAACTGCCCATCTGCCGCATCGCACAGCTGGCCCGTGCGGTGGGCATCCATGCCATCATCGCCACCCAGCGGCCCACCACGAACATCATCACGGGCACCATCAAGGCGAACTTCCCGGCACGTGTGGCCTTCCGCGTGGCCTCCATGATGGACTCGCGCACCATCCTCGACCGTCCGGGAGCGCAACAGCTCATCGGAAAGGGAGACATGCTCTACCTGCAGGGCAACGACCCCGTGCGCGTGCAGTGCGCCTTCGTCGACACGCCGGAAGTGGAACGCGTGGTGGACTACATCAGCCGGCAGCAGGGATACCCCACGGCCTTCCTACTGCCTGAGGTGGAGGACGAGAACGGAACGTCGTCCTCAAGCGAGGTGGACATGAACCGACTCGACCCCCTGTTCGAGGAGGCGGCACGACTGCTCATCTACCACCAGCAAGGCTCCACCTCGCTCATCCAGCGCAAGTTCTCCATCGGCTACAACCGTGCCGGACGCATCATGGACCAGCTGGAACACGCAGGCATCGTGGGACCGGCCAACGGCAGCAAGGCGCGCGACGTGCTCTGCATGGACGAGAACGACCTCCAGATGAGAATGGACAACCTGAAAAACTGACATCCGCCGGAGAATACGCGGATCCAAACCCTACAAATCCTGAAAACGTTATGAAAAGAAACATCCTGTTATTGGCCGGACTGCTGCTGGCCTGCCTGTGCGGACATGCACAACACGACACCAAGGCCCGTGACCTCCTCGACAGAATGGCGGAGGCCTACCGGCAGGCAGGGGCCGTCAGCATCCGTTTCGCCGGTACGCAAAGCGGCACGCTGGAAGTGAAAGGCGACAAGTTCCACCTGAAAAGCGGTGGAGTGGAGACCTGGTTCGACGGAAAGACACAATGGAGCTATGTGGAACAGAACGGCGAAGTGAACGTGTCGACCCCCACCCCGGAAGAGTTGCGGGGCGTGAATCCCTACGCACTGTTCAACTCCTACCGGCATGGATTCAACTACCAGTACATGGGCACGAAGTCCCGGAAAGGGAAACAGGGACAGGAGGTGGTGCTCACCCCCGAAACGGAACAGGACGTGAAAAGCGTCACGCTGAACATCTCCGCCGGATCCCAGCCGCAATACATCTGCATCACCCTGCGGAACGGAGAGAAACAGGAGTTTTTCGTGCAGTCCTACCACACACGCCAGAATCTGGGCGACGAGGCTTTCCGCTTCAACAAGTCAGACTTTCCCGACGCGGAGATCATCGACTTGCGGTAAGCCCCCGGAACACGCCCCCGCGTCAAAGCAAGTCTGAGGGACGCAGGATGGAGCTGTGGGCCAGATAGTCGGGATTCTCGGCATAGATGTACATCACGCTCCCTCCCTTGATGGCGTCGATGACCGGACGGGCGAGCGCGACGGGCAAGGCCGGACAGCCGAAACTCCGTCCCAACCGTCCGTTGCGTGCCACGGACGGATTGGCATAGGCAGCCCCGTGCACCACGATGGCCCTCTCCCGGGCACGGTCGTTGATGCCCTTCTCCAGTCCGTCGAGCCGCAGCGAATAGCCGTTGCTGCCCTGGTAGGTGGAGGCGGTAAGATAGAATCCCAGCGAGCTTTTATACGACCCCACCTCGTTGGAGAACGAGCGCGCGTAGTTCTCCCCGCTGTTCTTTCCGTGTGACACCACGGACGAGTAGAGCAACCGGCGGCGCTTCATGTCGAACACGTACAGACGCTTTTCGGTGGAAGGCTTCGAGAAGTCTATCAGGGTCAGCACGTCCCGCTTCCGGCCCTCTATCCGGTTGTATCCGGCCACCGCCTGGCGGAAAGCCTTCCAGTTGACCACTCCCTCCAACTGCATGGAACGGTAGATTACGGCAATCTCGTCGGTCTCCGCCTCCGCGGCAATGCCGGCAGCGGCCTCCGGACACGGCACGACCGTACCCATATAAGCACAGGGCATGGCAAGCAGGCAAGCCGAGAGCACAACCCTCCGCACGGCACAGCCCCATCCGGAGCGGCGCGAAAAAACATCTGTCTGATTCTGCATGGATCCGTCTTGAAAAAAATAATGCCGCAAAGTTACGCTTTTTTTCTGATTCACACGAAAATAAACGGAAACAAAATTTGAACGGGGAGGCATCCGCACCGTGCAGCGCACCAGACAAGCCGACGCAAATCATTCAGCCCACTGCGGTCATTCGATCACCACCACCAGCGAGGCGAGCGTCGGCGCCCAGTCGTACACGAACCTGGCATGCGAGGTGGCGTTCCTCACACACATGTGCGAGCGGGGAGTCGTGCCGAGCGACCAGCTGTACTCGATCATCGCCGTGCGGGGCACGTTCACCGGCACCCCGTGGATGTAGGCACCGTTGGTGAAACGGCTGGCATAAGGCGCGTAACCGCCCGTCGCCTTCGAGCCGTCCTTCAGGAACACCATCCTCGGCTTCTTCTGTTGGATGAGGAACATGCCCAGCGGCGTGTCGTGTCCGTAGGGCGGACGGTGCTTTCCGGTGGTGGCCGGATTCATGCTCCGGATGAGCCACTGCCCTTCCGAAGCCCGTTCCAGAGTCGCGATATTCTGGTCGCGACGATCCACCACAACCACATGGCGGAACACCGTCGAGTCGGGCAGAAGCTCCACATACCTGCGCGGCATCATCCACTCCCCCTCCACGGTCAACGGATTCACCCGCCAGAAGCCTTCTGTCCCGCCGGCCACCCATACCAGCGTGCCGTCGCGCGCGTACCTCACGGGAGTCACCGTATCGGTCGGCAGATAGAGCGGGGCCGACTGGTAGCGCTCCACGCCCAACGTGTCGGCCACCCGGTTGAACTCGTTCCTCACATACCGGGCCACCAGTGCCGCCTCTCCGTTCAGGTTCTTGTAGTTCTGGACGACAGCCCAACAGTGCGGCTCCAGCTGCATGTTCTCGATGAAAGCCAGACACAGGCGCACGATGTCCCACTTGAAGGAACGTACCGTATCCTGATACGGATAAGTGTCCTCCAGCGTATACTTGTCATAAAGAAAATCCTTGGTAAGAGTAATGTCGTCAGCGGTAAGCGTCCGGCGCCTGAAAGGAAGCTCCACTTCCATCGTGTCGGCGACAGCCGTCAAGTCATCCACGGCCACATTCTCCACCACCACCTCCTGCCTGTCGCAGGCGGTGAGAAAGAAGGCCAAAGCCGCGACTGTCTGCCATATAAAGCGCCTCATAGCTCTCTGTGTTAAGGTCTTTCCACAAAGATAACATTTCTTTCCGGAAAAACAAAAGGCGATGACGGTTTTTTGTCAATCGTCGACTATCCTCGCCGTCTCCACCTTCTCCAGCCGCGCCCTCAGCCCTGCCATCATGGAGCGGCGGATACGGAGCGTCATCAGGCAATCCATGTCGTACGACTGCTCCACGATTTCCGGCGACTCCTCCTTCACGATACGCATCACGTCGTTCATGAACGGATACTCGAAGGCCACGGTCACCGTCCCGTCCACGGTTTTCTCAATAACCCCGGCCTCGTCGAGGGCCAGAGAGGCCGCCGTACGGTAGGCTACGATCAGTCCGCCCGTGCCCAGCTTGATGCCCCCGAAATAGCGCACCACGACCACCAGCACATCGGTCAGCCCGCGCGAGTTGATCTGTCCCAGAATAGGCTTCCCCGCCGTGCCCGACGGCTCGCCGTTGTCGTTGGCCCGGAAATCCTTGCGTTCCGCGCCCAGCATATAGGCGTAGCATACGTGGCGCGCGTCGTAATACTTCTTCTGGAAAGCTTCAAGATGCGACTTCACCTCGGCCAGTGTGCGCACGGGAATGGCGGCGGCGATGAACTTGCTCCGCTTCTCGGTATACACCGCCTCGGCGGTTGCCGGAATGGTCTTGTAGGTATCGTCCTGTGTCATGGGCTCCACGGATTATCTGTGCGGCAACCGCACCCGGATGGCGTGCATGAGCGGCTTGCCCGCGACAACCAGCATCACCGCCGTCAGGATCAGCACGATGCCGAACACGATACGCGGGGTGAGTGCCTCGCCGAACACCGTCACTCCGATCACCAGCGCGGTGATAGGCTCCAACGCGCCCAGGATGGCCGCCGGAGTGGAGCCGATGTAATGGATGGACTTGGTCATGAAAATGAGGGAGACAAGCGTAGGAAACAGTGCCATGCCTATCGGATTCAGCCACAGTTCCGCCGAGGGGATGGGCTGGAGCGCGGCACCGAACCTCAGGCGCACGAGATAGACACCCATGCCGAACAGCACGGCATAGAACGTCAGCTTCACGGTAGGCATGTCACGCAGCGACGAACGGTTCACCCCCACGATATAGATGGCATAGGTGAGCGAGGAGACGAACACCAGAACCACACCGGGCAGACTCAGCGTCTGTCCCCCCTCGCCGCGGTAGAGCATCAGGATCCCCGTGAACGCCAGGGCGATGGAGAACATGGTGACGAACGACAGCCTCTCCTTGAAGAACACCGCCATGATGACGGCCACCAGCACCGGATAGGCGAAAAGGATGGTCGACGCGATGCCCGCATCCATGTAGTTGTAGCTCATGAAAAGCGTGAGCGAGGAGAACGAGAACATGATGCCCATCATCACCAGCGGAAGAATCTCCGCCTTTCTGAGTGCGAACGACTGGCGCTGCACCAGCATCAGCGCGAACAGCATCACCACGGCTATCCCGTAGCGGTAGAAAAGCACCGAATCGGGGTCCATGCCCGCGCTGTAGAGCGGCAGGGTGAACAAGGGGTTCAGGCCATAACTGGCCGCGGCAATGGCCCCGTAAGCGAATCCTTTGAATCTAGTGTCAAGCATGTGCGATAAAAGTTACAGGCCGAGGAAATCCGCACGGATCCGCGGCCCCATGAAAAATCCGGCGCAAAAGTAATGAATATTCCAGTACAATGATCCTCTCCCTCCCCGGATTTTCACAAAAAAAGAAAGGGGTGCCTCCGGATACGACACCGGCCGGCACTCCCCTTACCTTATGCTGTGAATAAAGCTTATTTCTTTGATTCCTCCAAAGACACTTTTCTGAATTCCTTCAGCATTTTCTCCAACTCCAAAGAAGCCTTACGCGCACGCGTACCTGCAGCCTTGTTTCCTTTCTCCGCCTGCAGCTCCGCATCTGTAATCATCGAGCCGAACAATTCCTTGATTTTTACAATCAGTTCATCCATAGTAATATTCATATTTTTAAATTAAACATACCCAAATGTAGGAACATTTGCCTCACTTTGAATATCCCGCCCCGTTTTTTTTGCATATTTTAATAGAAAACCGCGGTTTTCCAACAAATCCGAACTATTCCACCCATAATTTCAACACCTTACGTGTGTCGGGAGTCACCCTGAAGCGGTTGTCCGTACGCTCTCCCACCAGCCACAAGATGTCGCCGCCCGCGCACACCACCCACTGCCGCTCCTTCTCGAAGAGGGAGAGTTTGCGGTCGCGCAGATAGTTTCTCACCGACTTGAACCCTTTCATCCCGAAAGGCACGAAACGGTCGCCCGGCCGCCACTTCCGCAGTACCGGCTCCCCTTCCACCTTGTCCGCGTCCAGACAGGCGGTGCGGCCGTCCTTCGGCACCTCGAACGTCCCGTCCGTATCCATCCGCTCGACGTGCAGCACGGGGAGCTTCTCCGGCTCTTCCTCCACCGCCCTCCAGCGGAGCCTGCCGTGGTCGGTGAGCAACAGGTGCGAGGCCGTGCGGAACTTCCTGCCCGACGTGCCTTCTTTCAGACAACGGAAAATGTCGTCCGTCTGCGAGGCGTTCACACCCAACGGAGAAAGCGCCTCATGAAGCACCGGCCTGGGTGCCGGCTCACGCAGCAAGGCCTCACCGTCAATCACCGATTCTTCCGGCATCACCCGGCGCAAGGCTTCCGACATCGCCCGGTGATACACCCCGGCCACCTCGGCCAGGCGCTCCGCCGTGCGCCCGATGCCCTCCACCACCGACGGGTTGATGGACTCCAGCAACGGAATCACCTGCAGCCGGAGCTTGTTGCGCGTGTACTCATCCTGCAGGTTCGTGCTGTCGGTCACATACTCCTGCCCCAGTCCCTCCAGATAGGCCAGAATCTCTTTCCGGTCCACACAGAGCAAGGGACGTACCACCGGTCCGTTCACCGCCCGGATGCCCCTCAGCCCGTCAATCCCCGTGCCCCTCACCAGATTCAGCAGAAAAGTCTCCACACTGTCGTTGCGGTGATGCGCCACCGCCACCACCCTCGCTCCGGTCTCTCCGAGCAACTTCCGGAACCATGCGTAACGCAGCTCACGGGCCGCCATCTCGATGGAAACGCCGTGCCCGGCCGCATATCCTTCCGTGTCAAAACCGGTCTTGTGCAGCCTCACGCCCAGTCTCTCCGCCAGCCGGGTCACGAACACCTCGTCGCGCACCGACTCCTCCCCACGCAGGTGGAAATTGCAGTGCGCCGCCTCACAGCGGTAGCCCAGACGGAGCAGCACACGCAGCAAGGCCACCGAGTCGGCCCCTCCGCTCAGCGCCACCAGCACCCTGTCCTCCATCCCGAACAGGCGCTTTTCCCTTATGAATTCACTGACTTTCCGTTCCATCATGACTTATACCCCCCTCCTCCTTTACTTTCCTATTTAAAAACAATCTAAATAATTTGCATGAACCGATTCTATCGGCTAATTTTGCGGCAAACTTACAAAAAATACAACGAACTTAAAAAATAAAACATGAGACTGTCTGAATTAGAGACCGGCCAGAAAGGAGTGATCGTCAAAGTACTCGGTCACGGAGGGTTCCGCCGGCGCATCATCGAGATGGGGTTCATCAAAGGAAAGACGGTGGAAGTCGTCCTCAACGCCCCGCTGAAAGATCCCGTAAAATACAAGATAATGGGCTACGAAGTGTCGCTCCGGCGGCAGGAAGCGGCCATGATCGAGATAATGAGTGAGGAAGAGGCCCGCAGGCAAAGTGAGGACAGCACGTTCCTGAAACCCATCACACAAGACATGCCCGTCCCCGAGGAGACCATGAAACGTCTCGCGCTGGGAAAACGGCGCACCATCAACGTGGCACTGGTGGGCAACCCGAACTGCGGAAAGACCTCACTCTTCAATGTCGCCTCCGGAGGGCACGAGCACGTGGGAAACTACAGCGGAGTCACCGTCGACGCGAAAGAGGGACTCTTCGACTTCCAGGGCTACCACTTCCGTCTGGTCGACCTGCCCGGCACCTACTCCCTCTCGGCCTACAGCCCCGAGGAACTCTACGTACGCAAGCACATCATCGAGGAGACACCCGACGTGATCATCAACGTGGTGGACGCGGGCAACCTGGAACGTAACCTCTACCTCACCACACAGCTCATCGACATGAACGTGCGCATGGTCATCGCCCTCAACATGTTCGACGCGCTGGAGCACAGCGGCAACAAGCTCGACATCCGCGGACTGAGCCAACTGCTGGGCGTACCCATCGTGCCCACCGTCAGCCGCACGGGAAGAGGCATCGACAACCTGTTCCACGTCATCATCGGCCTGTATGAGGGGGCCGACTTCATGCAGCAGAAGGGCGACATCAAGAACGAGGTGCTGCGCGAGTTCCGCGAATGGCACGACCAGTGTGTCACCGGCCACAAGTACGAGGGACCGAAAGAAGAGGACCCCTTCGCCCACCAGAGCTTCATCCGCCACATCCACATCAACCACGGGGCGGAGATCGAGGCGAGCATCGAGGCGGTGAAGAAGGAAATCTGCAAGAACACGGACATCCGCCACGAATACTCCACCCGCTTCCTGTCCATCAAGCTGCTCGAGAACGACAAGGACCTGGAAACGCGGGTCATCGCGCCCCTGCCTAACGGGAAAGAAATCCTTGCCGTGCGCGACAGGGAATCGGAACGCCTGAAGCAAGTGACCGGGGAGGACAGCGAACAGGCCGTCACCGACGCCAAATACGCCTTCATCGCCGGCGCGCTGAAGGAGACCTACACCGAGAACAACACCGACACCGAGGCCTTCACACGGGTGGTCGACAGCATCGTCACCCACCGTTTCTGGGGCTTCCCCATCTTCTTCATCTTCCTCTACATCATGTTCGAGGCCACTTTCATCCTGGGAGCCTATCCGCAGGAATGGATCGAATGGCTGGTGGAACTGCTCGGCACGGGAGTGGAACGGTTCATGACGCCCGGTCCGCTGAAGGACCTGATTGTCGACGGAATCATCGGCGGCGTGGGAGGAGTCATCGTGTTCCTGCCCAACATCCTGCTGCTCTACCTTTTCATCTCGTTCATGGAAGATTCCGGCTACATGGCCCGCGCGGCCTTCATCATGGACAAGATCATGCACAAGATGGGACTCCACGGCAAGTCGTTCATCCCCCTCATCATGGGATTCGGATGCAACGTGCCCGCCATCATGGCCTCACGCATCATCGAGAGCCGCAAGGCGCGTCTGGTCACCATGCTCATCAATCCGCTGATGTCGTGCAGCGCGCGCCTGCCCATCTACCTGGTGCTCATCGGGGCGTTCTTCCCCTCCAGGGCCAGTCTGGTGCTGCTGTCCATCTATGCCATCGGCATCCTGCTGGCCGTGCTCATGGCCCGCGTGTTCACCAGATTCATCGTGAAGGGCGACGACAGTCCCTTCGTAATGGAGCTCCCCCCCTACCGCATGCCGACGGCCAAGGTCGTGGCGCGCCACACGTGGGAAAAAGGAAAACAGTATCTCAAGAAGATGGGAGGCATCATCATGATCGCGTCCATCATCATCTGGTTCCTGGGCTACTACCCGAATCATGAGAACTACGCCACCACCGCCGAACAGCAGGAGAATTCCTACATCGGCCGTCTGGGCAAGGCCATCGAACCGGCCATCGAGCCGCTGGGCTTCGACTGGAAGATGGGCATCGGCATCCTCTCGGGCGTAGGTGCGAAAGAGCTCGTGGTCAGCACCCTGAGCGTGCTCTACACCAACGAGGACGACGTGGAGAACGTCAACCTGTCGGAACGTATCCCCATCACGCCCCTCGTGGCCTACTGCTACATGCTCTTTGTGCTGATCTACTTCCCGTGCATCGCCACGCTGGCGGCCATCAGACAGGAGTCGGGAAGCTGGAAATGGGCCGTATTCGCCGCGGTCTACACCACGGCCCTGGCATGGCTGGTGTCGTTCGCGGTCTACCAGATCGGGAGACTGATCTGATTTCTCCAACTCCTTAAATTTCTGAAAGATGCAAGACCTCATCGTTTACATCATCGTGGCCGGATGCGTGGTTTTCATGTTCCGCCACTATCTGAAAATCCTCTTCCGCAAGAAAGGCAAATCGTCCGGATGCGGAGGAGGATGCGACAGCTGCCCCTATTCAAGAAAGAAGGACTGCGGTGAAGGCAGGAAGTTGTGACAAAATGATTCGGAACACAGAGACACGGAGACACGGAGCCTTTATTCATTGACCTATAAACATGTTCTCTCCGTGCCTTTGTGTCTCCGTGTTTTATTTCCTGATTATGAAAGACTCAGCTCCGGCTCACCTTCAGCCCCTCTTTCGAGAGACTCATCTCCACGAAACGGGCACGGCCGTTCGACGGATTCTCCGCCAGCACGGTCCTGATGCGCGCGGCCGCCTCCGGATCTTTCGCCACCATGTAAAGGAATCCGCCGCCACCGGCTCCCGGCAGCTTGTATCCCAAACAATAGTCATGCACCCGGCGGATGATCTCTTCCACGGCCGGAGGATTCGTGCCGCTGTCCAGACGCTTGTTCTGCTCCCACGACTTGCCCACCAGACGGCCCATCTCGTCGAAACGTCCGCACTGGATGGCCTCGAACATGTCCAGCGCGTGCGCCTTCATCTCATGAAGCAGCTCCAGATGTTCCGTGGAGTTGAGGAACATGCCCCGCACGATCTCCGCCAGGATCTGCTTCGCCGTGCGCGTGATGCCCGTGTAATACAGCAGATGACATTTCTGATACTCCGGACCGGCAAACAGGAAGTCAGGCAGCCAGCGGACCACCGGACGCTGTCCGAAACCGCTCCCCGTCTGCAGCAGCTTCACGCCCTGCAACACGCCGCCATACTGGTCCTGCCAGCCGCCTCCCGTGGTCAGCAGCTGTTCCAGCACGAGCGTGCGGCGCCCTATCTCGTTCTTGTCCCAAGGCAGGCCGCAGAAGTCGGCCACCGCCCCGAGCACGGTAGCCGCCAGAATGGAGCTGGTGCCCAGTCCCGAACCGGCCGGAACCGCCGAGAGAAGGGTCACCTCGATGCCGCACCCGAACTCGCGGAGCTGTGCCTCGAGCGACGGATATTCCAGCCGCGAGAACCCCGGCTGGAAACCGGCCAGCACCAGAGCCGCCTTCGGGATGGAGAACGGAGAGCCCACTTTGGCAAAATCCCTCAGCTCCTCATACGTGGTCACTTCCTCCATCGCGCCCAGGTCGATCGAGCGCAACACAATCTTATAGTCCCCGCACGGCTTCACATACGTCTGCAAGGGAGGCTGCCCGTTCAGTTCGATGGCCACGTTCACCACGTTTCCGCCGTCGTTCAGACAGAAAGGAGGCGTGTCGGTCCATCCCCCCGCCAGGTCGACGCGCACCGGACTGCGTGCCCACACGATCTGGTCGGCGTAGACATCCAGATGCGGATCCTGCTTGTCCGACAACACGGTGGAAGTCAGCCCCTCGCGAAGCAGACGGAAGGCCTCCGCCTCTTCCGCGCCGCCGCCCTCCCCCTTCAGCCGGAGATACTGCGAGCGGAACATGCTGTCGTGGATGCGCGTCATCAGGGGAGCCTGCCCGGAAAGCGGAGCGGGCAACGGCAGACCGTCGGCCACGAACTCCTCCGCGGCATCCTTCAGGTTCAGCTGGTAGAACACGCTCTTCTCATAATTCTCCGCCAGCTTCGGCCAGTTCTCCGCACGGAACGCCCTCCGCTGGGCCACCAGCCGCCGCAGGTTGGCATAGGCGGAAATCTCGTCGGCGGACATGCGCCGCTTACGGGTCCAGATTTCCTTTCCCTCCTCAAACGACGGATCGGAGATCATCCAGCGGAACACCTTGCCCAGCTCGTCCACCGTGTCGCACACCGGAAACAGGCGTGCCGACTGCAGGTCGCTGCCGCCTTCCACCGCCTCCAGTCCGCGCGCCGCCAGCCACTGTCTTACGGATCCACCCATCAGCAGCGTGTCGTCCGAATCCAGCGGGCCACGAAAAGCGTCGTTGAACCCGTAGCAACGGGCCACATACCGGGTTTCTTCCACCGGCACCACATCCACGCACACGCCGGCCGGAAGTTCCAGCTTCCAGTCATTGCGCGGCACCCCGGTAATGACATGCCGGTGCGCGAGCCGCCATCCCGGTCCCACACAGCTGTTCTCCACCCACAGGTCCGAGTTGTCAGCCCTCAGCGGAACCTCCACCACCGCGTTCTGCACGAACATCGCCGGATGCGGCTTCACCTTCAGGTGCATGATCTCACGCTGGTCGTTCACCAGATTCTGCACGGCCACCGTCGACGAAAGCAGCTCGCGGCTCGTACCGTAGTGGTAGAACTCGCCGCCGGGCAGCGGAAGCACCGCCACCGTCAGTCCGCGGAGTTCCTCGTCCACCCGTGTGGGATGCTCGCCCAAGGCGCAGCCGAAATCAGAATAAAGGTCGTAATATCTCAGCTTCCCGTTCTCCACCGAACGTTTCATCAGCAGTTCCACGGCCCGGTCGCTCAACAGCCAGATACCGATGTCCATCAGGAACAAATGCGTCCGCATCAGCCTGCCCATCTCCTCCACCGAAGGCTTCTGGAGCACGAAGTCCAGCCGGTCGGGCGTCTGCCGCGAGGAGAAGAACACCCCGTGGTTCTTGGCCAGACTGGGGTCGACCCACAGTCCGTAGCACACCACGTCGGCCTCGGGAATCTCCTGCAGCGGCTTTCCACTCCGGATATACACGTCGCCGCTCGCGATCAGCGTATGCAGGGAGTCCGGCGCCTTCTCCATGATCTGGCGGTAGAGCGGCAGCTGCAACGAGAGCAGGTTCTGTCCCAGCCGCTGCCCCTTGCTCCAACGGAACACCGGAATCGGGGTGAGCACCTTGCCCGAAGGGGCGTAGCCGGGCAGACGGCGGCTCTGTCCGCCGGCATGCAGCAGAATGCGCTTGTCCTCCGCCAGCCATTTCCGGAAATCCTTCTCCGGCGCCCACTCGCGCCTGCAGGCCTCCAGCAGCCAGGCGGTGCCCCCTCCGGAGCCCAGCTTCTCACCGATCGGATCGGAAGTGCAGAACCATTCCTTGCGGTCCGCACCTTCCAGTTCATGAAAACACTCCACCAGATTGGGTGGCAATGAAAGTAGCTTCTTCATATATTCCTAATTAGTTTGTGTGATGCGATTTTCCTTCGGATTGCCGGACGCGAAGACGCGCTCAGGCAAACCTGCCACGAAAATACGAAAAAGAAACGGATTATTCCTGTCCCACCCCCGAAAAGTGCGACAAGGAACGGTTTTAAAGCCTTACTGGTTAATTAGTGTTAAACGAAAGCGTTTTTTCACCCGATTCTTATGTTACATAACATAAAACCCCTATATTTGCATCGTGTTTTTCATGGTATTAGATTTAAGGTTAATGAAGATTGGGAATCTGGGAAGATTCCCTTTTTTTATGCCCTCTTCCGGAGGGGGTGAAACGCGGATTCACGCGGATTGTCTTTTTTCACCACAGATTACACGGATTATTTTTTATTGATTCTTTGTTTTTGAAACGCGGATTCACGCGGATTTCCGCGGATTGTCTTTTTCTTACCACAGATTACACGGATTATTTTTTCAATCCATCAAAAAGTAATGTCATTCTGAGCAAAGCGAAGAATCTCGTGTACATCAGCTTGTGTTTTCAAATTCCTTCACTCCGCTCAGGATGACAAAATGGAAGCGGACTTTTATTTTGAGACAGCCTCTACACCAGTGACTGTGCCGACACTTTAGCCGTGATAAATCCATAAAATAAAAAAACTCTGTGTCTCTGCGCCTCTGTGTTCCAAATCATGCCTCTGTGTTCCAAATCATTTTGGCATTCTCCTTCATCAGAAACGCTCCTTTCCCACCTCAAAGCAGGGACAGAGCTTGGTCCACTCCTCCGGCTCCACCACCCCGTCACCGTCCAGATCGGGACTGAGATCGCGGTGGCCCACCACCTTACGGATCGGGAAATCCGACTTCAATACCCTCACCAGCACCCTCATCGAATGCTTCTGCTCCTCCGTCCGCGTGTCCGCCGGATTGCCGCGCGCGTCCAGTCCCCCCTCGTAGGCGATCCCGATACTCGTGGCGTTATGTCCCTTGGCATGCGCCCCCACGCGCTCCACCGGACGCATCGTGCAGATCATGCCGTCCCTGCGGATATAATAATGATAGCCGCAACACTTGAAACCCCTCTTTCTGTGCATCCTTGTCAAATCAGACGGCGAGAGCGGCTCGTCCGCCCTCGTCGCCGTGCAATGGATGACAATCATGTCAATCGTCCTCATTCGCCTCCTCTTTTCCTGCCCGTCAGGATACAGATCAGACACCTGAGTATCCTGAGAACAATCCATTTTACCTTTTCTTTCATACCTCACCGCATTTCAACCGTTCATTCGCCCGAGGTCTCCTCGCCGCTTTCCTCGTCCTCCTTGACATACTTCACGGGCACCTGCTCGTACGCCAGGTTGTTGATGGCCTCCTGCAGGGTCTGTCCGGGACGGAACAGCACGCGGATTCTCTCGATCATCGAGTCGCTGTACAGGTCGGGCGATTCCGCACCGGTGCCACTCAGTCCCAACTGGAGCGAGCCCAGACTGCCCAGACGCACAATCTCGCCGCCCTTCAGTCCGTCGGCCACCACATCCTCCAGCGCCACGAGCACCCCCATCACGTCGGCACGGGTCACGGTACACATCTGCTGGATCCGTTCCGCGATCTCACGGATGCCCATCTCGCCGCGTGCCTGAGCCTGCGCGTAATACTTCACCTCGCCCGCACCCTGAAGCGCCGGGTTCTTTCTTGCCACCACTGAATAAGTCACTGCTTTTCTCATAACCGTTACATTTTTATCGTTAAACCTGAAAAACTTCCGTAATCCGCCGGCCGGGCCCCTTGCCTTCCGATTACACTACAAAGATACGGCGCGCCCCTCCCCCCAACGCTGCCAGATGTGACCGCACAGGAAAAAATCCTGTATCTTTTCTTTGATTCTTTATTTTGAACCGCGGATTGTCTTTTTTTTACCACAGATTACACGGATTATTTTTTTATTGATTCTTTGTTTTGAAACGCGGATTCACGCGGATTATCGCGGATTGTTTTTTCACCACAGATTAACGGATTATTTTTTAATCCATCAAAAGTAATGTCATTCTGAGCAAAGCGAAGAATCTCGTGTATGTTGGCTTATGTTTTCGAGATCCTTCACTCTGTTCCCTTAGATGACAAAATGAAAGTGGACTTTTATTTTGAGACAACCTACACACCAGTGACTGCCGACACTTTACAATGAAAAAGCCGTGTGCAACCTATGTTAAAATTATCTGCTATCTATCTTTTATTACAATGATATTCATTAATTTTGCAAACCAAGAAAATAAGACTGATTTAATGAAAGAAGCATTAGATACTGAGAAACTGATAAATTGTGCGCGGGAATTCTGTTCTTGTCAAAGCAAAGTATACTATTCAGAGCTATTTGGCATTACAGATGGAAAAGCTGTCGGCACTTTTGTCGAGCATCTGTTCAAGGATTTTTTGGAAAGGCAATATGATCTGACAATAGGGAGCTCCGCCAATGGCTTGGATTTGCCATCCATCAATACAGATATAAAGGTCACATCAATCAGGCAGCCCCAATCAAGTTGCCCATACAAGGACAGCAAGCAAAAGATTTATGGATTGGGATATAATCTCATCGTATTTGTCTATCAAAAGGAAGATGATGAAATCAACAAGAAAGGAATGCTTGATTTTCTTTCCTGTACATATATTGATTCCAGTAGAACCGCTGATTATCAGACAACAACAGGTTTGCGCAATATTATAAGCAATAAGGGGAATGCGGATGATATATATGCGTTTCTTGCGGATCATAACATACCTGCGGATGAAGTGACTTTATATCAGATGGCACAAGATATTTTGAAAAATCCTCCGACAATAGGATATCTGACCATTTCAAACGCATTGCAATAGAGACTTCAATATGGCAGGATCGTATCACTTGAAGAAAATGTATCAGGCATAACATGTATTGTAAAATATGACGGCAAGTAGTTATATTGATACAATCAGATTCCTTCCTCTAGGCTTGGCTAATGCCCAGATGGAAGATTTCTGCGGCATCTCGAATTTTTTCAGGGACGCTGATGACTCTTGTCATGGGCAGTACACTGACAGATTCAAGAAAGCCGAAAGGGACGAATATGGAGATTGGCAGACCAGCATGAAATTGGCGTTATCCATTTGCCGACTGATAAAAGAGAAAGGAGTGGATCCGAGAATAATCGTCGAGCCCACTTGTGGTAAAGGACATTTCATTTTGGCCGCCTTACAGACATTTGACAACATCGAGGAAATATATGGTGTGGAAATCCATGAGCCGTATCTTGATGAATTAAAAATCAGCATCCTACAATATTTTTTAGACAATCCAGATGCAAGAAAGGTCAAGATCAGATTATTTCATCAGAATGTCTTTGATTTCGATTTTACTTCCATCAAAAAGAATATCAGCAAAAGGGAGATCTTGTCCATTGGAAACCCTCCTTGGGTCACAAACAGCAAATTAAGCGCGATGCAAAGCGACAATCTTCCTATAAAAAGCAATTTTAAAAAAGTAAAAGGCATTGATGCCATCACAGGTAAGGGCAATTTTGACATTGCCGAATATATTTGCGGGCAAATGTTTGACTTGCTAAAGGGAGAGCATGCGACACTGGCTTTTTTGGTAAAGAACTCCGTTATCAGAAATCTTGTCTATGAACAGAAAAAGAAACAGCGTCCGACAGCTTTTCTGGCCCAATATAATATTGACGCAAAAGAAGAGTTCGGCGCGTCGGTCTCAGCAGCGCTTTTGTATGCGCGAATGGGAAATGAATGCAGCCTGCAGTGTCATGTCCAAGACTTCTATTCTCTGAAAAAGCTGAAAGAATATGGATGGACAGACAACAATTTTGTCTCAGACATAGCGTCTTACAAGCAATACAGATATATGGATGGAAGATCATCCTTGACATGGTGGTCGGGCATAAAGCACGATTGTTCAAAAGTGATGGAACTCTCTCTCAAAGACGGAAAATACATAAACGGATTCGGGCGGACTGTAGAGATTGAGAACGACTTGATTTATCCCCTTGTCAAGAGTTCTGACATAAAAAAAGACCGGATTACAACAACATGCAGATATGTCATTGTAACACAAAAGGCCACGTCAGAAGAAACAAGTTGGATCAGGGAATCCTATCCTTTGACATACAAATACCTGAACGAATATGCGTCACTTTTAGATGGAAGGAAAAGCTGCATATATAGGAACCGTCCTCGGTTTTGCCTTTTTGGGATCGGCGGTTATTCGTTCAAACGATATAAAGTCGTAGTTTCAGGCCTTTATAAGAATCCCCATTTTTCGTTGGCAGGAGAAATTGAAGGAAAGCCCGTCATGCTGGATGACACATGTTATTTATTGGGATTTGACAATTATGAGGAAGCGTATGTGGCACAAAAAATTCTGAACAGTCATCCGGTTCAGTCTTTTATCAGTTCATTGCTTTTTGCTGACGCCAAGCGCGTAGTCAACAAAGATTTACTTATGCGTATAGACTTGTCAAGAATAGCGGAACATATGACAAGAACTGATTTAGACATAAATGAATCGGACTGGAGAAATTTCATTTCGTATCTAAGATCAAACCTGACACCAACTCAGCTCGATTTGTTTGACCAGTATAAATAACGGGACTATGAAGGTCCACACGAATTGTCTTTTTTCACCACAGATCACACGGATTATTTTTTTATTGATTCTTTGTTTTGAAACGCAGATTATCGCGGATTGTCTTTTTTAATCCATCAAAAGTAATGTCATTCTGAGCAAAGCGAAGAATCTCGTGTATGTTGGCTTATGTTTTCGAGATCCTTCACTCCGTTCCCTTAGATGACAAAATGAGAGTGGACTTTTATTTTGAGACAGCCTACACACCAGTGACTGCCGACACTTTAAAATGAAAAAGCCGCGGTAAATCCATAGGATAGAGACTCTGTGTCTCTGTGCCTCCGTGTTCCGGATCATTCTGACACAGCTTCCGGAAACACACCCGCATTCCCTAAAGAATCAGTCCCCCGTGCCGGTTCTTCTCCACCAGCAGCCTGCACTCGGCGTCCGTGTCCGTCTCCGGCTTGTAGAGCATCACCACGATGTCCGCGTCCTGCTCGATGGCGCCGCTCTCGCGCAGATGGTGGAGCTCCGGCTTGCGACCGTACGAGTTGCCCACCTGACGGTTCAGCTGGCTCGACACGATGACCGGACACTCCAGGCTGCGGGCCAGAGCCTTCAGCTTGCGCGTACACTCCGCCACCTCCTGCTCACGCGTCTTTCCGGTCACGTTCACCACACCCATCAGCTGGAGGTAGTCCACCACCACCATGTCGAGCCCACTCTTCGCCTTCATCCGCTTCGCGATGCCGCACACCTGGTCGACGCTGATGTACGGCGTGTCGTCGATATAGAGCGGAAGCGACTTGATCTTCTCCCCCTGATGGTGGATGATCCCCACCTCCACCTTCGACATCAGCCCCCGCCTCACACGCCTGAAGTCCAGCGGCGTGCCCATCAGCACCAGCCGCTCGCCCACTTCCGTGCTCATCATCTCCAGCGTGAAGAACAGCACCTTGTATCCCTCTTCCGCCGCCTTGAGCGCCATCTTCAGGTCCAGCTGCGTCTTTCCCACACCCGGTCGCGCCGCCGTCAGGATCAGGTTGCCCGGCTGCCATCCGCCCGTCACGGCGTCCAGCTCAGGCACCCCCGTGGGAATGCCCGTGACGCCGTCCTTCCCCTCCGTCACGCGGCGGTCCACCAAGGCCAGAGTCATGTCCACCACCTCCTCCATCGAGCGGAGATGCGTCTCCGTCGGCGAGTCCTCCAGCAGACGGCCCAGCTCCGCCTGCATCTCCATCACCGTGTCGAACACGTCGCACGTCATGTCGCCGCACTTCGAGAGTCCCGCCGACAGCAGCCGGGCCAGCTCCCTCCGCACCTGATACTCATACAGAATCAGGCAATGCTCCTGAAAATGGGCCGACGAGCAGACGCCGCCCAACAGACGCGTCACGGCATACGCCCCTCCCGCCTCCTCCAGCTTGCCCATCTCCTTCAGCTCCTCCGTCACCACGAGGATGTCCACCGGCCTGTCCTTCCGGAAAGCCGACGAGATGGCCTCAAACACCAGTCGGTTGCGCCCGTGATAGAACATCCCGGGACGCACCATAGGGAGCAGCCGGGCCGTCATCCCCGACTCCAACAGCAGCGCGCCGAGCACCGCATTCTCTATCTCTTCCACATTGCAGCACATGGCCGCCATATTGTCTTTCGTACTCATAACTTCCTTTCTTTTTTTCACCGCAGATTCACGCGGATTTCCGCGGATTATTCTTCATTGACCGGTTCTCTGTCCTGATACGCACGAATCCTTCCATTGATTCCCTACTCCCGTCAAAAGAAGTAGCTCTTACACCTCAGATAGTTCAGTCCCGACCGCAGATGCTCCGGACCGGACACCGACATGAGATACTGTCCCATTCTCTCCACCGCCATCCGGCGCTCCTCCGGCGGAAGCTCCATCCATACCTTGCCCGCCAGATACACATCGTGCGGTATCAGTCCCGACCGCCTGTGATACTGCTCCCAGAATCTCAGGAAATCCTTCCTCGACTCGTCGTCCATCACCGCCGGCTCCACAACCTCCGTACACCGGTCCTTCTGACGGAAACTGCACACCTGCTCGTAGCGCATGCACGTGAGGAGCGTACCGTCCGACGGCGACACCTCCATCGAAACCACACCGGCCTTCACCAGCCTGTCCAGAAAACGCCGCGTCCGCGATATGCTCCATCCGAACCTGCGCGCCAGACCGCGCCCGGTGGACACCATCTGCCCGCGCCGGGGCCGCATGCCGGCCGGTCCGTCGGCAAAGGCACACGACACCAGGATATACAGACACGCCTCCGCTTCCGGGAAGCATTCAGTGTTACGGAACATCTCCTCCAGCAGACGGCGGGGAACGATAATCTGCCCGCCCTTATGCGGGTCATTCAAGATCTCAATCAGTCTCTTCATAAAAAAAACAATTAAAAAAACAGTCTCGCGGCCCGATTCCCGTGCCACGGCCTCCGGTTTCCGAAGCGCAACGCAAATGTCTGTAAATCACCCGACACGCTGCTGCCAGACATCACCAGACGCTTCCAGAAAAAAGATTTTTTTAAAAAAATCATCATAAAATTTGCATAGCTTTATGATAATTATTATCTTAATGCCAGTTTTTTAAACAATAAGTTTAAAAACATATTTTTAAATCATAAAAATCATATCTGTATGGAAAAAGAAACAGAAGAAATTCACTTCAAAGTCCGGGTATACCAGAAAAGAGAACTGGCCCTACTCTACTTCCCGGACGCTTCCCCCAAGTCGGCCACAGTCAGTCTGATGAGATGGATCCGCCAGTGCCATGAGCTCCACAAGGCACTGACCAGCGCGGAAGGGTATAACAAGAACCGGAATTATTTCCTGAGCTACGAAGTCGGGCTGATCATAAAATATCTTGGAGAGCCATAATCCGGCGGCAAGACCGGGATACACAGGGAAGCGACGGGAACCGCCACCGGCACAGGCCAGGCGGTCACGCGCCTCCCGCCCCTACAGCTCCGCCGCCCCCCTACGCCATCCGCGCAAGCGTGCGCCGCCATAGTTTCTAAAAAATTTTAGTTTAGGGGAAAGGGGTCTTGTTTTATTATTTAATATATAAGGTGGGGGTGATCCGCTCGCGTGCCATTTTTCCTTTCAACCGACTGATCCACAATCTATTAAGTGATTCGTTTAACAACCATTCACCATTCAACCCCATTTTCACGTCCGTTTTTACAATATTTCACACAAAAATTGAAACACAGAGACATGATTTGGAACGCAGAGGCACAGAGACACAGAGTTTTTTATTTTATGGATTTATCACGGCTAAAGTGCCGGCTGTCACTGGTGTAGGGGCTGTCTCAAAATAAAAGTCCACTTCCATTTTGTCATCCTGAGCGGAATGAAGGATCTCGAAAACACAAGCCAACATACACGAGATTCTTCGCTCTGCTCAGAATGACATTACTTTTTGACAGATTAAAAAAAATAATCCGCGTAATCTGTGGTGAAAAAAACAATCCGCGGAAATCCGCGTGAATCCGCGTTTCAAAAACAAAGAATCAATAAAAAATAATCCGTGTAATCTGTGGTGAAAAAAGACAATCCGCGTGAATCTGCGGTTCAAAACAAAGAATCAATGAAAAACGCCTTGACGTTTTATCCGAAACGCCCTGACGTTTTAGTCAAAACGCCCTGACGTTTCAAAAAAACGCCTAAACGTTTTGAGGTATAAACAAAAAGAAGTACTTTTGCCGCTAAACATGAATCCATCATAACGGGATTGTAATTACAAAACAAAAAAAGCAATAAAGACTCTCATGAAAGCGCTGAAACTATTCTGTATGGCAGCCCTTACTGTGTGCCTGGGCGCCTGTACATCCTACAAGAAAGTGCCTTACCTGCAAAATTCGGAAATCATCAACCAGGTTGATTACCCGAACTCCCTTTACGACGCGAAAATCCTGCCGAAGGACCTGCTTACCATCACCGTAAGCACCACCGACCCCGAGGCCGCCGCACCGTTCAACCTGACCGTGCAGACGCCCTACAGCGTGGCGCAGGGAAGGAACATCCTGACGCAGCAGCCCGTCCTCCAGCAGTATCTGGTGGACAACAACGGCGACATCGAATACCCCGTGATCGGAAAGCTCCACATCGGCGGAATGACCAAGAGCAGCGTGGAGACCATGATCCAGGAAAAGCTGAAACCCTATCTGAAGGAGACCCCCATCGTCACGGTACGCATGTCGAACTACAAGATTTCGGTGCTGGGCGAGGTGGCCCGGCCGGGCACGTTCACCGTGTCCAACGAGAAAGTGAACCTGCTCGAGGCACTGGCCATGGCAGGCGACATGACCGTGTACGGACGGCGTGACAACGTGAAGCTGATCCGCGAGGACGGACAGGGAGAGCGCAAGATCACCGAACTCGACCTGAACGATGCGGAAATCATCCACTCGCCCTACTTCTACCTGCAGCAGAACGACATCATCTACGTCACCCCCAACAAGGCGAAGGCGAAAGGCTCACGCATCGGCTCCGAAACCAGCCTCTGGTTCTCGGGAACCTCCATTCTGGTGTCAATCGCCTCACTCATCGCCACCATCGTGCTATTGTAAACCCCATCAAAGCAAACCAAAGTCATGAAAGAAGAACTCTATAACGACAATTTCGAGAACGAGAACGAAAAGCCGGTGGACTACAAGGCCATCCTGCTCGACTACCTCATGTACTGGCCGTGGATTGCGGGCTGCGCCGTCGTGGCGCTCGTCTGCTGCCTCGTCTACCTCCGCTTCAAGGCGCCCACCTACAACGTGAACGCCACCGTGCTCATCAAGGAAGGCGACCAGAACCGCCGCAGCATCTTCGGCGGAAACAGCATGATCGACGACATGCAGTCGCTCGGCATGATGTCCATGGCCAGCAACTTCGACAACGAGGTGGAGATCCTCCAGTCGCGCAACCTGGTGCTCAAGGTGGTGGAACGGCTGGGACTGTACATCCGCTACAGCCAGGAACACATGTTCAGCTACGCCACCGAGCCCTACAAGAACACACCGGTAAGCGTGTGGATGACCCCGCAGGAGGCGCAGACACTCTACGCGCCGGTGAGACTGGACATCACCCGCAGGCTCGACGGATCGGCCGATGTGGAGGCGGAATACGTGGCCGCAAGAGAGGGCGATGAGATAAAGACGACCCATCATTTCGACCGCCTGCCTGCCGTGCTGAACCTGCCCGTCGGAGTCATCACCCTCAACGACAACACCTTGCCGACCGACAGCATAAAGGCGGCCGCCGGCCCGCAAGGAGAGGAAGAGACGGAAGAGCCGGAGGACCTCCACGTGACGGCCACCATCCTGCCCCCCACCGCCGTGGCAGCCGGATATGCGGGCAGCCTGAGCGCGGAACCCACCAGCAAGACCACCAGCATCGTGGCCCTCAACCTGGGCGAGACCAACCCGGCCCGGGGCGCGGACTTCATCAACACCCTGGTGGCCCTCTATAACAGCGACACCAACGACGACAAGAACGAGGTGGCCAGCAAGACGGCACAGTTCATCGACGAACGCATACAGATCATCAACAAGGAACTGGGCACCACCGAGGCCGAGCTGGCCAGCTACAAGCAGCAGGCCGGACTGACCAACCTGCGCAGCGACGCCGAGCTGGCCCTGCGCGAGAACTCGGAATACAACCAGAAACGCGCCGAGAACTCCACCCAGCTCCGCCTGGTGGAATTCCTCCAGAGCTACATCAACGACCCGGCCAACGAATGGGAGGTGATCCCCGCCAACGTGGGACTGACCGACCGCACGCTGACCACGGCCATCGACAACTACAACCAGCTGCTCGTGGAGCGCAAGCGCCTGCTCCGCACCTCGTCGGAAAGCAACCCGGCGGTGGTCACCCTCGACACCAGCATCCGCGCCACACGCGCCAACGTGCGCACCACCGTGCAGAGCGTGGAGAAAGGACTGCTCATCACGAAGGCCGACCTCGACCGTCAGGCCTCGCGCGCCGAGGCCCGCATCAGCAACGCCCCCCAGCAGGAACGCCAGCTGCTGAGCATCTCACGCCAGCAGGACATCAAGGCGAACCTCTACATGATGCTGCTGCAGAAGCGTGAGGAGAACGCCATCACTCTGGCCGCCACAGCCAACAACGGACGCATGATCAATCCGCCGATGGCCAGCGTGACCGGCCCGAACAAGAAGCTCTACATGCTCATCGCCCTCATCCTGGGCCTCGGCATCCCGGTAGGCTTCATCTACGTGCGCAACCTGCTCCGCTTCAAGATAGAGACCCGCACGGACATCGAGAAGATCACCCCGCTGCCGGTCATCGGCGACGTGCCCAACAGTCCGTCGGCCAAGGAGAACCCGATCGTGATCCGCGAGAACAAGAACGACATCATGGAAGAGATATACCGCTCCGTGCGCACCAATGTGCAGTACATGCTCCAGCCGGGACAGAACGTGATTCTCTTCACCTCCACCTCGCCGGGCGAAGGCAAGAGCTTCAACGCCGCCAACCTGGCGGTCAGCTTCGCCTACATGGGCAAGAAGGTGATTCTGGTGGGTCTGGACATCCGCAAGCCGGGGCTGAACAAGATCTTCAACCTGTCGCACAAGGAGAGCGGCATCACACAATACCTCTCCAACCCCACTCTCAGGCTCGAGACCCTCTGGCAGCAGTCGGAAGTGAGTCCCAACCTCTACATCCTGCCGGGCGGAACCGTGCCCCCCAACCCCACCGAGCTGGTGTCGCGCGAGGCGCTGAAAACGGCCATCGAGACCCTGCGCACGCACTTCGACTACGTGATTCTGGACACCGCCCCCATCGGCATGGTGACCGACACACAGATCATCGCGCGCCAGGCCGACATGAGCATCTACGTGTGCCGCGCCGACTACACGCTGAAGTCCGACTTCGAGATGGTCAACTCGCTGAGCACGGAGAAGAAGCTTCCCAACATGTGCATCCTGCTGAACGACCTCGACATGGACAAGCGCAAGAACGGCTACTACTACGGCTACGGCAAGTACGGCAAATACGGCAAGTACGGCTACGGCAAGAAGTACGGCTACGGATACGGCTACGGTTACGGCAAGGACAAGAAAAACGGCTGACAACTGACAGCCGGCCGCCCAGGCAACGCAGTGGAGGGCTCCGCACATTCCGCGGAACGCTCCACTGCGTTTTTTTGTCTCCGCAGGGCGGAGCGCGGGGCGTTAATTTTCAACCACCGGCTCTTGATTATTGATTATTTAATCATATCTTTGTAGAATCAAAAAGCTGACAATTCGCATGAAACAATTCACCATAAAGAATTTCGGACCGATTGACCATGTTTCAGTCGACTTCGCCGACCTTACCCTGCTGGTCGGTCCGCAAGCATCTGGAAAAAGCCTGTTTCTCCAACTGCTGAAGCTGATTATCGACAAAGAACATATCGTCCACACCCTCGACAAATACAGCTACATCCTCGACAAGAACCCCAGGCTCGTACTCGAGGCCTACTTTGGAGAAGGTACGGCAAGCATCTGGAGAAAAGAAACATCCGCCGAACTGGACGGAACCCGATACACCGCCAGTCACCTCCTGGGGCCGCTGAACGAAAACGCTGTGGAAAAGCTCTTCTACATCCCGGCGCAACGGATTCTCAGCATGAACGACGGACGGCTGAAAAACTTCATGGAATTTGAGGCCACTACCCCCTATGTGTTGCGCTACTTCAGCGAGCTCCTCCGCCTCTACATGCAAAGAGGTCTGGGAGCGAAAGAAACGATATTCCCCATCCAGACCCGGCTGAAGGCCTCACTCAAGAAAGCGTTCAAGGAGAACGTGTTCCACGAAGGCACCATCGTAATGGACAACCATAACGGACAGAAGCAAATGCGCATGCACATAGAAGGCATGAGCCTGCCGTTCATGACATGGAGCGCGGGCCAGAAAGAATTTATGCCCCTGCTTCTCAGCTTCTACAGCCTGCTCGGACCTGAATCGAAAGTCGTGAAGAAATCCCAATACAGATACGTGGTGATTGAGGAACCGGAAATGGGGCTTCATCCTCAGGCCATCCTCTCCGTACTCCTGCAGGTCATCGAGCTCATGCAGGAAGGATTCCAAGTCATCGTGTCCACCCATTCCACCCAACCGTTGGAGTTCGCATGGGCATTCAACCTGCTGAAAGAGCATTCGGAACAATACGGCATCAAGCCCCTTATGGAGCTGTTCAACCTGGACGACACCCCCCAAAACAGAAAGCTGCTCGACGGTATCTGGAAGAAACGGATAAGCACCCACTACTTCACCCGAAAAGGCAACAAGGTACAATCGACAGACATCTCCACCTTGGATGCCGGCAGCGAAAACCCGGCAATATGCGAATGGGGCGGTCTGTCGCAGTTCGCAGGAAGAACTTCAGAGATTGTCAGCAAGTATTTATGGGAAAAGGCCAGACAATCATGAAAAAGACAAAAAGCAAAAATAAGGAACAAGCCGAAACCACCCCGTTCGAGAAAGCCGTAAGAGACTGTCCGGAAATCTCAAACGGATTCAGAAGTGGACTGTCCGCCTTGAAAAAGGGAGAAGCCTCCAAGATAAAAGCCAAAGATACCAAGCTTCTCCACGGAAGCGTGGATATAGACAAAGAGACCTCCGCATTATATCCTGACGACGCAAGATGGGACTACGCCATCGGCTATGACAGCCTGGCATATTTCGTGGAAATACACCCCGCATTTACCAGCGAGGTAAAGACCATGTTGAACAAGAAAGCATGGCTGGAAAACTGGCTGTCCGCCCAAGCGGAAGATCTGAACAGGATCAGAAAATCCGTCCACTGGATTTTCACAGAAAAATTCGCAATTCTGAAAAACAGCCCGCAATACAGGCAACTGGTACAGAAAGGACTGGTGCCTACGGCAGAGCTGAAACTGCAATAAGCCGTCGGGTTACAAACCCGACAGGACAAGCAATTAAAACAATCCGTGTAATCTGTGGTGAGAAAAAAGAATCCGCGGAAATCCGCGTGAATCTGCGGTTCAAGACACTCAAGATATTCCCATAAAATCATTGCCACTCTGCTGTTTTTCCCATAAATCCTACCGTTATTCCCAACTTTTACATATCTTTGTGCCGATATTTCCAAACACCGGATTACCGCTCACCGAGATTCCCAATGTGAGTGGTAACGGCGAAGCACGCCCAGGAGGCGCACGAGATTGTAAAAGAGACTTTAGAGAGATTGTTAAGCATATTACCAAAGAGATTGTTGATGAGACTATTAAGAAGCAATTATGAATCCCGTCGGAATTATCCCGCACAAACAGGCAGAATCCCCATTTTCCGGATCCTGCCATCCAATTGACTTCACACAACCGACACGGACAGGAAAAGCCATGCGCTTTCCCCGGCCGTCCCTTCCGGAGAGAATAAGGCTTCAGGCCCCGACGCTCCGGAAAGGCTGACTGTGTCCGTTTCAGAAAGGCCGTTCCTGAAAACCGGAACGGAATTCTCATTAGTGATTTTCCCCAAAAACAAATCTTAAAGTACATCATTCCCAATCCTTTTCACCGGATATCCACAGACAGCTCTGAGATTACATACAAACAATCGATGTCAGAGAACACCGGAATCAGGATGATCATTATAAGCCATTTAGAAAAGAAATAGCTATGGTCAGGTTAAGATTTGAAGTACAGACAAAAAAAGGATCCAGATCATACACAATAGAGGAAGTCTCTCCTCCATCCCAATATCCATGTTTTGTGCTGAACCACAACTGGAATTGGAATGACTTCGGTTATTATACATGGTATTCTCTGTTTTATTTCAAATCAGAAGAAGAGAAATTCTTTCTGGGAGAATTAAAAATCCTGCATGGCGAATCTAAAGACACAAACAGTGTAATCCCCCAAACATTCACCGAACTTGACGATGACTTCTGTTCCCTGGGAATAACGACAGACTACTACAAGAACATGAGAAAAAGATTCTCGACAGAAGAATGTCATTCCATATTATCAGCCTTACAAGATTGCTCCATCCGGATAGAACACTATGAACGGTTCAAGGACACGGAAGGATACCAACTCTCTCTGTGCCGGGAATTATCCTCGGAACGGGCATGGAGAGAAGCCAAGTATATCATAAACGGCACACCCCTAAAGGACGCATACAGCATCCATTATCTGTTTCATCCCGGATACAATCCAGAATGCACAGCTCCGTTCATACTGAAATTCAATCCTGAAGCAAGATACTACAACCGGTGCGCCGGAATTATCGGAGAGAACGGAGTAGGCAAGACCACCATGCTAAGCAACCTTATAGACTGCCTTATCAACAACAAAAAAGAATGTTTGAATGACAGACTGCCACTATTCAGCTGTGTCATGTCCATATGCACGACTTCATTCGACAGCTTCTCCAACATCAGGAAGAATGTAGAGAATCCGTCCATATTCCCCTACTATTATTTCTGCGCGAACCAACAAAAAGACTACACCATAAACGCCATAACAGAATCCGTCCTTGCCATCAGGAAAAAGAATCTGAACAAGGAAAGCATTTTTCAAGAATATTCCCGGATCATACATAAATATATCCCGGATCTGTCAGGCTACCAGCTATGGAATGAACATACAGATGAGAATGGCCAGGCAAGCAGACTTGACATAGACGAAAGGCAATTGTCTGAATTCATACAGAAACTGAGTTCCGGACAATTACAACTGTTTCTTCTGATAACCTTCATTTTCCGGCAGATAACATTCGACTCATTGGTAATCATAGACGAGCCGGAGGTTCACTTGCATCCCAAAGCGATAAGAGACCTTTTCAAGCTCCTGATGCATCTTCTGAACCGGTTCCAAAGTTATTGCATCGTCTCGACACACTCACCACTGGTCGTGCGCGAACTGCCCGGGAAAAATGTCTATCTGATGAGGAGGACAGACAACATTCCCGAGATAGGAAAGATCGGAATAGAAACATTAGGAGAAAACATATCCATCCTGTATGATGAAATATTCGGTTATGATGACAGCGCGACCTATCTGAGCAAAGTCATAACTCAGATGAAAGCCGACGGGAAAAGCTACAAGGAAATAATACAACGGCTTAAGTCCGATGAGAACAAGCTGAACTTGAACGCCAGATTCATTGTAAAACAACTGACCGGTTATGAGAAACCTGAAGAAAGCGAAAACAAACCCAATTGACTTCCTGCAGCAAATCGTCAGTTCCAAAAAAGGAGACAACAAGACCCGGATGGAGCGGCTTCACCCACAGATGATTGACCGATTCAGGGAATATAATGACAAGGCCGGTTCGAACAGTCTGCACACGCTGCAAGTCCAATGGAGCTATGACAGCAAAGCGAAAGAATCGGACGGATATTTTTTATACATACAATACGATAACTCCGAGGCTAAAATCGCAGATTTGCGTGCTAGAATAATAGACAGCAACGATGGAAAAATCACTCTGACCTGTCCGATATGTGGACGTCAGGACGCGACGGATCTGGACCATTACATTCCCCGCCAGATCCTTCCGGAATTTTCCATCCACCCATACAATCTGATCCCCACATGCCACAGATGCAACAATAAAAAAGGCACTCTATGGCTCGGATCAGGAAACCGTCTCATATTCAATGCATATTATGACGCGGTAACAGACGAGGAGCTGTTTGACGTGAACGTGGCCATTCAGGACGGACTCCCGGTAATCAACCTGACATTAAAGGCGTTTGATGCCCCCGTCAAGCCAGCCACCCGGATAGCCTTATCTACCATTGAAAAACTGGAACTCCTGCCGATATTCCAAGAAGAGACAAACAAGAACCTTAAAGAAGAGATCATGCGGATAAAGGTCTTAGCCAAAAGACACGCAGACATTGATTCCATTAAAGGCTCATACTCAGATATGGCAGAAGAACAAGAGAACATCAATGACCTGAAAAAGATCTTATTTAACGCCATCGCGCATGATCCGACCTTAAACAAGTGGATTGAACAGAATATATTTCTCTGTCAAGTAAACTCCAATTCAGAAAACAAACAATAAAATTAATGTCAACCGCAACCCGAGTCATAAAGAACACAGGCTATCTCTACGCGAAGATGGGCATCACGATGTTCATCTCACTCTACACCACCCGACTGATTCTCAACTCCCTCGGCGCGTCCGACTTCGGTATTTTCAACATCGTGGGCGGAGCCATCGCCATGCTGGGCTTCCTCAACGCCGCAATGGCCGGTGCCACACAACGGTTCATGTCGTATTCCGAGGGAGAAGGCAACAAGGAGAAGCAGAAAAGCATTTTTAACGTCAGTCTTGTGCTACATTTCGGGATTGCCTTCGCAGTCGGCATCGCTCTGGTGATTGCCGGATATTTCTTCTTCAACGGCATACTCAACATTCCTGAGGAGCGCACGTTTGCCGCCCAGGTGGTGTACGGCTCACTCATTGTCAGCACCATGTTCACGGTAATGACCGTCCCATACGATGCGGCGATGAACACCCACGAGAACATGAAATACTATGCCATTATAGGAATATTTGAATCGTTGCTGAAACTGGCGGTCGCCTTTGCCTGTGTCTACACCACCCACGACAAGCTGATTGTTTACGGCTCGCTGATGGCATGCATTCCCTTGGTCACGCTCACCATCATGCGCGTGTACTGCCACAAGCACTATGAGGAATGCACCATCCGGATCAGAAAATATTGGGATAGAGGGCTGATGAAGGAAATGACTGGGTTTGCAGGGTGGAGCTTTCTGGGAAGCGCGTCCTCTTTAATCGGCAATTATGGTAATGGTCTTGTGCTCAATCATTTTTTCGGAGCGATGCTGAATGCAGCTCAAGGTGTCGCCAATCAACTAAACGGCATTCTATTGGTTTTCACCAACAATATGCTCAAAGCTTTAAATCCAGTTATTACCAAAACGGAAGGAGCGGGCAATCGAAAAAAAATGCTGGAAACTACAGCCACAGGAAGTAAATTTTCTTTCTACATGCTTGCTGTCTTTGCG
>DWVR01000044.1 GCA_019120125.1 Candidatus Phocaeicola excrementigallinarum | reverse complement strand
CATCAGGTCGCGGATGCCGTCAATGATGAGCAGCCCCACATCGGGCATGTTCTCCAGCATATACTCGATAATCCGCTTCCGCATGTCGGGTGTCTGTTCCCGGAGCACGATGAATACAAAATCGTCCCGGTCTTGGTCGGTAGGCAGTCCGGCAAGCCGCAGAATGCGTTCCATCACCTTGTGGCAGTGGTATTTGCTCTGCTCGGTGTCCACGTAGAGTATCTTTCGCTTGTTCGGCGGCAGGCACGCCGAGTAGTGCAGCACCTCGTCGTTGGTCAGTGCCGCCGCTACGATGGCGGAAATGTTGAACGTCTTCTTGCTCTTGGCTTTGCCTGTGGACGCGCTGAAATTGCCCAGCGTCCCGATGGTGGATCCGTTCACCCAAAGGATTTCGGGCGGCACGTCGTAGGTGTCCGTCACTTTCAGGTGGATGCTCTTCCAAAGGGCTGCGAAGTCCTCCTTCTTCATGGCGGAGGACTGCATGGCTTCTGTCTTTCTTGTACCTTCCATAACCGTTATTTCTTTAATGGACGGTTAAGGACATACTTCTGCGCTTCCTGTTCTATCTGCCCCTTGGTCTTTACCGGGTTTTGGCGTAGCCATGCCTCCAGTTCGGACTTCTCGAAATAGAGCATCTTCCCCTGCGGCTTGTAGTGGGGAATCAGGTTGCCCGAAGTCAGCTTGTAGAGATAGCTTTTCGACAGGCAGAGGAATGCGCTCGCTTCGTCGAAGCTAAGCACATTCTTGGTCATAAACAACATTCTTTCGAGTTCTTCCACTCGCATTTCCAAAGTCTTTTCCATATTGTCTTTAACTTTTCGGTGATACAATATGAAGGTGCGCACCCTCGTTTCTTTTTTGATGGAGCAAAAATCGGCATCTTCCAAAACAGCAACACACAAGTTACGGGTAACTCACGTGAAATATTTTCTGTTTTGACCTATGCAGACATGCCGCATCGTTTCGTTAACGGGGGCAAAGTTAAGGACTTGGAAATGAAGACTAATTGAGCTTTGTTTGACTGCTCAGACTATGCTCAACCTTTTTGCAGTTGCTTGATGTACTTGTCTATGATTTCGTATCCTTTCGGGTAGATGCACTTCACGTTGTCTGTCGCGCTCGACAAGTCGCTGCGTGTGAGGTGCTTGTCCTTTATCTTGGCAAGTACCAGCCTGTTGTTGGCAATGACGGACTGCCATTCGTAAGCGATGTAATTGTAGCAGCTAAGCTGCATCATCAGATAAGCCAGCAGGCGGTTGTTGTTGGACTTCAGGACCCCGTTCAGCTTGCAGGCGAAGAAGTCCGAAAGGATTTTCTGTGTGACAGTTGTCGTGAATATGTGAGCTTCGTTGGCGCATTCGACCAGCAGCTTGATTTGTTTCGGGGTGAGGACGGATTTGAAAGGATTGGATTTCCCCACTATTTTAATCGGCTCGGATTGTGCCTGTACTTCTTCCTTAGGTTGTCCTTCCTGTCCGGTCGAAGGTACGGATGTTGCGGCATACTTGTTTTCTAACTGTTGGAGGTATTTCAAATATTGGGTTTGCACGACAAAGCGCACAAGGGAGGAAAAGAACGGAAGCTGTTCATCGTAACATGTCGGTGATTGCAGGTATTCATCTATATTGAAAGAGGAGCATTGGAAGGATATGTACTTTTTCCGCCCGTCAAAGGAGAGGTTTTCAAAGAATCCGCTTTCCCACAGGAAATCGGGCATCTGGATGTCGAAGCGGATATTGTGCAAAGCCCGGTTCTGTTGGCATAGGGACACAATGCTTTCCGTAGCATTGAAAATCTCCTGCCGGATGTGGTCTCTCATTTGTTCTTCCGTCAGGTATTCGCGTTTTAGGGCAAGCGCACTGGTTTTCATCCCATATTCATGCGCAACACATCGGTCAAGTATCTGTTGTATCTTTCTGAAATTGGCTTCTCTTATATCTTCCATACTCATTTATGCATTAAAATCGGTTCAGGTCGCAAAGATAATGCCTGAATACCGTTTTCAGCGCAAACAAAAGCAGGAGAAAGAAAGAAATATGCAGCATCTTCGTTAAGAAAACATAAATAAGGAGTAGCAAAACCATGAAAGTACACGTTTCCTTTGTTTTCGTCAGGAAGTACGCTTTTAGTACGCTTCAAGAAAACAAATAAGGCTGATAATCAGTCGATTATCAGCCTTTCTAAGTACCCAGACCCGGGGTCGAACCGGGATGGATTTTACTCCACTGGTGTTTGAGACCAGCGCGTCTACCGATTCCGCCATCTGGGCTTTTTCTTTCAAATGCGGTGCAAAGATATGAACTTTTTCCGAACATGCCAAGTCTCATTCTACCTTTTTTCATAAAAAAAGAGATGCAGACTCTTGTAAGGCACTGCATCCCTCTCAAATATGATTCCAAAGACTATTTCTGACGGATAAATATGTTAATCGGTGTGCCGGACAGTTTCCAACGCTCACGGATCTTGTTCTCCAGAAAACGCTTATAAGGCTCCTTCACGTATTGCGGAAGATTCGCAAAAAACACAAACGAAGGAATCCGGGTGTTCGGCAATTGCGTAACATACTTGATCTTAATATACTTACCCTTATTTGAGGGTGGCGGATACGCTTCTATCAGAGGCAACATCTCTTCATTCAGACGCGAAGTCGGTATTTTCATCATACGTGCCTCATACACTTCTTTCGCAGCCTCAAGCACTTTAAAGATACGCTGTTTCGTCAAAGCGGAAGTGAAAATAATCGGGAAGTCTGTAAACGGAGCCAAGCGATTACGGACCGCATCCACAAACGTATTCATCACTTTCACATCCTTATTCTCTACAAGGTCCCATTTGTTCACCACTACGACCAATCCTTTCTGGTTACGCTGGATCAATGAGAAGATATTCAGGTCCTGACCTTCAATTCCACGAGTGGCATCCAACATAAGAATGCACACATCCGCATTCTCGATAGAACGGATAGAGCGGATCACGGAATAATACTCCAGATCCTCTGTCACCTTGTTCTTTTTCCGGATACCTGCCGTATCCACCAGATAGAAATCGAAACCGAATTTATTATAACGCGTATAAATGGAGTCACGTGTGGTTCCGGCAATCTCCGTCACGATGTTCCTGTCCTCACCGATAAAGGCATTGACAATAGAAGATTTTCCCACATTAGGACGACCCACAACCGCAAAACGAGGGATATCCTCCTCCAGCTCTTCAGGAGATTCCTTCTTGAACTTGCTCATCACCAGATCCAGCAAATCTCCGGTGCCACTTCCGCTCATAGCCGAAATGCAATACGGGTCTCCCAGTCCCAACGAATAGAACTCCGCCGCATTGTATAAAAGGTTATTGCTGTCGGCCTTGTTAGCCACAACAATGACAGGTGTCTTCGACCGCCGAAGAATACCGGCCACATCCATATCCAGGTCGGTCACCCCGTTCATGATATCCACCACAAAGAGAATCACGTCTGCTTCTTCGATGGCAAGCATCACCTGCTTACGTATCTCCTCTTCAAAGACATCATCCGAATTCACTACCCAACCGCCGGTGTCTACCACAGAGAATTCCTTTCCCAACCATTCTGACTTCCCATACTGGCGGTCGCGGGTAGTACCGGCCTGTTCATTCACTATCGCCTGACGAGTCTTTGTCAGACGGTTAAACAGTGTCGACTTTCCCACATTGGGGCGTCCTACTATTGCTACTAAATTTCCCATAACGTCATTCTTTTACGGCTTCGCAGCCGAAGGTTTATTCCAATTGATAGCCAAAGTTTTTCAGTTCCTTGTCAGAACTTCTCCAATCTTTGTCCACTTTCACGTAGATTTCCAGATAAATAGATTTCTGGAAAAAGCGTTCCAACGCTTTCCGGGCCTCGGATGCCACCTTTTTCAACGCCACACCCTTATGCCCGATAATGATTCCCTTTTGTGACTCACGCTCTACATAGACGACCGCATTGATATGAATATTTCTCCTCTCCTCCTTGAATTGCTCAACCACCACTTCCACTGCATAAGGAATCTCCTTGTCATAATAAAGCAGGATCTTCTCACGGATTATCTCCGTAACAAAGAATCGTGCGGGCTTGTCAGTCAATTGGTCTTTTCCAAAATAAGGAGGTGAGTCAGGCAGCAAATCCTTGATACGCTTCATCACCGCATCAATATTGAATTTTGCCTTGGCCGAGATTGGTATTATCTCCGCATTCGGAAGCAAGGCATGCCATTCCTCCACCTGTTTCACCAACGTCTCCTGATTGCTTAAGTCTATCTTATTGATCAGCACCAGTACCGGAACCGTGATATTACGGACTTTCCCGATAAAGTCGGCGTTCTTGTCCACCTTTTCCATCGTGTCAGTCACATAAAGCAACACATCGGCATCTACCAATGCCGATTCGGAAAAGTTCAGCATCGATTCCTGAAGCTTGTAATTAGGCTTAAGCACTCCGGGGGTGTCAGAAAAAACGATCTGCATGTCATCCGTGTTAAGGATTCCCATAATACGGTGACGCGTAGTCTGTGCCTTGAAAGTGGCAATAGATATACGCTCACCTACCAGCAAGTTCATCAGCGTAGACTTCCCGACATTAGGATTACCTACAATATTAACAAATCCGGCTTTGTGCATAAATCAGATATTTTAATCGCAGACAAAAAAACGCATCGGTTTGGGATGCGCTCTTTTGTAATTAATTGGATCCACTGTCATTTCCCGTCATATCCCCACTTCACGTAGCAGGCTCCCCAAGTGAAACCAGCTCCAAAAGCGGTAAAGATAAGATTGTCACCCTTCTTCAGTTGCTTCTCATAATCCCACAAGCAAAGGGGCAGAGTTGCCGCACTGGTATTGCCATAACGCTGTATATTGACCATTACTTTTTCCAAGGGTACTTCCAGACGGGAAGCGACCGCATCGATAATCCGAAGGTTAGCCTGATGAGGAACTATCCAATTGATGTTGTCCTTATTCAGACCGTTGCGCTCGGCGATCGTCGCAGTAGCATCCGACATATAAGAGACCGCATATTTAAAGACCGTCCTGCCTTCCTGATACAGATAATGCATCTTGTTGTCGATTGTGAAATAAGAAGGAGGACAAACCGATCCCCCTGCCTTCATGTGAAGGAAAGGCAGACCTTTACCGTCTGTTCTCAGAATAGCGTCCTTGATACCATAGTCCTCCGTAGTGGCCTCCACCATACATGCCGCTGCGCCGTCACCGAAAATCGGACAAGTCGCACGGTCCGCATAGTTAACCATTGAGGACATCTTGTCGGCTCCGACGACAATCACTTTCTTATGACGTCCGGACTGTATCATGCTGGCCGCAGTGTCCATAGCGAAAAGAAAGCCGCTGCACGCAGCCTGCATGTCATAGGCAAACGCGTTCTTCAATCCCAATTTGTCACAAAGGATAGAAGCGGTTGAAGGGAAGTGATAGTCCGGAGTCGTTGTTGCCACAATCACGCAATCAATGGAATCCGGATCAGA
Organism: Candidatus Phocaeicola excrementigallinarum; assembly: GCA_019120125.1. Lineage (GTDB taxonomy): Bacteria > Bacteroidota > Bacteroidia > Bacteroidales > Bacteroidaceae > Phocaeicola > Phocaeicola excrementigallinarum. Next base: position 4,238 of record DWVR01000044.1, on the reverse strand, counting down.
ATTGGTTTTCTGCATCAATTGTTTGGCTGCTTTACGGGCCATATATGATGTTCCAAGACCTTCCTCGTTCAGAATACGTCTTTCCTTCACTCCGATACGAGTCATAATCCACTCATCGTTGGTATCGACCATCCTCGACAATTCTTCATTGGTCAAGACATAGTCTGGGACATACCCACCAACTCCGGTAATTACAGCATTTATATTTTCCATCCTTATAAGTTTAAAGTCCGTATGCATGAAAAAAACAGCCGGAAGAGCCGAAAAGCTCTCCGGCTTTATTCCTTTACCAAGCACACGAATGTGTTCAAACTTGCCGTCCCGGTTTAGAGAGCAGCTTCTTTTTCAATTGCCAATTTACCTCTATAATAACCGCAAGCTCCACAAACGGTGTGATAAACATGCCATGCACCGCAATTAGGGCAGATGGCCAAAGTAGGAGCAACTGCCTTGTCGTGAGTTCTTCTCTTGGCAGTTCTCATTTTTGATTGTCTTCTTTTAGGATGTGCCATTTCTTTAAGTTTTTATTAATTATTATCCAATATTTTCTTCAATTCATCCCATCTCGGATCTGTCTCCCGGCCCACGCCAGAAAATCCTTCCGCGCTGTCCTCTTCCGTCCGCGCGTCAAACCCGATTTCCAGAGAAGAAACACATGCATGCTCATTCAGCGCTTTCATCATGGTCTCATTACACTCACCGGGCAAATGGACTTTCTTCATGGGAAGACTCAACGCCACAAACTCATAAACAAGCCACGCAACATTGATGAATCCGTCCTCCTCTGGTATTGTTATCAAGTCTTCCTCTTCCGAATATTCGGTGCCCAGCTTCACTTTCAGGGAATTGTCAACAGATACCGGAAGCGCCAGATCGTCCAGACAACGATCGCACGTCACTGTCACCACCCCTTCAATATGGAAATCCAATAAATAAGCGCCAAGGGCTTTCCTCACCGTCAGACAGGCCTCCACATTTCCCTTATGGATATCCGAAACCTCCAATTCGGTGAAAAACTGATCGTCCAAAGTAAACTCGTACTCCATGCGGTCCTGCCGCATGTTACGCAACTCAACATTATATCTACTGAACTTTTCCAATTTCACAATACCCTATAAATCGGGCGACAAAGATACAAATAATAATTCATTTTTCTAGGATTATCCGTTTTTTATTTATTAAAAATGCTTGATTTCATGCGGCGCAAGTCTCCGTACGATCTTAAATTACTGAATATTCAGAATCTCCAATACACAAATCTCTCATGAATAAAACAACTTTAAAACCTCATAAGTTCAACAAGAAATGCAAGTTGGACACCAGACTTTCAACGCCATACACTCCATACAAGCTGAAAAATAAAAGAGACTCTGTAAGTCTGTATCTTTAGACTAAAGACAAATGTTCCATAAGCAAGTACCCGATTTTTCACATCATATCTCAAAAGTCTCTGAAAATAGGATGACAATCTTTCCCTATTAAGATACGAAGTTGCTCTTTTTTAAAATAATTAACCGTTCAATCGTAAATAAATATATTATCAGAGGCTACTTTGCGTAGTAAATTAAGTAAATTTGTGGCAGATAAAACCAATCTCATCAAAAAATGTTAACTCAAATTACTAACGCACGCATTCTTACACCTCAAGGTTGGCTTAAGAACGGTTCTGTACTTATAAGCGACAATAAGATTCTTGAAGTGATTAATTGTGACCTCCCTGTTGTAGGCGCGACGCTGATTGACGCCAAAGGAATGTACATCGTTCCTGGAGGAGTAGAAATCCATGTACATGGCGGAGGCGGACGTGACTTCATGGAAGGCAGCGAGGACGCTTTCCGTACAGCCATTAAAGCCCACATGCAGCATGGTACGACCAGTATTTTCCCTACCTTATCATCATCTACCATCCCAATGATCAGGGCAGCTGCTGCCTCTACAGAGAAGCTGATGTCAGAACCGGACTCTCCCGTATTGGGGCTTCATCTGGAAGGACATTATTTCAATCTGGCTATGGCAGGGGGACAAATGCCTGAGAACATCAAGAATCCTGACCCTGAAGAATACATCCCTCTTCTGGAAGAGACGCACTGCATCAAAAGATGGGACGCCGCTCCTGAACTGCCAGGTGCCATGCAATTCGGAAAATATATCACTTCAAAAGGAGTACTGGCTGCCGTAGGACATACCCAAGCGGAATTCGAGGACATCTACACCGCCTATCAAGTGGGCTATTCACATGCTACTCATTTTTACAACGCCATGCCGGGATTCCACAAGAGGGCCGGATATAAATATGAAGGCACCGTAGAGAGTATCTATCTAATGGACGACATGACCGTAGAGGTAGTGGCCGATGGAATCCATGTCCCGCCAACCATCCTCCGCCTTGTATATAAAATAAAAGGTGTAGAGAAAACGGCACTGATAACCGACGCATTGGCTTGTGCGGCCAGTGACAGCAAAGAGGCTTTCGACCCTCGGGTCATTATCGAAGACGGGGTATGCAAGCTGGCCGACCGCTCCGCATTGGCCGGAAGTATCGCGACAATGGACCGCCTGATCCGTACAATGGTGCAGAAAGCCGAGATACCTCTGGAAGATGCCATACGTATGGCCTCCGAAACTCCTGCACGCATCATGGGAGTGCTCGATCGGAAAGGAACTCTGGAGAAAGGAAAAGACGCCGACATCCTTGCACTCGATGACAATCTGCAAGTCCGGGCCGTATGGGCAATGGGAAAATTAGTGGAAGGTACCAACACATTATTCTAATTCTAAAAGAAGCACATTATGTTAACACAAATTATAAACGGTCACATTCTTACTCCACAAGGTTGGATGAAAGACGGCTCCATTTTAGTCAACGACGGAAAAATTCTGGAAGTAACCAATAGTGACCTTGCCGTAATCGGTGCCAAGGTCATTGACGCAAAAGGCATGAACATTGTACCTGGATTTATCAGTATGCACGGACATGGAGGAGGCGGTCACGATTATACAGAAGCTACCCCGGAAGCATTCCAGACCATTATACAGACTCATTTGAAACATGGGGCGACCACCATATTCCCGACATTGTCATCCACTAGCTTCGATACAATCCGTCAGGCAGCAACCCTCTGCGAGGAAGCCATGAGCCAACCAGCCAATATTGTACAAGGCCTGCATATTGAAGGTCCTTATCTCAATAGAAAAATGGCAGGAGCACAATGGGGCGATTTTTTAAAGGATCCTGATCCTGATGAATATATCCCCTTAATTGAAAGTACGAAGTGTATCAAGCGTTGGGATATCAGTCCGGAACTTCCCGGTGCACACGATTTTGCCCGCTATACCTCTTCGCATGGCATTCTGACAGCAATTACACATACTGAAGCTGAATATCCTGAAATGAAAGCCGCCTTTGAAACTGGATTCACACACACTGCGCACTTCTATAACGCTATGCCTGGATTCCACAAACGCCGTGAATACAAATATGAAGGAACAGTGGAAAGCGTCTATTTGTTGGACGGTATGAGTGTAGAGATAATCGCCGACGGAGTGCATTTGCCGGCTACGATTCTGAAACTTGTGTACAAGTTAAAAGGAGTGGAAAAGACCTGTCTGGTCACGGATGCTTTAAAATATGCAGCATGTAAAAACAAAGAAATTGACGATCCTCGCTATATAATTGAAGACGGAGTCTGCAAACTGGCAGAAAGCAAATCACTTGCCGGAAGTCTGGCCACAATGGACAAACTGATACAGACAATGGTTAACAAAGCCAATATTCCGCTGGCCGATGCTGTCCGCATGGCTTCCGAAACTCCAGCACAGATAATCGGTGTATCAGACCGCAAGGGAACTCTTCAGAAAGGAAAAGACGCAGACATCGTCATACTTGACAAAGATGTAAATATACGTTGTGTATTCTCCTATGGCAATATCGTAGAAGGAACCAATACAATGATTCATTGAAAGACAAATAAACGTGTTAATCAAGCAGGAGGTAAATAGGGACATTCAGTAAATGTCATAAAATTAGCCAACTAATTCATGCACAAAGTGTTGTGGATTAGTTGGCTTTTTTGTATCTTTAGATATTCCCCCCGCAAATAAGGTTTGACGGCCCAAACGGGGGAAATATCACTACTAAGATATGGCTAAGATACAAAATATTTCAGAAATTCACCCGACTTTGGGCTTCACAGAATTTGATATTCTGGAAAAATATCGCAAGAGTTTTAAAGAGAGTG
>DWVR01000043.1 GCA_019120125.1 Candidatus Phocaeicola excrementigallinarum | reverse complement strand
CTTCCGGTGCGCAACTCATGACGTTTATATGACTGTTTAAGTGCTGAAGAGCCTCAAGCGTAGTGCGGAAAAGTCCCTCTGACATGTCGGAACGGGCTTTTCCGTGTTACCAAACGGGCTTTCTTGCGGTGCGGAAAAGCCTTTTTCGTATTGCGGAGTTGCCTTTTCCGATGTCTTGTTTGCGTAATATGCTGATATATAATTGATTATATCAATGTGCGTAAAACTCGCGTATTTGCGTCCGATAATACCTTCGGATGTAAATAAACGGTTCTCGCGAGGTTTACGATGAATTAATATGCAGATTCGACTGTGGTTCTGTATAAATATACAGTGAACCGTATGGTGACGGAATGATGGACGGCAGTGCCTTTTACGTAGTGTTCCTTATGTTTTTATCAGTAAGGATTGTCTGGCTTCATCCGTATCTCTTGCTGCCGTCCGACTGCCGGTCAGGATTATAAAAAGCGGGGCGGCAACGGGCCGCCCCGCTTTCATTGTCACGTTGGTTGATGTCTTACAGATAAGTATGGCATTGTTTTCACACAAGCCCGCGTCCGTGACAGTTCTTGAATTTCTTGCCGCTTCCGCAAGGACACGGGTCGTTGCGTCCGGGCAGTTTGTCTTTTATGTATGGAGTGTTCGGACGCTGTGCCGACTCACGTGTGTCGCGGTTGGCGGCAGCCTGCTGGTTTCTGTCGGTCAGGTCGTCCTTCTGCTCGTTGTAACGCTGCGAACGCTGTTCCGGCGCAGCCTCTTCCACGCGCTGTATCTCAGGTATCTGTCCGCGTGTGAGTATGCTGCATATGCGGTTGTTCATGTCGTTCACCATGGAGTCGAACAGCTTCGCGCTCTCGAGCTTGAATATGAGCAGCGGGTCTTTCTGTTCGTATGAGGCGTTCTGCACGCTGTGGCGCAGGTCGTCGAGCTGGCGCAGGTTCTCCTTCCAGCAGTCATCGATGATGTGGAGCATGATGGCTTTCTCAAACTGCTTTACAACATCCTTGGCCTCGGTGCGGTAAGCCTCCTTGAGGTTACACGGAATGTTGTAAACGCGTTTGCCGTCGGTTATAGGCACCATGATGCGCTCGTATATCTCGCCCTGAGTCTCCTCAACCTCCTTGATTGTAGGCCATGCGACGCTCTGTATGCGGTCGGTCTTGCGCTTGAATGCAGCCATTGCATCCTGGAAGGCGCGTTCCTCGAGGTCAGGACGCTTAGCGTTGGCAAACTCCTCTTCGGTGAACGGACACTCCATTGCGAGCACCTTGAGGAACTCCTCGCGGCATCCATCGTAGTCGTTGGTCTCGATGATGTTCACCACGCGGTCCCAAATGATGTTGGTGATGTCCATTCCGATGCGCTCACCCATGAGTGCGTGGCGGCGCTTCTCGTAGATTACGGTACGCTGCTTGTTCATCACGTCATCATACTCGAGCAGGTGTTTACGTATTCCGAAGTGGTTTTCCTCAACCTTCTTCTGTGCGCGCTCGATACTCTTCGATACCAGCGGGCTTTCGATACGCTCGCCCTCTTTCAGTCCGAGACGGTCCATCACATTGGCGATGCGCTCGGCTGCGAACAGACGCATGAGCTTGTCCTCAAGCGAAACGTAGAATACTGAGCTTCCCGGGTCGCCCTGACGTCCGGCACGACCACGCAGCTGACGGTCTACACGACGGCTCTCGTGACGCTCGGTACCGATGATTGCGAGTCCTCCGGCAGCCTTGACCTCCGGTGTCAGCTTGATATCGGTACCACGTCCGGCCATGTTGGTGGCGATGGTCACCGTAGAGCTCTGACCTGCCTTTGCCACGATCTCCGCCTCCTTCTGGTGCAGTTTCGCGTTCAGCACGTTGTGCGGAATCTTGCGCATGTCGAGCATCTTGCTCAGCATCTCGGAAATCTCGACCGAAGTGGTACCTACCAGCACCGGACGGCCGGCGCTCACCATCTTCTCGATTTCCTCGATGACAGCCTTATATTTCTCGCGTTTTGTCTTGTATACACGGTCGTTCATGTCAATACGCGCGATGGGACGGTTGGTCGGGATGACCACCACATCGAGTTTGTAGATGTCCCAGAACTCACCGGCTTCCGTTTCCGCCGTACCGGTCATACCGGACAGCTTGTGATACATACGGAAATAGTTCTGCAGCGTGATGGTCGCGAAAGTCTGGGTGGCGGCCTCCACCTTCACACCTTCCTTCGCCTCGACGGCCTGATGGAGCCCGTCACTCCAGCGGCGTCCTTCCATGATACGTCCCGTCTGCTCGTCCACAATCTTCACCTGTCCGTCCATCACCACATAATCGGTGTCTTTCTCGAACATCGTGTAGGCCTTCAGCAGCTGGTTGATGGTATGCACGCGCTCCGACTTGATGGCGTAGTTGGTGAGCAGCTCGTCCTTCTTCGCCAGTTTCTCCTCGTCAGTCAGGTCCTTCTGGTTTTCCAGTTCAGAGAGCTGGGCCGCGATGTCCGGGAGCACGAACAAGGTCGGGTCCTGAGAGTTTCCGGTAATCAGGTCGATACCCTTGTCTGTAAGATCCGCGCTCTTCATCTTCTCGTCGATGACGAAGTACAGAGGCTCGACCGCCTCCGGCATACGCTTGTTGTTCTGCTCCATATAGATTTCTTCCGTCTTCAGCATACCGGCCTTGATGCCCGGCTCGCTGAGGAACTTGATGAGCGGCTTGTTCTTCGGCAGAGCCTTGTGGCTGCGGAACAAGGCCAGGAAACCGGCCTCCTGATCTTCTTTCTTGCCGGAAGCAATCAGGCGTTTCGCGTCGGCCAGATATTGGGTAGCCAGCTTGCGCTGCGCCTCTACCAGACGTTCCACCAGCGGGCGGAGCACCTCGAACAGCTGCTGGTCGCCTTTGGGCACCGGACCGGAGATGATGAGCGGAGTACGCGCGTCGTCAATCAGCACGGAGTCCACCTCATCGACAATGGCGTAATTGTGCCTGCGCTGCACGAGGTCTTTCGGAGACACCGCCATGTTGTCACGCAAGTAGTCGAAACCGAACTCATTGTTCGTACCGAAAGTGATGTCGGCCATATATGCCTTGCGGCGTGCCGCCGAGTTCGGCTGGTGCTTGTCAATACAGTCCACTCTCAGTCCGTGGAACATATACAGCGGGCCCATCCACTCGGAGTCACGCTTCGCCAGATAGTCGTTGACGGTCACCACATGCACCCCGTTTCCGGTCAGCGCGTTCAGGAACACAGGCAGGGTGGCCACGAGTGTCTTACCCTCACCGGTCGCCATCTCGGCAATCTTTCCCTGATGCAGCACCACGCCGCCGAACAGCTGCACGTCGTAGTGGACCATGTTCCACACAATCTCATTGCCGCCGGCCTTCCAATGGTTCTTCCAGACCGCCTTGTCACCGTCAATGCTCACAAAGTCGCGTCCCTCGGCAGCCAGCTCACGGTCGAGATCCGTGGCGGTAACCTCAATCTCCTCATTCTCCGTGAAACGGCGGGCCGTATCCTTCACGATGGCGAACGCCGTCGGCAGCACCTCGTTGAGCGCCGCCTCATATTTGTCGAGCACCTCCTTCTCCAGCTTGTCAATCTTCGAGAAGATGGCCTCACGCTTTTCTATCTCAGTATCTTCGACAGTCGCCTTGAGCTCTTCGATTTTCCTGTTTTCCTCAACGGCAGAATCCTTGATGTACTTCTTCAGTTCTTCCGTCTTCGCACGGAGTTCGTCGTTACTCAGCTTAGTAATTTCCGGATAAACGGCTTTCACCTTTTCAACCCACGGCTGAATCTCTTTCATGTCGCGCGTAGCCTTGTTTCCGAACAGCTTGCTTATAAAATCATTAAATCCCATTTTATATCTGTTGTTTTTATTATTATCAAAAATCCATATCCACTTCGTACGTTTTTTCCGACGCAAAGATACGAAATTACACTTTGCGCCACACTATCCTCCTCCGGCTATTTACAAATATCAATCATCGGAGGAACAGGGCATGCGTTGGGCGCCCGTATCCGCATGAAGTGGGCCAAGGTCGGAACGATGGCCGCCATTTTGACAGGGGTGTAGAGAATCTGAGGCTTGACGCCATAACCCATGAACACCACGGGCGAGGAGGTGTAGACATCGCGCACCACCTTCGCCTGATGGGAAGATTCGTCGACGACGGACCATCCCGGCATGACCTCGATATAAATGTCGCCCGAACGTCCGGGATTGTACGTGTTGCGTATCTTCTCTATTTTCGGAGTCCACGAGCCCAGCAACAGGCGCTGTGCGGAATACGCGTTCTGCACACCGCTCATCTGCACGACGAATTCCGACGCACGTCCCATTATCTCCACCAGATCCAGTTTACGGTCCTCTATCAGCTTATGGTTCAGATAAATCTGACGGTCGAAATAAGTCTCCACATACTGGCCCGGGCCATAGATGGCCATGAGGTACATGTTGAGCAGGGCGGCGCAACGCTTGATATGGAACTCGCCGCCGGGCACCCTGAACTCAGCCGGATCGGGAGCGTCAGGATCGGCATAGCCCGTGGAAGTGATGAAGATCAGCGTGTTTTTCAGCCCCACCTTCCTGTCAATCAGGTCAAGCAGCTCGGCGATGCTGTTGTCAAGCCGCACATACACGTCCTGTATCTCCATCGAGAGTTCCGCGTTGGACTTATGGCCGTAGTTCCCGGCATAGTATGACAGGGTGAGCAGGTCGGGAATGCCGTCCTTGCCGATAGGGGTATTGTTGAGACAAGCCTCCGCCAGACGGTTCACTTCCGCGTTGACATACGGACTGGTCTTGAATTTCCTGTATTTCTCATAACGCTCGTCAGAGAAGTCGTGCTTGAAGTCCACCTGCCTTGAAGAGGAGGTGACATACTGGTAGGCCGTCACGGGATGATAGGGCCGCCACACCATGCTGTTGATGCGGAAATCCAGTCCCTCGCGGTCGTTGTAGTTGCTCACCCACTCCGGAAATGTGCCGTAATAAGTGGTTCCTCCCCACTTTCCGTTAGTGTCGTTCAGCCAGAAGGCACCCTTGGCCGCATGGCCTGCGGAGAGAACGGCCATCTCGCGCGTGGGAGCGATGGAATAGACCTCCGCGGCTCCCTGCGTGGCCACCATAAGCTCGTCAGACAGTGTGGAGACCTGCAGATATTTCGGGGAAGTGCTCTCGGATGTATAGACCCCCATGTAGGCGGGGTCGTCGACAGAGTTCACCATCCGCAACGTGGTACGGTCCATCCACCGGTTTCCGGGAATGCCGTTATAATAAGGTGAGGTGCCGGTATAGATGGCGGCCGTCGCCGACGAACGGTCCATATTGATGAAATCAAACTCGGCATTGGCGTACACCCGTCCTTCTCTCAACAGGCGCTTGAAGCCGCGCTCCCCATAAAGTGCGGAAAATGCCTCAATGTAATCCGCACGAAGCTGGTCGATGGTCAGTCCCACCACCAGCCGCGGCGCCGGAGGCATCGTCTGTGCCTGCAGTCCGGTGATGGCGAAAACCGTCAATAAAGATGTCAGTATGCGTTCCTTCATGCTCTTTTCTTCATAACTAATACATGGCTCACCGCATTGGCCAGCAAACCGAGTGCCAAAGGTAATACCGATAAATTGAATTTCTGTGGCAAAAGCAGAAATACAGCTATAAAAAGTGTTAAATACACCATATTTACCCAATGATAGTAGTCATTCTTCCGCTTCAGGTCGAAATAAACCATCCATGGAAGGTAAAGCAACGGAACCGGGTTGAACAGAGCCAGCAGCCAGTTGGAACCGACGGTGGGGTGTGACGAGAAGAAAAACAGGAAGGCCACGATGCATCCTGCCAGTCCCTGGAGGGCATACAGCAGAATGTCCCACCCCCACAGGATGCGGGTCCGCTTCCACTGCCACCACCCGACAAGCAGGCTGACCACCAGAAAGGCCACCGAGGCCATCGCCGGTGTCACCGCCGAGGCCGGTTCCGTCCCGGGCTCCACGTCCACAATCTTCTCCTCGCTGAGCACCAGGGGACGGCGTGTGCCGTCATTATTTTTAATGTACGCGCGCGAGGCGAAATCCTTCATGTAAAAGGGAGCGAACATCTGATAGCGGCCGCTCAAAGGCTTGTCGGCCTCCGCCCCCAGACAGAAGTCAATCCCCATCTCGTCCCACGGGGAACCTTCCGTAAACTCATGCACGATGCTGCGGAATGTCTTGTGGGCATCCCCTTCGGGATAAACCACGAGTCCGTCAATGCACTCCTCAATCCGGTCGCGCGCCCTTGTGGTGCAGTTGTCATAGAAATAATTGTAACGGTACACCCGGTTTTCGGGACGGCAGTTCTCCTCCAGCAGCAGCAGCAGACGCCGTTTCTCCGCTCCGGTCAGGTTCAGCACCTGCTGGTAGACCGACGAGCCACGCAGGGCATATTCCGCCTCGAAATAAGGATAGGGAGTGACACCCAGCTTGTAGTCGGTCTCCCCCTTCACGAAACGGTAAATGAAATTCGGCGTATCGAAGCTGAACATCCCGTAATTGAACACAAGGTCAAGGTGACGCGTAAAGTTCTGATAGCGTATGGCCGTATGGCCGAACAGGGCATAGATCTCATTGCCGGGAGCGCAAGTGACCAGACTGAAACGGATGCTGTCGCGGGACTGTTGCGCACGAAACGGAAGAACCGCGCACAACAGAAACAGACAGACCCACATGCGTAATCTACATTTCATCTTTCTTTCCTTCATTGTTTATATCTTCGCGGAAGAGAGAACCCGGCACTTGAAAGCCGCGGAAAGGCCTTACGGACATCACCTTGACAATCAGCACGCTGCACATTTCCGCAGGCACATCGGGAAACGCCTCCGAAAACGTCAGGACGTTTTAAGGAAAACGCCTTGACGTTTTACACAAAACGCCCTGACGTTTCAGACAAAACGCCTTGACGTTTTTTTCCGCTTGCAAAAATACACTGAATATTTCATAAGAATAAAATAATTCGACACTTTTGTTGCACGGGGTATTCATTTTTTCCGTTACTTTGCACCCGGAAAAACAACACGAAAGTGAACTTAACCCTGCGCGAAAGTGAATTTGATAATAGACATAGGCAATACGGTCGCCAAACTGGCAGTATTCGACGGCGACAAGGTAGTGGAAGTGCTGCGCGGCTCCAACCATTCATTGGACTGCCTCACCATACTCCGCCACAAATATCCTATTGAGCGAGGCATCCTCGCCTCCGTGATCCGGCTGAGCAACACCATACGCCGACAGCTGAAGGAAGTGGACTTCGAGGTGCTCGAGCTGGACTGCCATACACCCGTTCCCATCACGAACATGTATAAGTCACCGCAGACACTGGGCATGGACCGCCTGGCAGCGGCGGTGGGAGCCAACTACCTCATGCCACAGAAAAACCTGCTGGTCATCGACGCGGGGACGGCGCTGACCTACGAGTTCATCGACGCGGAAGGAAAGTACTGGGGCGGCAATATCTCGCCGGGACTGTACGTGCGCTTCAAGACCCTGAACGCCTGCTGCGACAAGCTCCCCCTCATCGACAGGAGAGGCGACCTGCCGGAATTCGGCTACGACACCGAGACCGCCATCCGCGCGGGGGTCATCCACGGAATGGAATTCGAGATAGCCGGATACATCCGGCTCATGCAGAAGAAATATCCCGACCTTTTGGTTTTTTTAACTGGCGGAGATAAATTTTCTTTTGATGCGAACTTAAAAAGTATCATCTTTGCAGACAGATTTTTAGTATTGAAAGGTTTAAACAGAATTTTGAATTACAATGCCAAGTAAGAAGATCATCGTTAGCGCGCTGCTGGCGGCTTCGTGCGCAGGAGCCTGGTCGCAGTCAAGCACTAATTCACCTTATACCCGATATGGACTGGGAGATACGTATGACATGTCTTTTTCAAACAATGCCGCGATGGGAGGAGTGGGCTACGCGCTCCGTTCCGGACTGCACATCAACCCGATGAATCCCGCGTCATACACCACGGTGGACTCCCTTTCGTTCATGTTCGACACGGGAATGACATTGAAAAGCTCGAACTTCGAGGAGGGGAACTACAAGTCGAACGCGAAAAACGCCAGCTTTGACTATCTGGCCATGCAGTTCCGCCTGCACCCCCGTCTGGGAATGGCCGTCGCATACACTCCATACTCCACGGTAGGGTTCAACCTCACACGCACCAAGGCGATTGAGAACAGCGACGTGAGCATCTCGAACAACTTCTACGGCGACGGCAACCTGCAGCAGATCATGGCGGGCCTGGGATTCAAGATTCTCGACAATCTTTCCGTCGGTGTCAACGCGGCCTACCTGTTCGGAAAACTGGAGTACCAGACGGTGGCCACCCTCAGCAACGGAGGGGACATGTCGGTCATCTACAACAACCTGACCGTGGCAAGCTACAACGTGAACTTCGGACTGCAATACACGCAAAAGATAAACAAGGACAACGCGCTGACGCTGGGACTGGCCTACACGCTGGGGCACGATCTCAACGCGACGGACATACACGGCATACAGGTGGCCAACAACTCATCAAGCACAACGACGGGCGGAAGCTACTCGGTCGTGAAAGAGGAACGCACGGAGAACGGCTACGGCATCCCCCACACCTTCGGAGGAGGACTCGCCTGGCAATACAAGAAAAACCTGACCGTGGAAGCCGACTACACGCTCCAGAAATGGGAGGGCGTGAAGTACGACAACCGCACCGACAGATACATGAACCGCTCGAAAGTGGCTTTCGGCGTGGAATACCTTCCTAAGGAATACGGAAAGAACTATCTGACACGGATCAGATACAGGGCCGGCGCCCATTATTCCACCCCCTACCTGAAGACCCCTTCCGACAACCCGCACAGCGCATGGGTGGACGGACCGAAGGAATACGGCGTAAGCGTGGGATTCGGACTGCCCCTGAACCTATACCAGCAGAGCTCCACACTGAGCGTCACGGGAGAATACGTGCATGTCTCACCGTCGGCCAAAGGACTGCTCTCTGAAAACAGGTTCATGATCAAGCTGGGACTGACATTCGACGAACGCTGGTTCATGAAATTCAGAGTAAACTGATGGGGAGTCCGTATTGTAAGATGAGAGCCGGAATATTCATGTGGGTGGCCGCACTGTCATGGTGCGCGGCAAACGCGTTCCCCCAAGAGGGAAGCGGAGACGGAGTGACGGCCGGACCTTCCGCCGCCGGTTACACCAAGGCCCCGGACACCTGCGACAAGGAAATCAGCAGACTGCACCGTCTCATTGCCGGCACGGACAAACAGGCGGAGCAGGAAAGATATTTTCAGGAGCTGATGGATGTCTACGACACGCAAATGGAACATCTCGACACACTGGACGTCCTCACCACCGGAACACGGCGGACCGAAGGGAAAGTGCTGGGAGAAAAGGCGCACGACTACATCCTGTATGCGGGAAACCTCCTCGACAAGGACAAGGCCTACCGTATGCTCCGGAAAGCTGTGGTGCTGGAGTCCCCTACCCCCGGAATCCAGGTGCTGCAGGACCTGGTAAGCGTTTCCCTCATGAAACTGAGAGCCGACACGACTTTCACGCGGCAATTCCTGCAGGACTACCTTACCGCCGTCAGCAGCCTGTCGGAAATAAGGAAGACCGTTTCCAGTCCCGACTCGATGCAGCAGATCAGGCTGGCGGAGAATGAGATAAACTCCCTCTTCATAGAAAGCGGAACCGCCGGATGCGAGAGGCTTCAGGCTATCTTCGGTCCGGAAATCGAATCCCACCGGCACGACCTGACCTACCTGAACCAGGTGCTCTCCATCATGCGGCAGCTCAGATGCACCGGCGAGAATGTGTATTACGAGGCGGCCGAGGCGGCACACGCCATCCATCCCACCGCAATGACCGCACTGGGATGCGCCTATAAATATCATAAGGAGGGAGATACGGAAAAAAGCCTCCGCTATTTCGACGAGGCGGTCTCACTGGAACCGGACGTGAGGAAAAAGGCGGAGTTCAGTTTCAGCGCGGCCGTCACCCTCTACAGGAAAAGACTCTGGGGAAAAGCCAGGGAATATGCGGACAAGGCCCTTGCGTACGACACCACACTGGGGAAAGCCTACATCCTGATCGCGCAGATGTATGCCTCCAACCCGAACTGGAGTGACGAGACGACACTGAACAAATGCACCTATTACGCCGCGATCGACAAGCTCATGCGCGCCAAGGAAGTGGATCCGGACATGGCGGAAGAAGCCCAGAAACTGATCACCACCTATGCCGCCATGACCCCGAAGGACGAGGACCTGTTCTTTCTCGGACTGAAAAAAGGGAATCCCGTCCACATCGGAGGATGGATCAAGGAAACCACAACCATTAAATGACCTTTTATGCCAGACCATAGACTGAAACCCATCCCCACGGCGATTATGACTGCCGCCTTATGGGCGGCCTTCATGATTATCCTCCTGCCTTCCTGCCACAAGGAAAAGAAGGATATGGCCGACGCAGTGAAGGAAAGCGACTCACTGCCCGACATGCGTACACTGGGAGTGACCAGCCTGGTGTCCGACTCAGGCATGATCCGGTACAAGATACTCACCGACGAATGGCTGGTCTACACCCACCGCAACCCGCCTTTCTGGGCATTCGAGAAAGGCATCTATCTGGAGAAATTCGATACCCTTTTCCATGTGGACGCCAGCATCAAGGCGGATACGGCCTACTACTACGAGAAAAAGAAACTTTGGGAGCTGCGCGGCAACGTCCACATCCAAAGCCAGCAGGGAGACAAGTTCGACACCCAGCTGCTCTTCTGGGACCAGGACAAGGAGAAAATCTATTCGGACAGATTCATCCGCATCGAACAGGTGGACAAGGTGCTGACCGGATACGGATTCGAGTCGAACCAGCAGATGACCGAATACCAGATATTCAACAACGCGGGCATTTTTGATGTGGAGGACACCGCTCCGGCCGATACCGCCCGCCACCAATGACATCAATGGAGAGAGATATGGAGACCTTTATACCTTTACTTATATCCATCGCATCCGCCGCATTCTTCTCGGGAATGGAGACCGCCTTTGCCTCGTCGAACAAGATGAGGTTTGAGATGAAGAAGAAGGACAATCTTCCTTCGCGCATCCTGTCGGTGTTCTTCAGCCATCCGAAAGACTTCATCTCGACGATGTGGATGGGCTACACAGTGTCACTCGTGATCTACGGCATCCTCATGACACGCTTCATCGAGGGATATATCCCGGCAGACGTCACGATGAACCGGGGCGCGTTGCTTGTCATCGAGACTGTCATCGCGGCCTTACTCATCCTGCTGTTGGGCGAGTTCATGCCCAAATCGCTGTCCAAAACCAATCCGCACCTCACCCTGAGACTGTTCTCCCTGCCCGCGTTTGTCTGCTACATCGTGCTCTATCCGTTCAGCCGCATCGCCACAGTGCTGTCAATAGGCATCCTGAGACTCACCGGCACACGCATCAACAAACAGGACCAGGAACTGGCCTTCACTAAAGGCGACCTCGACTATTTCATCCAAAGCAGCATCGAGGAGGCCGGAGGCGATGAAGAGCACATCGACGACGAAATCAAGATCTTCAAGAACGCGCTCGACTTCTCGAACATCAAGATCCGCGACTGCATGATTCCCCGCACGGAAATCATCGCCGTGGAATCCGACACCCCGGTCGGAGAACTTAAAAACACGTTCATCGAGAACGGCATCAGCAAGATCATCGTCTATAAGGAGAACATCGACAACATCGTGGGATATATCCACTCGTCGGAAATGTTCCGGAACACAGCCGACTGGCAGAAAAACATACGCTCCGTCCCCATCGTACCGGAAACAATGGGAGCGCACAAGCTGATGTGCCTCTTCAAACAGCAGAAACGCTCACTGGCGGTCGTGGTGGACGAGTTCGGAGGAACCTCAGGAATAGTGGCCATGGAAGACCTGGTGGAGGAGATACTGGGCGACATCGAGGACGAGCACGACACGAACACCATCGTGGCAAAAGCCATCAGCGAGAATGAATATGTGTTCTCCGGACGGCTCGACATAGAAAAAGCCAACGGGGAATTCGGACTCGACCTGCCGGAAAGCGACGGATACCAGACCATAGGGGGCCTGATCCTGCATGAATACCAAAGCATCCCGAAGGTGAACGAGATGATAAGAATCGGAAATTTCCTGTTCAAGATTATCCGCGTAACCAACACGAAAATCGAACTTGTGAAGCTGAAAGTGGAGAAATAAGCATTTTTTTTCAAAGAAAATAGCTACTGAACAGCATTTTTTGTATCTTCGTGCGCTAATTACAGAAAATAAAGACAATAACAAAAAATAACAATTTTAAATGGCAACTTTACAAACTATCAGAAGCAAAGGACCCTTGCTGGTCATTGTAATCGGACTTGCCCTTTTCGCGTTCATCGCCGGTGACGCATGGAAAGTCCTGCAGCCGCATCAAGGCGCACAGGATGTGGGCGAAGTGAATGGAGAATCCCTCAGTGCGCAGGATTATCAGAAAATGGTGGACGAGCTCAGTGAGGTCATCAAACTGACAAACGGACTGAACAGCCTGAACGAGGAACAGCTGAACAACGTAAAGGACCAGGTATGGCAGAACTACGTGAACAACCGGCTGATCAGCGAGCAGGCGGAGAAACTGGGCCTGACCGTAACCGACGCCGAAATACAGGCAATCATCGACCAGGGCACACATCCGCTGCTGATGCAGACCCCGTTCCGCAACCCGCAGACAGGAATGTTCGACAAGGATATGCTGCAGAAATTCCTGGTGGACTACGCAAATCTGGGTACCAGCCAGATGCCTGCACAATATGCGGAATACTACCAGAAGATGGGCGCGTTCTGGATGTTCATCGAAAAGACACTGAAACAGACCACATTGGCCGAGAAATACCAGAACCTTGTAGCCAAGTCATTGATCTCTAATCCGGTATCCGCAGAAGACGCATTCAAGGCACGTACCGAACAGAGCGACCTGCTGCTGGCCGGTGTACCTTATTCTTCCATCAACGACTCGACCATCGAGGTGACTGATGAAGACATCAAGAAGCTTTATAACGAAAAGAAAGAGCAGTACAAGCAACTGGCCGAGACCCGTGACATCCAGTACATCGACGTAAAGGTGGTTCCGTCGGACGCGGACCGCGAGGCTGTGAAGAGCGAGGTGACAGAACTGAGCAACCTGCTGGACAAGACAACAAGTGACTATACCACTTTCATCCGTTCAACCAACTCTTCTGTGGCTTACTCGGATGTGCCGGTCAACAAGACCGTGCTCCCGACCGATGTGGCAGCCCGTCTGGACTCAACCGGCTTGAACGAAGTGTACGGCCCCTACTACTATCAGGGCGACGATTCATACAACGCGTTCAAGGTGCTTGCCAAAGTGAACGCTCCGGACTCAATCCAGTTCCGCCAGATTCAGGTAATGGCCGATACGGAAGAAAAGGCCAGCACTCTGGCTGACAGCATCTATAACGCCGTGAAAGGCGGGGCTGACTTCGAGAAGGTGGCCCAGATCTACGGACAGACCGGCGAGGCTGTGTGGGTGAACTCAAGAAGCTGGGAAGGCGCGGAAATGGACGCCGACAACACCAAGTTCATCAACGCCCTCATCAACCAGCCAAAGAACGGGCTGGAAAACCTGACCATAGGACAGGCCCGGCTGATTCTGCAGGTCATGGACAAAAAGAGCATGCAGACCAAATATAAGGTGGCTGTCATCAAGCGTCCGGTAGAATTCAGTAAGGAGACCTACAATTCGGCATACAACAAGTTCAGCCAGTTCGTGGCACAGAACACCACCATCGAGGACCTGCAGAAAAATGCGGAAGAAAACGGTTACTCTTTGATGCCGCGCCGCGACCTGTCGAGCGCCGAGCACTATGTGGGTGGCGTGCAGTCGACCGGTGACGTGAAAAGATGGATTTTCGCGGCGGAAACGGGTGAGGTGTCACCGCTGTTCGAATGCGGTGAGAACGACCACATGATGGTTGTCGCTCTGGAAAAGATCCACAAAGTCGGCTACCGTGACATCAATTCAGTGGCTGACATGCTGAGAAACGAGATCAGACGCGACAAGAAAGCTGAAAAGATCATGGCTGACATGAAGGGATTCAACACGCTGGATCAGGTGAAAGGAATGAACGGAGCAGTCAGCGACTCCGTGAAACATGTCACCTTCTCCGCTCCTGCATACATCTCTGTCACTCATGCCAGCGAACCGGTCATCGGTGCGGTTGCCGCAAAGACGGAAGTCAACAAGACCAGCGCGCCTGTAAAAGGAAACGCGGGTGTCTATATGGTACAGGTTTACGCAAAGGATAAAGGAACAGAGGAATTCGACTCCAAACAGGAGGAGACTTCTTTGGCCAACATGACAAGCCGTTTCGTAACGAACCAGCTTATCAACGACCTGTATCAGAAAGCGAAAGTGACAGACCGACGCTATCTGTTCTTCTGACGGAAAGATTCCTGATATAAAAAAACAGGCTGTCTCAAAGTGAAAATTGGCTTTCATTTGAGACAGCCTGTTTCATTTTACCCACACAGATTGTCTTCCACCTCAATATAGGCATGATAGCGGCTGCCCGGCTCCAGACCGTTCAACGGAAAATACCCGCTCAGCACACGTCCGTCAGACACCCGCAAAGGCGAGGCCGCTCTCAAGGCCTGGCTTGCCTCCAGTGCTTCCCCCTCCCGGGAATAGTGCTCCAGCCTGAAAACCCCTTCCGACCGGGGATGCACAAGACTCGAACAGAGCATGTGAGCCACAATCCCCATATTCATCCGAAGATTGATTTCCACACAAGGATGGATGCGGAAAGTGCCGTCCACCCTGCATATCATCATATCCACACCCAAATACCCTTTATAGTCATTTTTCAGAAGGGATGACAGTCCGGCCATCAGTTCCGACCTCACCTGCTCCAACAAACCGGCAGGCACATAAGCCGAAAGTATCCGCACAATGCGGTCATCGCTCAAAAGACGGTTCTCCTTATAGTTTCCATGCAGATCGGTATCAAACAGCGAATAACCCAAAAAGAACAGGCCGCCGGCGCCATCCGCAAAAAACTCCATGGCAAAATCGCGGACCTTCTCATACAACGGCTCCGCCATGATTCCACCCTGAGTACGAAGCACACGCCTTACCCATCCCTCCACAGAGTCTGTCCACGTGGCCGGGGAGACCTTCAACAGCCCCCTTCCACTCCCGGACCATGGCGACTTGAGCACCACCTCTCCCACCTCAGACATAAAATAACGCACCTCCTGCAACGACCCGCACACACATGCCTCTCCACAAACCCCGGGAGTCTTTCCCAACAGCTCCAGCATCTCCACACAATGCTGACGGCCGGACAGTCCACGGATCCGCTCCATCTGCGGGTCAGTCAACAGGCAATCCTCACTCACTCCGGCCAGACGAAGCGTACGAAGCAGGGCCGGATCCCAACCCCAAGGCATATACTCGCCCGACTCCCATTCAAGCGTCCATTGCACATCAGGAAACAAGCCGGCACACCCGATCTGTGAACGCAGAAGTTCCACCTGCCTCCATTCATCTATCTTCACTTTGCCTTCCCGGGCATACCACGCAGGAAGCACGGCCAGATCGTAAGTCATCCGCACAATCTCATCGGGTGCCATATAAAAAGGTGTATTGTTCGCCAACGCCATATCGTGCGCCGGATTGAAATAATAAATCCGTCCTGTCATATCGTCAATGTATCGGTACGGGTGTAAAGATACTGAAATTTATGGAGACGGACAGGATGGAGGAATGTCTTTCAAGACATGAAAAAAACTTCCGACAGGACGCATACTTACAAAACAATACATTTCAGCATAAAAACACGACAATCACACAAAACAATGAAACATTTCATAACAGAATAAAACCACACATAATTTATCCGCAAAAAACTCCCCCTCATCTGACAAAGAAAATCAAAAAGACGTAACTTTGCAATATCACAAAACAAAAGGAAACGATAAAAGTTTTTCACAATACAAAAAGACAGACATAACATGAAATTTTACGACAGGATACGCAAGATACAATACAATTAACCAATACAACAAACCAAAACTGATAGCTTATGTCAACATTAAGATTCAGAGTCGTAGAGAAAGCCTTCCAGACAAAACCCGTGGAGGTGAGCGTCCCCAAGGAACGCCCGAGCGAATACTTCGGGAAATATGTATTCACCCGCGAGAAAATGTTCAGGTATCTCCCATCGAAAGTATACTCGAAACTGGTGGACGTGATGGACAACGGTGCCGTGCTCGACCGCAGCATTGCCGATGCCGTGGCCGACGGCATGAAAAAATGGGCCAGTGAACTGGGTGCCACCCACTACACCCACTGGTTCCAGCCTCTGACTGAAGGGACCGCCGAAAAGCATGACTCATTCGTGGAACACGACGGGAAAGGCGGCATGATGGAAGAGTTTTCCGGAAAACTGCTCGTGCAGCAGGAGCCGGACGCCTCGTCATTTCCGAACGGAGGTATCCGCAACACGTTCGAGGCCCGCGGATACAGCGCATGGGACCCCTCATCACCGGTGTTCGTGGTGGATGACACGCTCTGCATCCCTACCGTATTCATCGCCTACACAGGGGAGTCGCTCGACTACAAGGCTCCTTTGCTGAAAGCCTTGCGGGCAGTCAACAAGGCAGCGGTGGACGTATGCCACTATTTTGACCCCGATGTCAGGAAAGTGTCCGCCTATCTGGGATGGGAACAGGAGTATTTCCTCATTGATGAAGGACTGTATGCGGCACGCCCTGACCTGCTGCTCACCGGACGCACACTGATGGGCCACGAGGCATCGAAGAACCAGCAGCTTGAGGACCATTATTTCGGCGCCATTCCAAGCCGGGTAGCGGCTTTCATGAAAGACCTTGAGATTCAGGCACTCGAACTGGGAATCCCGGTCAAGACCCGCCACAATGAGGTGGCTCCCAACCAGTTCGAACTGGCTCCCATCTACGAGGAATGCAACCTGGCCGTCGACCACAACATGCTGATCATGTCGCTGATGCGCAAGGTGGCGCGCAACCACGGATTCCGCGTGCTGCTCCACGAGAAGCCGTTCAAGGGTGTAAACGGTTCGGGGAAGCACAACAACTGGTCACTGGGTACGGACACCGGCGTCCTGCTGATGGCACCGGGAAAGACCCCGGAAGAGAACCTACGCTTCATCACGTTCATTGTCAACACGCTGATGGCCGTATACCGCCACAACGGACTGCTGAAGGCATCCATCATGAGCGCCACCAACGCACACCGTCTGGGCGCGAACGAGGCACCTCCCGCCATCATATCCTCCTTCCTCGGCACACAGCTCAGCAAAGTGCTCGACCATATGGAAGACAGCGCCACCGACGAACTGGTATCGCTGGGCGGAAAGCATGGCATGAAGCTGGACATTCCCCAGATTCCGGAACTGCTCATAGACAACACCGACCGCAACCGCACCTCTCCGTTCGCCTTCACGGGCAACCGTTTTGAGTTCCGTGCGGTAGGTTCAGAGGCAAACTGCGCGAGCGCGATGATCGCACTGAACACAGCCGTAGCGGAGCAGCTCACCGAGTTCAAACAGAAAGTGGACGCGCTCATCGAACAGGGAGAACCGAAAATCCCGGCCATCATCCAGGTTGTGCGTGAATACATCAAACTGAGCAAACCGATCCGTTTCGACGGCAACGGCTATAGCGAGGAGTGGAAAGAGGAAGCCGCACGCCGGGGGCTGGACTGCGAGACAAGCTGTCCGGTCATCTTCGACCAGTATCTTACGCCTGAAAGCATCAGCATGTTCGAGTCAGAGGGCGTGATGACAAAGAAAGAGCTGGAAGCACGCAACGAGGTGAAATGGGAGACCTATACAAAGAAAATCCAGATCGAGGCGCGCGTATTGGGCGACCTGGTAATGAACCATATCGTACCGGTGGCCATCGAGTACCAAAGCAAACTGATTGACAACGTATTCAAAATGAAAGGACTGTTCCCGGACGAGGAAGTGTCGGAACT
Source organism: Candidatus Phocaeicola excrementigallinarum (assembly GCA_019120125.1). Taxonomy (GTDB): domain Bacteria; phylum Bacteroidota; class Bacteroidia; order Bacteroidales; family Bacteroidaceae; genus Phocaeicola; species Phocaeicola excrementigallinarum. Next base: position 50,817 of record DWVR01000043.1, on the reverse strand, counting down.
GTCGGCCGAGAATCTGGCCATCATCCGGAAAATCTCCGGACACACGTCCTACATCAAGGAGCACGTGGACGAAATGGTCAACGCACGCAAGGTGGCCAACAAGATTACAGACGAACGGGAAAAAGCCATAGCCTACCACGACCACATAGCCCCGATGCTGGAACAGATACGCTACCACATCGACAAGCTTGAACTGATTGTGGACGACCAGATGTGGACACTGCCAAAATATCGCGAGCTATTGTTTATCAGATAATAGTTATAGGATTATCCCTTATTTCTTATTGGTTGTTTGATAAAGACAGAAGCCGGGGTTCCGTGAGGAAATCCGGCTTCGCCCTTTATCGTGCAGACCTGTCTGAATGTCATTTCCGTGCCCATGCGGCTATACGCCCCATAGCCTCCACGCAATCTTCGCGGCTTCCGAAAGAGGTGAGACGGAGATAGCCTTCCCCGCTCGGTCCGAACCCCACACCCGGCGTTCCTACCACATGCACCTCACGAAGCAGCGTATCGAAAAACTCCCACGAGCCTGTCCCTTCAGGAGCCTTCAGCCACAGATAGGGGGAATTCGTCCCTCCATACACCTCGAAACCGGACTGACGGAGGGTGTCGAGCATAATCCGGGCATTCCCCATATAATACCCGATGGTTTCCTTCACCTGCCGACGGCCTTCCTCCGAATATACCGCCTCCGCGCCGCGCTGAGTAATATAGCTGGCACCGTTGAACTTCGTACACTGACGGCGGTTCCACAAACGGTTCAACGCCACGCGATTGCCTTGTGCGTCCGTTCCGGCCACCTCTTCAGGAACCACCGTATATCCGCAACGCACACCGGTGAAACCCGCCGTTTTTGAAAAGCTCCGGAATTCCACCGCACACCGGCGCGCCCCCTCAATCTCATAGATGGAGTGCGGCACGTCATCCTCACGGATAAACGCCTCGTATGCCGCGTCAAACAAGATAAGGGATCCGTTCTCCAGCGCATAGTCCACCCACTTCTTGAGTTGGGCGCGGGTCAGTGTTGTCCCGGTGGGATTGTTCGGGTAACAGAGATAAATGATGTCGGCCCGATGCCGCGGAAGTGCCGGCACAAAGCCATTCTCCGCCGTACAGGGCAGATATACAATGTCGCTCCAGCAACCGTCGGCCTGCAGCTTTCCGGCACGCCCGGACATGACATTGCTGTCCACGTACACCGGATAAACCGGATCGGTCACGGCCACCGTATTATGAAGGCCGAGAATATCCGTAAAGTTGCCCGTATCGCTCTTCGCGCCGTCGCTCACAAACACTTCATCCGGTGAGAGACGCACACCTAACGGCTCAAAGTCGTGACGGATAATCGCGTCAATCAGAAAACCGTATCCCTGCTCAGGCCCGTATCCGTGGAAGGTGCCGGCATGAGCCAGTTCGTCCACCGCACGGTGCATCGCCTCAATGGAAGCCTGAGGAAGGGGACGGGTCACGTCACCGATGCCCAGACGGATCAGTCTGACATCCGGATGGGCTGACTTAAACGCATTGACTCTTTTCGCTACTTCGGAGAAAAGATAACTTCCCGGAAGCTTTATGAAATTTTCGTTGATTGAGACCATAACAATATGATGTGTTTAGAATTTAAATAAGAAAAACAGAATGTTTCTTTGAGAACGTCTTGAGAAAAACTATGGTCCGGCCTGTGAACCGTACGGTTCACCAGTGTGATCCGTATAGTCCACCGATATGGACCGTACGGTTCACGAGCCGGACCATAGAAGTCAGAACGGCATTTTCACTTTAATCCCTTCAGACTTCGATCTTTCCTTCAAAGACCTTGACGGCAGGACCCGTCATGAACAGATGTCCGGACGGTCCGGTCCAGGAAACCTGAAGCGCTCCACCGTCCATCACCACCTCGGTATCCTCTCCGCCACGGCCTGTGGAGAATGCGGCGACCGCCGTGGCACATGCCCCGGTGCCACATGCCTGGGTGACACCTGAGCCACGCTCCCACACCCGCATGCGGATCTTTCCGGGAGCGATGACCTGAGCGAACTCCACATTGACACGGTCAGGGAAAAAGGGATGACATTCCAGACGGGAACCGACGGCTGCCACATCCACCTTCGAAACGTCGTCCACAAATATCACCAGATGAGGGTTTCCCATCGAGACCGACATGCCTTCCGCAAAAGGATACCCGTCACCCAAGGACACCGGACGGATGTCCGCAGGAACACCCATGTCCACACTGACCCGGTTCACCTCACCGTTTTCCACGTACAGGCGCAACACCTTCACTCCCGACAACGTGTCGAGCAGGACTTCGTCCTTGTCCGTCAACCCGTTCTCATACACGTATTTGCCGATACACCGGCTGGCATTTCCGCACATCCTCGCTTCCGAACCGTCGGCATTGAAGATGCGCATACTGAAATCCGCCTTGTCCGAAGCGCCTATGAGCACAAGCCCGTCGCTGCCTATTCCCGTATGCGGACGGCTCCACTCCACGGCATATCTCTCAGGATTCGGCAACGGATATTTCACCGCGTCCACATAAATGTAGTCATTGCCCAGACCCTGCATCTTTGTAAATTCAATCTTTCTTCTCATACCCATTCACTTTTTCAGATAAGCATCCTCGTGTACTCCCGCCACGGCACGTCCGCTCGGCTCGTTCATGTTCCTGAACGCCTCATCCCATGCCAATGCCTCCGCAGTGGAACAAGCCACGCTCGGCACGCTCGGCACACTGCGCGCCGCGCTCTCGCTGGGGAAATACTCCTCAAATATGCTCCGGTAATAATATTCTTCCTTGTTGCGCGGCGGATTGATGGGGAAACGCTCGGCTGCATGAGCCATCTCCTCGTCGGAAACGGCTTTCGAGGTCATTTCCTTCAGTGTGTCAATCCAGCTGTAGCCCACTCCGTCACTGAACTGCTCCTTCTGTCTCCAAAGCACGCTTTCCGGCAACATGCCGACAAAAGCCTCGCGCAGGATCTTCTTCTCTATGGTCTTTCCGGGACACATCTTGGCAGCGGGGTTCAGGCGCATGGCCACGTCAAGAAACTCCTTGTCGAGAAAAGGTACACGGCCTTCCACTCCCCAGGCGGCCAACGACTTGTTCGCCCTCAGACAGTCATAAAGATACAGTTTGGAAAGCTTGCGCACCGTTTCCTCATGGAAAGCCCTCGCATCGGGCGCCTTATGGAAATAAAGATAACCGCCGAACACCTCATCCGCTCCTTCTCCGCTCAGCACCATCTTGATGCCCATGCTCTTGATGACCCGTGCCAACAGATACATCGGCGTAGAAGCGCGGACGGTGGTCACGTCGTATGTCTCGATGAAATAAATCACATCACGCACCGCGTCAAGTCCCTCCTGAATGGTGTAGTTAATCTCATGATGCACCGTACCGATATAGTCGGCCACCTCTCTGGCCTTCAGCAGGTCGGGAGCACCTTTCAGCCCCACGGCAAATGAGTGGAGCTGCGGCCACCACGCGTCTTTCTGTCCGTCGGTCTCAATGCGCCGGGAAGCGAACTTCCTGGCCACGGCGGAAATCACCGAACTGTCAAGGCCACCCGACAGAAGCACACCGTAAGGCACGTCGCTCATCAGCTGACGGCGCACCGCCTCTTCCAGCGCGTCGTGTATGGCCTGGGGAGAGGCCGGATTGTCCTTCACGGCCTCATAACCCATCCAGTCGCGCTTGTACCAACGCTCCATCTTTCCCGTGACACTTGAATAATAATGTCCCGGCAGGAACGGCTCATAACGCCCGCAACAGCCCTCCAGCGCCTTCAGTTCACTGGCACAGTACACCTTCCCGTCCGCATCGTAACCGATGTACAACGGAATCACGCCAATCGGATCGCGGGCAATCAGAAACTCATCCTTCTCCTCGTCATACAGGGCAAAGGCGAAGATTCCGTTCAGGTCCTCCAGAAAACCGATGCCCTTGTCACGGTAGAGGGCGAGAATGACCTCACAGTCGCTGCCGGTCTGGAACTCATACTTTTCGGCATACCGACGGCGGATGTCCCGATGATTATAGATCTCACCGTTCACCGCCAGAATCTGTTTCCTGTCCGGCGAGAACAAAGGTTGTCTTCCGCTCTGAGGGTCGACGATGGACAGACGCTCATGAGCCAGGATGGCTGACTTTCCGCAATAGATGCCGCTCCAGTCCGGTCCGCGATGACGGATTTTCTTCGCCATTGCCAACGCCTTGTCGCGCAAGGCGGGTGTCGGCTCCTTAATATTGAATATCGCTACAATTCCACACATGCAGGTAGTTGATAGTTAACAGTTAATAATTAATAGTTCATAATTTATACTTGATGCCTGATACGGCCCTTATTTAGATGAGAGATAAGCATCGATGTCGGCCGCGGCCTTGCGTCCTCCGGCGATGCAGCGCACCACCAGACTGGCGCCCGTAGCGGCATCGCCGGCCACGAACACATTCTCCGGGAACTCGGGATGTACCGGTTTCAGGAAACCCATCGCCAGCAAGACCAGATCGGCTTCCAGCACCTCTTTCCTGCCGGTCGGCCTCATCACCGGTCTCCCTCCGTCAGTGTCCGGAATCCATTCCACCTCTTCCACTTCCACACCGGTCACATGTCCGTTCTCGCCGATGAAACGGGTTGATGACAGACTCCACCGACGCACACACCCTTCTTCATGGCTGCTGCTTGTCTTCAGCACCGACGGCCATTGCGGCCAGGGAGTGGCCGGATTATAACCTACCGGCGGTTTTGGCATGATCTCGATCTGTGTCACGCTCAACGCCTGCTGGCGGTTGCTCGTTCCAATGCAGTCGCTTCCGGTATCTCCGCCACCGATGACCAGCACCTTCTTCCCTTTTGCCGTGATGCGTTCCTCTTCAGAAAAAGTCTGCCCCGCCAGCACACGGTTCTGCTGGGCCAGCATCTCCATAGCCAGATGAATCCCTTTCAGTTCCCGTCCGGGAATGTCAAGGTCACGGGCCTGCGGAGTGCCTGTACATACGCAATAGGCATCAAAACCTTCGGGAAGCCGTGTCACATCGACATCCGTATTCACCCTGAACACAATGCCTTCCGCCTCCATGACGGCGATACGGCGGTCGATGACCGACTTTCCCAGCTTGAAATTCGGGATGCCGAAACGGAGCAGTCCGCCCACATATTCCAGCCGCTCGAACACCGTCACCTCATATCCTCGCCGGTTCAATTGGTTGGCGGCCGCCAGACCCGCAGGCCCCGAACCGATGACAGCCACCTTTTTCCCGTTGCGGACATACCGTTCCGGACGGACATATCCCTCACGGAAAGCCGCCTCAATCACGGCGGCCTCGTCCTCACGGACAGTGACCGGAGCATCCATGCTCAGTTTCAACACACAACTTTTCTCACACAATGCCGGACAGATACGCCCCGTAAATTCAGGAAAGTCGTTCGTGCGGCTCAATATCTTGTAAGCTTTTTCCCAATGGCCGTTATACATGGCATCCTGAAACTCAGGCGGGCGGTTGCCCAACGGACAAGCCCAATGACAGAAAGGCACCCCACAGTCCATGCAGCGTGAAGCCTGCAGTTTCCGGTCGCTTGTATTCAATGTCTGTTCCACCTCACTGAAGTCTGCGATGCGCTCATGCACCGGACGGTATCCGGCCTCTTTACGCGGAACGGTCAAAAACGCTTTAGGATTTCCCATAATGACAATCAAGATTTAATTTGACGAATAAAGAATCAATAATCACGCTGCACTTCGGCGATTTTCTGCTGCAGCTTGCGCATCTGCTCCTCGGCAAGCACTTTCTTGTACTCGATCGGAGTCACCTGAATGAACTCGTCCACATACCGGTTCCAGTTGTCGAGCATCGTACGTGCCAGTTTCGATCCCGTATACAGATAATGCTGACGGACCAGCTCATGCAGTTCCTTGCGTGCCGTAGCCTCCTCCAGAAGAGACAGTTCCACCATCTCCATGTTGCAGAAATAGTCGAAATTGTGGTTCTTGTCCCACACGTAGGCCACACCGCCGCTCATGCCTGCCGCGAAGTTCCTTCCGGTCTCACCCAGCACGACCACACGTCCGCCGGTCATGTACTCACAGCAATGGTCGCCCACGCCTTCCACCACCGCAACGGCACCCGAGTTGCGCACCGCGAAACGTTCTCCGGCACGCCCGTTGATATATACCTCGCCGCTTGTGGCACCGTAAAGCAAGGTGTTGCCCACAATCACATTCTTTTCTGCCTCGAAGTTGCTCCTCACCGGAGGCTGCACGGAGATATGTCCGCCGCTCAAGCCTTTTCCCAGATAGTCGTTCGCCTCACCTTCCAGCTTGAAACGGATACCGTGGGCAAGGAAAGCCCCGAAACTCTGTCCGGCCGATCCCTTGAATTTCACCGTGACGGTCTGGTCGGGAAGCCCTTCCTCACCATATCTGGCAGCCACCGCACCGGAAAGCATCGCTCCCACCGCACGGTCGGTATTGCCGATGGCATATTCCAACGAAACCTCCTTTCTGTTCTCAAGAGCCTCACGGGCAGCCTCAAGTATCGACACGTCCTTCACCGAATCAATGTCATGACGCTGTTCCCCCACCTGACGGATGGCCGAGCCGTTGTCCACTTTATGCAGCATGCGGCTGAAATCGAGCGACGCATATTTGGAGTCCGGATCCAATGCCTTCAGTCCGATCAGGTCGGTACGCCCCACTATGTCGTCCAAGCGGGTGAATCCCATCTCCGCCAGATACTCACGGACTTCCTGAGCCATGAAACGGAAATAGTTGACCACATACTGGTAATGTCCGCGGAAATGCTCACGAAGTCTCGGATCCTGAGTGGCCACACCCACCGGGCAGGTATTGGTATGACATTTCCGCATCATCACGCAACCCAACACAATCAGCACCGTAGTGCCGAAACCGAACTCTTCCGCTCCCAACAGTGCCATGCTGATGATGTCGCGACCCGTCTTAAGCTGCCCGTCGGCCTGCAGGCGCACCTGTCCACGAAGACCGTTGAGCACCAATGTCTGCTGGGTCTCGCTCAGTCCGATTTCCGGCGGGATGCCCGCATAACGCATGGAGGAGGCAGGTGAGGCGCCTGTGCCGCCTTCCGCGCCGGAAATGACAATCAGATCGGCCTTGGCCTTGGCCACACCGGCGGCAATGGTACCGATACCGCTCTCGGCAACCAGCTTCACACTGATTTTCGCTTTCGGATTCACGTTTTTCAGGTCGAATATCAGCTGGGCCAGGTCCTCAATCGAATAAATGTCGTGGTGAGGCGGAGGAGAAATCAGCGAGATGCCCGGAATCGAATGACGGGTTCTGGCAATGACTTCATTGACCTTGAAGCCCGGCAACTGTCCGCCCTCGCCCGGTTTTGCTCCCTGCGCCACCTTAATCTGTATCTCTTCGGCGTTCACCAGATATTCGGCGGTCACTCCGAAGCGTCCGGACGCCACCTGTTTGGTCTTGCTGTTCAGCGAAATTCCCTCATACGTCTCATGGAAACGGCCGGAATCTTCTCCGCCCTCTCCCGTATTGCTCCGCGTGCCCAACTTGTTCATGGCCAGAGCCAGTGCCTCGTGCGCTTCCTTGCTGATGGCTCCGAACGACATGGCCCCCGTCACGAAATGCCTCACAATGCTTTCCACCGGCTCCACCTCATCGATGGATATCGGATTACGCTTGAACTCAAAAAAGTCGCGCAAGAATATAGGCTCTTTCTTTCCGTCCACCCAACGGGTATATTCCTTGAACTTCGCGTAACTGCCCAGACGGGTCGCCAACTGCAGCTTGCTGATGGCTTCCGGATTCCAGGCATGTCTCTCCCCGTCCTTACGATAAGAGAACTGGCCGATGTAAGGAAGCAGGTCGTCCACCTTTTCCGGAGCGAAACCGGCATCATGGAAGGCCGTGTAGTCCTTGGCGATATCCTCCAGACGGATACCTCCCACAGTCGACACATCCGTTCCGAAATAAGTCTTCAGAAGCTCCTCACCCAATCCTACGGCCTCGAATATCTTCGCGCCACGATAAGAACGGATGGTACTGATGCCCATCTTGCTCATCACCTTGTAAAGACCCTTGCAGACAGCCTTGACATAATTCTTCTCCGCCGTTTCGTAATTCATCTGCACATCGCCTTTCCTCACCAGACTGTCCAGCACGGCGAACACCATGTACGGATTAATGGCACTGGCACCATAGCCGAGAAGCAGCGCCGCATGCATCACCTCACGGATCTCACCGCTTTCAACCACCAATGCCGTCTGCACCCGTTTCTGCACCGAAATCAGATGGTGATGGACGGCACTCACCGCCAGCAGTGAAGGTATGGCCGCATGTGTGGCGTCAATGTCCCGGTCGGTCAGCACAATGTAGTTGACCCCTTCCGCCACGGATTCCTCCGCCTTCTTGCAAAGGGCGGACAACGCCTCACGCAGCCCCGCCGTACCTTTCGCCACATCGAAAAGCATCGGCAGCCTGACGGCCTTGAACCCCTTGTAACGGATATTGCAAAGTATGTCGAGCTGGGTGTTGTTCAGGATGGGGTACGGCAGACGCACCATCTTGCAATGGCTCTCGTCCGGAAGCAGGATATTGGTACCCACCGCCCCGATATATTCCGTCAGCGACATGACCAGCTCTTCCCTGATCGGGTCGATAGGCGGATTGGTCACCTGGGCGAACTGCTGACGAAAATAGTTGAACAACAACTGAGGCATATCCGAAAGCACGGCCAGCGGTGTATCGTTACCCATCGAAGCGGTAGGCTCCACTCCATTGGTACACATCGGGATAAGGGTGCGCTCGATATCCTCACGGGTGAAACCGAACGCCCGCAGATGACGGTCGTATTCACCCACGGTATTCGCCACCTTACGTCCGCTACGCAGCGCATCCAGTTCTATGCGGTTCGCAGACAACCATTCACGGTATGGCTTCGACGACGCCAGCTGCTCCTTCAGCTCACCGTCGTAATAGATACGTCCTTCCTGCGTATCGACCAAAAGTATCTTTCCCGGCTGCAGGCGGCCTTTCTCCTTGATGGTCTCAGGCTCGAAACTAATGACACCCGCCTCGCTTGCCACCACCATGATGTCATTCCTGGTAATCAGGTAACGGGCCGGACGGAGACCGTTGCGGTCGAGCATTCCCCCGGCATACCGTCCGTCGCTGAACAACAGGGCGGCAGGTCCGTCCCAGGGTTCCATCAGTATGGAATGATACTCATAAAAGGCCTTCAGGTCCTCGCTGATCGGATTCTTGTCATTGAACGACTCCGGCACGAGCATCGCCATGGCATGAGGCAGGCTCAGTCCGGACATCACGAAAAACTCCAGCACATTGTCGAGCGAGGCACTGTCGCTCATGCCCGGCTGGATGATGGGACGTATGTCCCTCACATCCCCCAGTTGGGGAGTGGACAACACACTCTCACGCGCTTCCATCCATCCCCGGTTGCCACGGATGGTATTGATCTCTCCGTTGTGCGCCAACAGCCGGAACGGCTGTGCCAGGCTCCAGGTGGGAAACGTGTTCGTGCTGAAACGCGAATGCACGATAGCCAGTCCGCTGGTGAAGTACGGCTGGGTCAGGTCCTGAAAATACTCACGCACCTGCACCGACGACAGCATCCCTTTATAGACAATGGTCTTGCTTGAAAGCGAGACGATATAGAAATCCTTGTGGTGAACCCTACGCTCTATCTTCTTGCGGATAACATACAGCGTACGCTCCAGATTCTCCGCATCGGTCACTCCCGTAATGAACACCTGCCTGATGTCGGGCTCGGTTTCCAGCGCGCTCTTTCCCAATATGGAAGAATTGACCGGCACCGAACGCAGGTGCATCAGTGAAAGCCCCTCGCGCTCGATCTCCTCGATCATCACGCTGAGAATCCGCGCCTGCTCATCCGGATCTTTCGGAAGAAACACCAGACCCGTGCCGTATTTGCCCTTTTCCGGCACCGGTATGCCCTGCAACAAGATAAACTCGTGAGGAATCTGCACCATGATGCCGGCACCGTCACCGGTCTTGTTGTCCGCGCCTTCCGCGCCACGGTGCTTCATGTTCTCAAGCACCCTCAAGGCCGAGTCTACCAGCTCGTGCGACTTGTTTCCATGAATGTCGACAATCATCCCCACTCCACAGGCATCGTGCTCGTGCAACGGATCATAAAGTCCGGTTTCCTGCGGCTGACACTGCGCTACGACATTGTCATCCCTTCTGATAAAAACATCCTCTTTCATTGCCTTTTCTTTCTTTTTAATATCTATTGATTGTTTTAATGCGTCTTTAGCCGCAAAAATATGAAATCAACTTTCAATATGACAACAATTACCGGCATTTTCTCAACAGGAATTTTATTTCAAAGAACGGAATGTTTCATTTTAAAACATTATTACCGTATTTTATCACACAATAAAATATTTCATTCCATTTTTGTTACATACCGTTCAAAACAGCAAGAAAATATGAAATTTGACAAACATTCTTCCGCCCGTTCTGATATTTGTCTGTTATTTTGCACACGTTTTATTCTGCTTATATATGGAAATATTGAAACACGAATGCGGCGTAGCGCTTATCCGTCTGCTCAAGCCGCTGGAATACTACCAGGAAAAATACGGCACCTGGATGTACGGACTCAACAAGCTCTACCTCCTGATGGAGAAACAGCATAACCGCGGACAGGAAGCGGCAGGACTGGCCTGCGTGAAGCTTCAGGCCGATGCGGGCGAAGAATACATGTTCCGTGAAAGGGCCTTGGGGGCCGGAGCCATCACTGAGATATTCGGCACGGTACACAGCCACTTCAAGGATCTGACCGAGGAACAGCTCCATGATGCGGAATACGCCAAGAAATGCCTGCCTTTTGCCGGCGAGCTGTACATGGGCCATCTCCGCTATTCCACCACGGGAAAGAGCGGCATCTCGTACGTACATCCTTTCCTGCGCCGGAACAACTGGCGCGCCAAGAATCTGGCACTCTGCGGAAACTTCAACCTGACCAACGTGGACGAGATATTCGCCGACATCACCGCCGCGGGACAGCATCCCCGAAAATACGCCGACACCTACATCATGCTGGAACAGGTGGGACACCGGCTCGACCGGGAAGTGGAACGCTTATATAATATATGTAAGGAAGAGGGACTGCAGGGCATGGACATCACCCATGCCATCGAGGACCGCATTGACCTGACCAACGTGCTGAAAACCTCTTCGTCCAAATGGGACGGGGGCTACGTGATCTGCGGACTGACCGGAAGCGGCGAGTCGTTCGCCATCCGCGACCCGTGGGGCATCCGTCCGGCTTTCTGGTACATGGACGACGAGATCATGGTGCTGGCTTCCGAACGCCCGGTCATCCAGACCGTGCTCAACGTATCGGCCGACAATATCCACGAGCTGCAGCCGGGACAAGCCATCCTGGTCAACAAGAAAGGCGAAATGCGTCTGGCCCAGATCAACAGGCCGAAAAACATAAAGCCCTGTTCGTTCGAGCGCATCTACTTCAGCCGCGGAAGCGACATGGACATCTACCGCGAACGCAAGAGGCTGGGAGAACTGCTGGTGGACCCGATCCTGAAAGCCGTGAACAACGACATCGAACATACCGTGTTCTCCTTCATCCCGAACACCGCAGAAGTGGCGTTCTACGGCATGCTGGAGGGATTCGACAACTACCTGAACAAACTGAAAGTGAAACGTATAGAGGAACTCGGGCACACGCCCACCCACAAGGAGCTGGAAGAGATTCTCTCAAAACGAGTCCGGAGCGAGAAGGTGGCCATCAAGGACATCAAGCTGCGCACCTTCATCGCCGAAGGAAACACCCGCAACGACCTGGCGGCACACGTATATGACATCACCTACGGAAGCCTCACGCCCTACAAGGACAACCTGGTCATCATCGACGACAGCATTGTGCGCGGAACCACCCTGAAGCAAAGCATCATCGGCATCCTCGACCGCCTGCACCCGAAAAAGATCGTCATCGTATCCTCCTCCCCACAGGTACGCTACCCCGACTACTACGGCATCGACATGGCCAGCATGGAACAGTTCATCGCCTTCAAGGCAGCCATCGCCCTGCTGGAGGACCGCAACATGGAGCATGTCATTGAATACGCCTACCGGAAATCGAAAGCCCAGACGGAACTCCCGAAAGAGAAGATGGTGAACTACGTGAAGGAAATCTATGCGCTGTTCACCGACGAGGAGATTTCCGCCAAGATTGTGGAACTGCTCACCCCCGCAGGCACCCAGGCCAAGGTGCAGATAGTCTACCAGACCCTGGAAGGACTGCACGAGGCCTGCCCCGACTATCCGGGCGACTGGTACTTCAGCGGCGACTATCCCACGCCCGGCGGCGTGAAGCTGGTGAACAAGGCCTTCATCGACTGGGTAGAGCTGAATTACCAGTTCTGACACAAGCCGGAAAAGGCACATCCAAAACGCCTAGACGTTTCAGACAAAACATAAGGGCGTTTTAAGGAAAACGTCAAGACGTTTTGACTGAAACGCCTTGACGTTTTTTTCATGCCCCACAGGAGCCTGTCACCGCCATTCTGAAAGCATGACAAGAGACCAATCTTTTTTCCCTTTCCCTATTTTTTGTCAACTACGGTTTGCAATATTATGAAGTATTCGTATATTTGCAACTTAGAATCAAGAAACAAATGGAAGCTTTTTACAGAACTCACAGCTATCTGGTGGAACACACGAACGCCCCTGTCAGACGCGCGCTTATGGACGAGATTGACTGGAGCCACCGCCTCATCGGGATAAAGGGAACCCGCGGGGTGGGCAAGACCACTTTCCTGCTGCAATACGCGAAAGAGAAGTTCGGATTCGACCGTTCATGCCTGTACGTCAACATGAACAATTTCTATTTCTCGCAATACAGCCTGGTAGACTTTGCGGGTGAGTTCATGAAACGGGGCGGAAAAGTGCTGCTCGTGGACCAGGTTTTCAAGCTTCCCAACTGGAGCCACGACCTGCGTGTCTGTTACGAACGCTATCCGCAACTGAAGATCGTGTTCACCGGCTCGTCCGTGATGCGGCTGAAAGAGGAGAATCCCGAGCTGAACGGCATCGTAAAATCGTACAACCTGCGGGGATTCTCGTTCCGCGAGTTCCTGAACCTCCATACAGGCAACCATTTCTCACCGCACACGCTCGACGAGATCCTGAACCACCATGAGCACATCGCCAAGACAATCCTGCCCTACATCAATCCGCTCAACTATCTTCAGGACTATATCCACCACGGGTTCTACCCGTTCTTCCTCGAAAAGCGGAACTTCTCGGAGAACCTGCTCAAGACCATGAACATGATGATTGAAGTGGATATTCTACTAATACAACAAATCGAGCTGAAATATCTGTCAAGAATAAAAAAATTGCTATATTTGTTGGCGGTGGACGGACCGGTGGCTCCCAACGTGAGCCAGCTGGCCACGGACATCCAGACATCGCGCGCCACGGTGATGAACTACATCAAATACCTGGCCGACTCGCGGCTCATCAACATGATTTATCCGAAAGGTGAGGAGTTCCCGAAAAAACCGGCCAAGATCATGATGCACAACACCAACCTGATGTACAGCATCTACCCCATCAAGGTGGAGGAACAGGACGTGCTGGAGACATTTTTCGTGAACACGATGTGGAAAGACCACAAGGTGAACAAAGGCGACAAGGGAGCCTCGTTCCTGGTGGACGGTGACCTGCACTTCCGTATCTGCACGGACAACTACAAGCCGAAAAGCAATCCGAACGTGTACTACGCCATGCACAAGATGGAAATGGGACACGGCAACCAGATACCGCTGTGGCTGTTCGGCTTTTTATATTGAGAAAAAGATTTTATTACTTAATACTTAATTTAGTAATTGTATGACTAAACAAAAAAAATTCATCACTTGTGATGGCAACGAAGCTGCCGCCCACATCTCGTACATGTTTACGGAAGTAGCGGCCATCTACCCCATCACTCCGTCGTCTACAATGGCTGAGCACGTAGACGAATGGGCTGCCGCAGGACGTAAGAACATCTTCGGCGAAACTGTACTGGTTCAAGAAATGCAGTCTGAAGGAGGCGCGGCTGGTGCTGTTCACGGCTCACTCCAGGCAGGTGCGTTGACTACTACTTATACCGCTTCTCAGGGTCTGTTGCTGATGATCCCCAACATGTATAAAATCGCAGGTGAGCTGTTGCCTTGCGTATTCCATGTTTCGGCACGTACACTGGCTTCTCACGCACTGTGTATCTTCGGCGACCATCAGGACGTAATGTCTACCCGTCAGACAGGTTTCGCCATGCTGTGCGAAGGTTCTGTACAGGAAGTAATGGATCTGGCCGGTGTAGCCCACCTGTCCACCATCAAGTCACGCGTTCCGTTCGTGAACTTCTTCGACGGATTCCGTACTTCTCACGAGATCCAGAAAATCGAGAAGCTGGACAATGAGGACCTGGCCCCGCTGGTTGACCGCGAGGCATTGGCTGAGTTCCGCAACCGTGCGCTGACTCCCAACAAGCCGGTGGCACGCGGTATGGCTGAAAACCCTGACCACTTCTTCCAGCACAGAGAGTCATGCAACCCGTACTACGAGGCTGTTCCGGCCATTGTGGAGGAATACATGAACGAAATCAACAAGATCACGGGACGCAAATACGGCCTGTTCGACTACTATGGTGCTGAAGACGCTGAAAACATCATCATCGCCATGGGTTCCGTGACGGAAGCCACACGTGAGGCCATCGACTATCTGACCGCTCAGGGCAAGAAGGTAGGTCTGATTGCCGTTCACCTGTACCGTCCGTTCTCGGCTAAGCACTTCCTGGCCAAGATGCCTAAGACCGTGAAACGCATCGCCGTGCTCGACCGTACCAAAGAACCGGGTTCAAACGGTGAACCGCTGTATCTGGATGTGAAAGACGTATTCTACGGACAGGAAAACGCTCCGTTGATCGTAGGCGGACGTTACGGTCTGGGTTCCAAGGACACGACTCCGGCTCAGATTCTGTCAGTATATGAGAATCTGGAACTCCCGATGCCGAAGGATCATTTCACTATCGGTATTGTGGATGATGTCACTTTCACTTCACTGCCTCAGAAAGAAGAAATCGCTCTTGGCGCGGAAGGCGTGTTCGAAGCCAAATTCTACGGCCTGGGTGCCGACGGTACGGTAGGAGCCAACAAGAACTCCGTGAAGATCATCGGTGACAACACAGACAAATACTGCCAGGCTTACTTCTCTTACGACTCCAAGAAGTCCGGTGGTTTCACTTGCTCTCACCTGCGTTTCGGCGACCATCCGATTCACTCTACCTATCTGGTAACAACCCCGAACTTCGTGGCTTGCCACGTTCAGGCTTACCTGCACATGTACGATGTGACCCGCGGTCTGCGCAAGAACGGCACTTTCCTGCTGAACACCATCTGGGAAGGTGACGAGCTGGCAAAGAACCTGCCGAACAAGGTGAAGAAATATTTCGCAGAAAACAATATCACCGTTTATTATATCAACGCTACCCAGATTGCTCAGGAAATCGGTTTGGGCAACCGCACAAATACAATCCTGCAGTCGGCATTCTTCCGCATCACAGGCGTTATCCCTGTTGACCTGGCCGTTGAGCAGATGAAGAAGTTCATCGTGAAGTCTTACGGAAAGAAGGGTGAAGACGTTGTCAACAAGAACTATGCAGCCGTTGACCGCGGCGGCGAATACAAGCAGCTGACTGTCGATCCGGCATGGGCTGGTCTGGAAGTAGAACCGGCTGCCGCCAACAACGATCCGGCATTCATCAACGAAGTGGTCCGCCCGATCAACGCTCAGGACGGCGACCTGCTGCCGGTATCCGCATTCAAGGGCATCGAAGACGGTACATGGCATCAGGGAACAGCCAAATACGAAAAACGTGGTGTGGCTGCTTTCGTTCCGGAATGGAATCCCGAGAACTGTATCCAGTGTAACAAGTGTGCATATGTTTGTCCTCACGCTGCCATCCGTCCGTTCATACTCGACGCTGAAGAGCAGAAGGGCGCCAACTTCCCGATGCTGAAGGCTGTGGGCAAGCAGTTTGCCGACATGACATTCCGTATGCAGGTTGACGTGCTCGACTGCTTGGGCTGCGGCAACTGTGTTGACGTATGTCCGGGCAACCCGAAGAAGGGTGGCAAGGCTTTGACCATGAAACATCTGGAAAGCCAGCTGGCAGAGGCAGACAACTGGACATACTGCACAGACAATGTGAAGAGCAAACAAGACCTGGTAGACATCAAGGCCAATGTGAAGAACTCTCAGTTCGCCACTCCGCTCTTCGAGTTCTCAGGCGCTTGCTCCGGTTGCGGCGAGACTCCGTATGTGAAGCTGATTTCCCAGCTGTTCGGCGACCGTGAAATGGTTTCCAACGCAACAGGATGTTCTTCTATCTACTCCGGTTCTGTTCCTTCCACTCCGTACACAACCAACGAGAAAGGTCAGGGTCCGGCATGGGCAAACTCACTGTTCGAGGACTTCTGCGAATTCGGTCTGGGTATGGAACTGGCCAACAAGAAGCTGCGCAACCGCATTGAAGATGCCATGAAGACTGCCATCGCATCGGATGAGACTCCGGCTGAATACAAGGAAGCATTCCAGGAATGGATTGACGGACGCAACGACGCCGACAAGAGCAAGGCTGCTGCCGCCAAGATTATCCCGTTGGTTGAGGCCGCCAAGGACAAATGCCCGAGCTGCGCTACCATCTATGAATTCAAGGATTATCTGATCAAGCGTTCTCAGTGGATTATCGGTGGTGACGGTGCTTCTTACGATATCGGTTACGGAGGTCTCGACCATGTAATCGCTTCTGGAGAAGACGTGAACATCCTCGTATTGGATACTGAAGTTTATTCAAATACAGGCGGTCAGTCATCCAAGGCAACTCCGCTGGGTGCCATCGCCAAGTTTGCCGCTTCCGGTAAGCGCGTACGCAAGAAAGACCTCGGTCTGATTGCAACAACTTACGGCTACGTTTATGTGGCTCAGATTGCGATGGGTGCCGATCAGGCTCAGACTCTGAAGGCTATCCGCGAAGCTGAGGCTTATCCAGGCCCGTCATTGGTCATCGCTTACGCTCCGTGTATCAACCACGGTCTGAAGGCAGGTATGGGCAAGAGCCAGGCAGAAGAGGCTAAGGCCGTTGAATGCGGTTACTGGCACCTGTGGCGCTTCAACCCGGCTCTGGAAGACGAAGGCAAGAATCCGTTCTCGCTCGACTCCAAGGAACCGAACTGGGCTAACTTCCAGGATTATCTGAAGGGTGAAGTTCGCTTTGCTTCTGTAATGAAACAATATCCGACAGAAGCTGCCGACCTGTTCGCAGCCTGCGAGAATATGGCCAAGAAACGTTACGACTCATACAAGCGTATGGCCGCAATGGACTGGAGCAACGAGAAAGCTGAATAATCATTTCTCTCACGAATTATAACAAAAAGCCGGTTCCTGTTTCAGAAACCGGCTTTTTTCAACTTTTTATCGAATGAAATATCTGATCGTATCTGACATACACGGCTCATTGCCGGCACTGGACAGGGTCTTGGATTTCTACCGGACACAGCATTGCGACATGCTTCTCATCCTGGGGGACATTCTGAATTATGGTCCGCGCAACGGACTGCCGGAGGGACTGGACCCGAAAGGAATTGCAGAAACACTCAACGCCATGAGTGATGAGATCATCGCCATACGTGGGAACTGCGACTCGGAAGTGGACCAGATGCTGCTGGACTTCCCCATCCTGTCCGACTACACGCTTGTGGTGGACAACGGAAAACGCCTGTTCCTCACTCACGGACATGTCTACAACGAGGACAAGCAACCGAAAGGCAGACATGACGTGTTCTTTTACGGACACACCCACCTTTGGAAACTGGAAAGACAAGGAGAGAAAGCGGTGTGCAACACGGGCTCCGTCACCTTTCCCAAAGGGGGCAACCCACCCACTTTCGCCACTTACGAGAACGGCACAATCACTGTCTACCGGCTGGACGGCGAGAAATTGGAATCGCTTTCCATCTGACAGGGACATAAACACGGATTGGCGCAGATTCGCGGACAATAATCAAAATAAGCTCCGCGTAAATCTGCGCCAATCTGCGTTTAAGACCATTTTCGGTCGACAACCGTTGCCCTATCTGCACCGGCAATGTCTATGAGATTTTCCATCAGTCATTACTGGCCTTTTTCCCACCCATCGGGAAAGAGAGTCCGAAGAACGCGTTCACACTCTTCGAATTGTTTCCGAAAAACATATAGTCCGTACCGAGGAACACGGGACCCAACTTCACCGCAAGACCCATTGACTTGCCACCGGCAAGAATCGGGGAATAGCTGACAGCCGCATTCAACCAGCTCATCGGGCGGAAAGTCGCAGAGAATGTCAGTTCACTCTGAGTTTTCGGCTTCACGAAACGGCTGGTGTAAACAGCTCCCACACTCAGCTTGTTGTTGAGCAGGCCATATTCACCCGCCAACAGAATGGTGGAAGCCAGACTCTTCTTCACGCTTTTGGAAGCTTCCGTATCCTCAACCAGCTTGAAACGGTCCATGCTCAGGAAGTCCTCATCCACAAAGTCCTGATAGTTGCTTTCGTTGACACTGATCGACGACTGTTCGGGAGAAGCCGTCACGGTCTCACTTCCTTTCCAGTTGATGAAACCCAGGTCGAGCACGGCTGCCGAGACTGTCAGATTGTCCCAGACCTTATAGCTGGCTCCCAGGTCGATGCCGAAACCCGCACCCGCGATACCGAAACTTCCGCCATCGAAATCAAACCCGTCAAGATAACGCGGCCCCCCATAATAATTGTCGTCAAAGCTCAAGCCACCGCCTTTCATTGTAGTGCTTACATGAGCGTCCATGGTAGCGGAAGCCGACACATTCTGCCAATTATACGGATTCTCCGGATTCTGAGGCACTCCGTCGATCTCGAAGTTATCCACCACCATTTCCGCACGCGCGATACCAAGCAACACTTTCACGCGTCCTCCGACGGTCAACCTGTCAGTCAGCTGACGTGAATAACCCAATCCGATTTCCGCATAAGCGTTCATATCGAAATTCATATTCGAGAATCGGCCATTCACTTCATTGAAATTATTCAATCCTCTCAGATATTCGAACATGGATTTCGGAATGGAAGCTCCTACATCCGCACGCAGACCCACATTCACGTTCCAGAACCCTTGGCCCCGATACCAGCCGAAAGAAAGAATATCCGTGTTCAGGTTCACATTCAGACGGTTGTCACTCTTCAGACGGTTATACAACTTGTCATTGTTGAACAAATCATCACCCGCATCCAGCACATCGATAATATCACCCGTACCCAACACATTTGATGACGCGCCAAGGTTCAACGAACCGAGAATCGGAAGATTAAAATAACCTTTCGTCGGCTGAAGTCCCGGATTCATCTGCAAACGGGTACTCGCGCCTTCCATGAAATAAGAAGTACGCAGATACTGGGCATGAGCTGTTGCGCCCATCATCAAGAGTCCAGCTACCAGCAAGGCACTCTTCATTCTAAACCTATTCATAAGCTTTTATTTTATTAACATACAAAAATATATCTTTTCACAATAACCGACAAACGGATTTCTTCCTCACCCACTGCAATCCCCTCCATTCAGTGACTAAGCGGTAAAAATCGGTCACTATCCGGTCAAAATAAGGGAATGGAATATCACAGCTGATAGAACTTCTCCATCATCTCTTTCCGGAACTTCTTCGAGACCTGCACCTCTTCCACCCCATCGAAAGGAGGATACATGATGCAACGTGTGCCCTGCACCATGACCAAATAATTCAGATTGATGATGAACGACTGGTGTACCTGCACAAACGAAGCATCATACGCACAGAGATTCTCCGCCGACGTATTGCGCCGCAAAGGAATAAAGATCCCGTTTGTCAGCACAGCCTCCCATATCTTGCGAGCGGACAGATAACGGAAATAACCGATCTCCGAAATCCGCAGAATCCGCAAGTCACCGGTGGGCGTCACTACCATAAAGGACTTTTCCGTCACCACCGGACTCCCGACCGGCAAGGGCGGCTGCAGCGCACCCTGGTCCGTATCAAAGTTGAGCCTGACACGCTGGATCACCACATCCAGCTCCTTAGGGTCGATGGGCTTGAGCAGGAAGTCGAAGGCGAAATTCCGCAAGGCATCAATCAGATACTTGTCATACGCCGTATAGAACACTATCTGCATCCCCCAATTCACTGTATTGTGAAGATGGTTGGCCACATCCATTCCCATCATGTCCGGCAACTCCACGTCAAGGAACACCAGATCGGGACGCTTCTTTTCAATCAACCGTATTCCGGCCGATCCTTTCCCCGCAATACCTTCCACACGGATTCCTTCGTGACGCCGGAGTTCAAAGCACAGATTGTCGACAGCTGCCTCCTCGTCATCCACGATGACTGTACTTATCAAACTGTTATCTTTCATCTCTTCTGGTTTTCTTCAATGTATATGAATAATCCAAAGGTACCCGGAACAAGACCTGACAGCCTGTCGTCCCATCGTCCCCTACCGGCACATTGCTGATTCTCATTACAATCGGACGTGTATTGTAGAAATTCAGCAACTGGATGGTCTGGGTTATCACCTTCATGCCCGTTCCCGTGCCGTGATTAGCGCTTTTCGGACGGTAACCGCCTCCATTGTCCGTCACCGTCATGATGACTTCCTTGCCGTCCGAACCAACCGTTATGCGCAACAGCCTCCTGCCTTCCTTCAGCCGCAACGCATGCTTGATGGCATTTTCCACCGGTATCTGCAGAAGCATGGCGGGCACCATCACCCTGTCCGTCCGGATGTCTGCGGCAACCTCCAGCTGAAACTCGAATCCTTCACCCAACGACCTGCCTTCAAGACTGACATACGTCCGCACAAAATCCAGCTCGTCGGACAAGGACACAGCCAGCTTGTCCGTCAGTTCCAGATTCCGTCTGAGCAATCGGGTCAGTTCCATCAGGTTCTGGCTCTCCTCTTCCTCCTTACGAAGATTCATCTCCCTGTTCAGCACATTGAAAATGAAATGGGGCGAGATCCGGTTGCGGATATTCTCCAGACGCAGAGAAGTGATTGCCGTCTGCAAACGCCACATCTCTTTTTCCCGTTTCCTTCTCCGGTATGACAGACAGACGCCCGCCGCCATGGTCAGCACCACGACAAGTGACACGATTCCCCACAGCCACTGATGGAGCTGCAACACCTGGTTTTCCTTTTGCCTGATAAACAGCTCCTGCTGCATGAGCGTACTGTCCCGCCGGTACCTCAAGGCAATCTCGGCCGCTCTCATCTTCACCCGCTCGTTCCGGATAGAATCGTCCATTTTTCCATTCAGTTCCCGATACTTATATGCATTGCGGTAATCGCCTACAGCCTTAAAATAATGCTCCAGGTAACGGTTGCGGATACGGATCATGTTCGGTTCGATGTGTGCCGTACTTTTCGTCTTCCTCAACAGGCGTTTTGCCCTGGCCACATCCCCCTCTTTCAAAGCCAGCTCAACAAGCTGTGTGTCAATGTAATACAATGCACTAGCATTGCCTACCGACGAAAAGAAACGATGGCAACGGTGCAGATAATAGGATGCGGAATCAGTCTGGTCGAGCAACAGGAACACCTCTCCCAGATTGACCATTGTCAGATTGCGCTCGAACTCCATATCCGGATAAGCGGTGGTCAAAGCCAGCGAACGGCGGAAATACTCCAGCGCCTCCTTGTAATCCTGCCTGAAATAATACGAGTTGCCGCGGTTGTTCAGATAAATGTGTTTCTCATAAGGCTGCATTTCCTCATAGAACCTTGAGGCAAGGTCATAATAATAGTCGCACAAATGAAAGTCACGCAACTCCATGTTCACTTGGGCCAGACCGTAATAGACAGGGAAACGCCGATGGGGCGGAAGCTGCAGGGAATCCGCTATGGCCAGAGAGTGATTATACCAATACGAACTCAGGTCGAAGCGTCCACGGCGCACATACGCATCAGCCAGATTGATGCAGATGTTCAGCAACCCTTCCGAAGCATTTTCCCCGGAAGCATAATGATAGGCCTTCTGAAAAGCCCATAACGCCGAATCGTAAACGGCACGCCGCCCATAAATGTTGCCCCACATATTATATACATCGGCATACAAATGCCTTATCTCCCCGTCCGCCTTATTCCTGCGGCAATAACCGGTAACCTGCCGCAACAATACGGACGATGAGTCAATTTCAGACTGGAAAAGCTTGGACTTGGCCTTCAACACCAGCAGACGGTAACGGAAATTACTGTCGGCAGCAAGGGGAAGCATGCTGTCGATCTTCTCACAGACTTTCTGAGGGTTCTTTGATATCATATCCTCAAGACAACATACAAATTCATTCCGGGGGCTATCCATCCCAGACAATTCTCTTCCATACCGACATCCTGAAAATAAGAGTAAGAAAAGCAGTAAAGAAGCGAATAAATATCGTATATTATTGAGAATTCTCATTACTTTCTGTCACATTTAGCTTCGTTGACAAAAATAAACAAAAGTGTTCAATATGCAAACCCCCAATGCGCTTTTCTAAAATTCAGTGAACGCTTTTTTACGGATAAACAAATCGGGCGTATTCCTTGCAACCTTTCCGAAAGCCTGTCAAAAAACAAGTCACCATGCCTCCACATGCGACTCTTTTGCGGCACACGGAAATCTCATCGGCACAAAAATACCGGAGTGCAGAGGATTATTTTGCAAACCGGCAAAATAAAAGACTCTGCACCCCGGTATTTTTATATCCGGTTCAGAATGAAATTCAGGGATAGATCATTTCACGGAAACAATTTCCAGCTGCGCTTTCTTCAGCCCTTTCGAACTGGCCTCAAGCACAATCTTGCCGGCTTCTTCCGTAGAAGAGACAATGGCGGTCATCATACCTGAGAACACTTTCATCTGCGGCCTCTGGAACGATTCCAGCGAAGCGGGATTTCCGTTCGCTCCCGCACGGTAATATCCTTTTCCTTTCACCTTGAACTTGATTTCGTTGTCAGCCAACGGACAGAGATTTCCATCCTTGTCCACCACGCTTACAGTCACAAACGACAGATCCTTACCGTCGGCGGTGATTTCCTTGCGGTCGGCTTCCAGTCTGATGGCATACGGCTTGCCCGCTGTGTGCATCTCCTTCTCGGCCACAGCCTTGCCGTCCTTATCATAAGCCACTACTTTCACGGTACCCGGCTCATACTTGGTATCCATCCACATCAGGCGGTAGCGCTGCTGGCGCTTGAAGGTAGTGGAACCTACAGTGTCACACAAGCTGTTGTCAATATTGATACTCAGGTCTTTCGAACGTTTCCCCTGACTCTTTCCGTTGATGAACAACTCGGCCGAAGGATAGTTGGTGTACACGAACACCGGAGTCACCTCGCCTTCACGTCCTTCCCAGTTCCAGTGCGGAAGGATATGCAGCGTCTCCACTTCCTTGTTCCAGTGACTGCGGTACAGATAGTAACGGTCTTTTGGAATACCTGCCAGGTCGATGATACCGAACAAAGAGGAGTGGCTTGGCCAGTCAGAATAATAAGGAGTAGGCTCGCCCAGATAGTCGAATCCGGTCCACACGAACTCGCCGATGCTCCACGGATAGTCCTCGTGCCAGATGAAGTTGTCCTCAGGCAGGTCCGACCAGCCGCAATGCTCCACATCGTAGGATGAAGCCTGATGGTCATCGTATTTCTGCATGGCGCGGCGCACCACCGGGAACTTGTAGACTCCACGTGAGCTGATGGTAGAAGCGGTCTCGCTACCCAGCGAAATCTGCTGCGGAAGTTTCTTGTAGTTCTGCAGATACTTGAACGGGCGGTAATTGAATCCAGGCACGTCCATCACGGCCGCCATGTTGTTGTTTACCACTGCGTCGGGGGCGTCCATACCTTGAGTCACCGGACGGGTCGGGTCCTCACGATGGCAGATGTCCTGCAGGAAACGTGAAAGTTTCGGTCCCGTTTCCCCATTCCATTGGTCGGGCACCTCATTACCGATACACCACATCACGATACTCGGATTATTGCGGTAATGCCGGAGCAGGTTCACCAGATCCTTCTCAGCCCACTCGTCGAACACCTTGTTGTATCCGTTGGGCACTTTCGGAGTTCTCCAGCCATCGAACGACTCGGCCATCAGCATCATTCCCATCTCGTCGCAGGCCTCCACCAGCTCAGGAGCGGGCATGTTGTGTGAGGTACGGATGGCGTTACAGCCCATATCCTTCAGAATACGGATCTGACGGCGGATACCCGCCTCATTGGCGATGCCACCCAACGGGCCCAGGTCATGATGGTTGCACACCCCTTTGAACACGGTACGCTCGCCGTTCAGGAAGAAACCTTTCTCCGGAATGATCTCGATGGAGCGGACACCGAAACGGGTAGCATATTTATCCTTCAGTTCATTGCCTTCGTATATTTTCGATTCCGCCGTATAGAGTGACGGAGTCTCGGGCGACCACAAGGCAGGATTGTCTATCACGAAATCCTGCACGAACGTGTTGCCGTCATAGCGTGACCCTTTGTTTTCCGCCGCAGCCACCGTCTTTCCGGCCGCGTCCTTCAGTTCGGTCACGATGCGGTAATCCGACATCCGCTTGCCTTCCGGCATGCAAAGTTCAGTAACCAGATGTACTTTGGCGTATTCCTTCTTCACCACCGGTGTAGTGAGCTGCGTACCCCATGTCGGTACATAAGCATCCTCATTGACCACGAGATGCACGTTGCGGTACAGCCCCGCGCCCGGATACCAGCGCGACGACTCGTGCTCGTTCTCCAAACGGACAGCCAGCGTATTGGTCTCCCCGGCTTTCAGGTAAGGAGTGATGTCGAAATGGAACGAGTTGTAGCCATACGGCCAATAACCCACCTCCTGCCCGTTGAGCCACACACGGGCATGGCTCATGGCACCGTCGAACACGATTGTGGCCGTCTTTCCCTGACTGAATTCAGGAGCCTCGAAGTCCAGGCGATACCATCCCGTACCCACGAACGGCAGACCACCCGTACGTCCGGCGTGTTCCATCGCTTCTTTCTGCCCGTCCTGCGTGATGGCCAGATTCTGCTTGTCATTTTCCACGCTGAACGGCCCGTAGATGGCCCAGTCGTGCGGCACAGTGACAGACTGCCATTCAGAGTCATCAAACCCGGCAGTAGAGAATGCCGTATTATCCTCACGGGTAAACTTCCATCCCTTTTCCAGCAACCGTTCGGTACGTACTTGTGCGAACACGAATGCCGGCAAAGCCAGAAGCATCAGAAAGAGTGTTTTCTTTATCATATAACGAAGATTTAAAAAAAATTATTATCCACATCACAATTGATTTACAAAAATAACGATAAACATTGGAAGAAAGGGAGTATTTCCAGAAATTAAAACATGTTTTGCAGCACATAAATGAATCCAAGACGGATTCCAGGCCTTGGTTACACAAATTTTTATCTTATCAGCCTTGTTTCCATTGTATTCCCGTAAAAAGCCCGGATGGTCTGACAGACCGGAAAAAGGTACTCCGAAAACGTCAAGGCGTTTCAGATAAAACATAAGGGCGTTTTGATCAAAACGTCCTGACGTTTTGGTTGAAACGTCAAGGCGTTTTTTTCAAGACGCCCTACCTTATATAATATAAGGCCCGTTACCGGTCATTCACTCAATAAGTGTGCTCCTCTTCCCTCATCTCTTCGGCAGTGATCGGCCTGCGGTCGATGGCCCGCCATGCATAGACGATATAGGCCAGCACGAAAGGCACAAGAACCGACACATAGGCCATGGTCTTGAGCGTGAACTTGCTGGAACAACTGTTGGCAATGGTCAACGAGCTCTGGAGGTCGGCCGTCGACGGATAATACGCCGTATGGTTATATCCTACGGTCAACAACAAGGCCAATACGGCCAGCACCGTACCGGCACCGGCAAACCAGATTCCTTTGGTATAGGTGGCACTGAATACGCTTTTCGCCAAACCAGTCAGCACTCCTGCCACTCCAACAAGAAAGAGGACCAGCAGACAGGGCATGGACAACAGGTTGTGAAGATACTTGTACGGCTCCATCACTATCTGACCTGTCGCGGCATCCACTGCAAAGCCGTCTTTCACCAACACATATACCACAAACGCCAGGAAGAATATCAGGAAAGGCACGGCGTCCGTAACCAGCTGGCGGCGGCAGCGCACAATCAGTTCCTCATGCCGGATATTGTTGATGAAATACAGGTTCCCCAACAGACGGGCCAGGAAGAACACGGCCAGTCCGAGCACCAGATTCCATGGGTTGACAAACGCGTCGAGTCCATGCCATCCGTTCGCCCACTGGCTGATGACCGGCATCATTCCGTCAGTAAGATTCCCCTTGCTCACGATGAAGCTGGAACCGGTGAAGAACGTGGCCACCGCCGCTCCAAGAAGCACCGGACCCACCACTCCGTTGAGCACCAGAAACCACCGGTAGGTACGTTTCCCCAACCAGTTGCCCAGTTTCGACTGGAACTCATAAGACACGGCCTGAAGCACGAAACTGAACAGTATGATCATCCAGAGCCAGTACGCGCCGCCGAAACTTGTGCTGTAGAACAACGGGAAGGAAGCGAAGAAAGCCCCGCCGAAAGTGACCAGCGTGGTAAAGGTGAACTCCCACTTACGTCCCGTGGAGTTGACCAGCATCGTACGCTCCTCTTCGGAACGGCCCAGGCAAAACAGCAGGGAATTACCTCCCTGCACGAACAACAGGAATACCAGCAAGGCACCCAGCAGTGACACCAGGAACCACCAATAATGCTGCAAGAATATATATGTAGAATCCATATAAAATATGTTTTTAGAGATTGTCATTACTGTAAGATATCACGTCATCTGCTTTCCTCAGGACCTTTTCTGATGGCCTTCACCATGATGCCGATCTCAGCGACCAGCAAGACGGTGAACATGACAAGGAAAATGAAGAAAGTGGTCTGCACGGTCCCCGTCGTAAGCCGGGAGACGGCGGCGTTCACCGGAAGCATGTCCTGTATGGTCCACGGCTGGCGGCCGACCTCAGCCACAATCCATCCGGCATGGCTGGCGATATAGGCCAACGGAATGGTCCACAAAGCTATCCAGTGCAGCCAGCTGATTTCCGAAAGACGGCGCTTCCAGGCAAAGAAAAGAATCACCGCGAAAAACAGGATGAAATACATGCCCAGACCGACCATGACACGGAACGCCCAGAACATGGTGCCCACATGAGGAACCAGTCTGGCAGGCTCGTCGATGTATCCATATCCGAAGTAAGGCATGTTCTTGTCAAGTATGCCGCGGGCGATTCCCATGGCACTCTCGTCGTTGTCCTCCTTGGCTTTCCGGAAATCGGCCAACGCGGCAATCGCCTTCCTTCCGTTCTCCATCTTCTCCTCAGCCGACAAGGCCACTGTTCCGTCCGGCTGCTTGAAGCCACCGCCCAGCAAGTCGTTGATACCCGGCACATACCCCGTAAAGTCACGGGTGGCCAAAAAAGAAAGCATCGAGGGAATCTTCACAGGACCCACCACAGTGAGCGGCTCCTCCGTACCTCCATCATAAAGACCTTCCATCGCCGCCAGTTTCATGGGCTGCACCTGTGCCACCTGATAGGCCGACTGGTCACCGGTCCCCGCCGTCACGAGCGCGGCAAACATGCCGACGGCAGCGGCCACCTTCATGCTCGCCAGGGCAAGCTCCCTCTCGCGCTTGCGGATAAGATACCAGGCGCTGACGCCCACCACGAAGGAAGCGCCCACAATCCAACTGCTCAGCACGGTATGGAAGAACTTCATGACGGCCACCGGCGAGAAGGCCACGGCCATGAAGTCCACCATTTCGTTGCGCATGGTCTCCGGATTGAACTCCATGCCTACAGGATACTGCATCCAAGAGTTGGCCACCAGAATCCACCATGCGGAAATGGTCGCGCCCAATCCCGTAAGCCAGGTGGAAGCCAGATGGAAACGCTTCCCGACCTTGTTCCATCCGAAAAACATGACAGCCACGAAAGTCGCCTCCATAAAGAAGGCAAGAATTCCCTCAATGGCAAGAGGAGCCCCGAAAATATCCCCTACAAACCAGGAATAGTTGCTCCAGTTGGTTCCGAACTGGAATTCCAGAATCAGACCGGTGGCCACGCCGATGGCAAAATTGATACCGAAGAGCTTCATCCAGAACTTCGCCGTACGCTTCCAGAACTCATTGCCGTTAATCACATAGAGGGTCTCCATCAAGGCCATTATGACAGCCAGCCCCAGAGTGAGCGGCACAAACAGCCAATGGTAGACAGCGGTCAGGGCAAACTGTGCCCTCGACCAGTCAATCATCGAAACATCAATACTTTCCAACATAAGATTCGTTTTTATGATTATTAATTATACAAATTATCTGATCCCGCGTCCTGTCAGCTCGGAACCTACATAGTCCCGTTTCTCCGCCTCCGACTTGCCGTCAAGATAAGGCGTGAAGAAAAATATCCTCAGAATCACAAACATGACGAACAACTTTATCAGAATGATGACCCACAACGTCCGTCCCCATGTCATGGCACGGAAACCGTCACGATAGAACTCAAAAACGGACATGAAAAACCTTTTAATCATAATGTAGTTTTATAATAATTACAAAGTAAATGATTTGTCGGTAAAAAACAAGATTTTATCGGGATATTCCGCATATAAATCTATCTCTTTTGCAAAATACGGAAGTCCAAAGTAGTTTTGTGGCAGTAAAAACATACATAACGGATTCAAGAATGAAACACAAGAACTGCTTTCTTTCCCTCGCCCTGCTGGCCACGGCAACGGCTCTCCACGCCCAAGAGACAAAAAAATGGACGCTGGACGACTGCATCGGTCACGCGATGGACAAGAACATCCAACTGCAACAGGACCGGATCTCTCTGGAAGAAACAGAGGAGGACATCAGGAACGCCAAGGCGGCCCTCTTCCCGTCTCTCTCGTTCAACACCGGCCAGAACATCGTAAACCGCCCGTACCAGCAGAACAGCGCCACCGTAAGCGGAACGGAAATCATCAGCAGCAACAACAAGACCACCTACAACGGCAGCTACAACCTGAACGCGCAATGGACACTCTGGAACGGCAACCGAAGGCTGAACAACCTGAAACAGCAGAAAACGAACAAGGAAATCGCACAACTGACCGTCGCCGAGACAGAGAACATGCTGAAAGAACAGATCGCCCAGCTTTTCATCCAGATTCTCTATGCCGACGAATCCATACAGATCAACCGGGGAACACTGGAGGTGAGCAAGGCCACCTACGAACGGGCCAAGGAACTTTTCCAGGAGGGAAGCATCTCGAAAGCAGACCTCGCACAACTGGAAGCGCAGGTGAGCAACGACCAGTACCAGCTGGTGACCGCCGAAAATTCCATGCGAAACTACAAGCTACAGCTGAAACAATTGCTCGAGCTGGACGGAAGCGCGGAAATGGAACTGGAGCTTCCGGAATTGGGCGACGAGCATGTGATGGAGCTGCTGCCCTCACAAGCGGATGTCTATCAGACCGCATTGGCCTCACGTCCGGAAATACAGAGCGGAAAACTGAGCGTTGACAACGCAAAACTGAACATATCATACGCCAAGGCCGGATATATGCCTACCATCAGCCTTTCGGCCTCCACATCGAGCATGACGAACAATTCCAGCCAGAACAACTGGGCACAACAGATGAAATACGGCTGGAACAACATGATCGGCGTAAGCCTGAGCATTCCCATCTACGACCAGCGTCAGAACAAAAGCGCGGTACGCAAGGCGCGGCTGCAATACAACAACACACAGCTGGATCTGATGAACAAGGAAAAAGAACTGTATTCCACCATCGAGGGCCTGTATCTGGACGCCCTGAACGCACAGCAGCAATACGCCGCCGCGGAAGCGAAGGTGAAAAGCAGCCAGACCAGCTTCGACATGGTGAGCGAGCAATTCAACCTGGGAATGAAAAATACCGTGGAGCTGCTCACGGAAAAGAACAATCTGCTCAGCGCCAAGCAGGAACGGGTACAGGCAAAATACATGGCGATACTGAACCGCACGCTGCTGGACTTCTACGCAGGACAGGAAATCAAACTATAACACATAAAGAAAGACAAAGACATGAGCAAGAAAAAGATTATAGTCACGGCCGTGGTGGCCGTCGTGATCGTAGCGGGAGGACTCTGGATATCCGGAGGTCCTAAAGCACAAGGCAAAGTGGACTTCATGACCGAACCGGCAAAGAAAGCTACGGTCAGTAACTCCATCACCGCCACCGGAACCATTGAGCCGGTCACGGAAGTGCAGGTAGGTACACAGGTGTCGGGCATCATCGACAAGATATACGTGGACTACAACTCGATTGTCAGGAAAGGCGAGATCATCGCGGAAATGGATAAGGTGACACTTCTCAGTGACCTGCAGTCAGCGCAAGCTACATACGACGGAGCAAAGGCAGAATACGACTATCAGAAAAAACTATATGAACGGAACCGCAAGTTGCACGGGAAGCAACTGATCAGTGACACGGACTATGAGGAAAGCGTATACAACTACCGCCGTGCGGAAAGTGCTTACCAGCAAAGCAAGGCGGAACTGGCCAAGGCCGAGCGCAACCTCTCTTACGCCACCATCACCTCACCCATCAACGGAGTGGTGACCAGCAAGGATGTGGAAGAAGGACAGACGGTGGCTTCCGGCTTCGAGACTCCTACCCTCTTCAACATTGCCGCCGACCTGACCAAGATGCAGGTGGTGGCTGATGTGGACGAGGCCGACATTGCCGGTGTAAGGGACAGCGCAAAAGTGACATTCACGGTAGACGCCTATCCGGATGACGTGTTCACCGGCACCGTGCGGCAAATCCGCCTGGGAAGCACGAACAGCAGTTCCACAAGCACCACAGCCACCAGCGAATCGGTCGTCACCTATGAAGTGGTCATCACCGCCGACAATCCGGAACTGAAACTGAAACCGAGACTGACCGCCAACGTGACCATCTACACCGACATACAGGAGAATGTGCTCACCGTACCGAACAAGGCGTTGAGATTCACTCCCGAAAAATCGCTCATCGGGAAACTCACGGTCACCGACTGTGAAGGAAGCCATAAAGTATGGACCAAGGACGACAAAGGATTTACCGCCCATCCGGTCAAGACAGGCATCAGCGACGGATCGAACACGGAAATACTGGAAGGGATCGCCGAAGGTACGGAAGTGGTGACCGAAGCCGTGCTGAAAGGCAGCATGCCTGAAACGGAAATCTCAAACGGCGGAAATGAACGCAGCCCGTTCATGCCAGGCCCTCCGGGACGCGACAGGAAAAACAAGAACAAGCCGGAGGAATGACATCATGGGAAAGACAGTCATCGAGCTACAGGACATCAAACGCAATTTCGTGGTCGGCGATGAGACCGTACATGCCCTCAGGGGTATCTCCTTCAAGATTGACGAAGGGGAATTCGTGACCATCATGGGAACCTCCGGCTCCGGAAAATCGACATTACTGAACACGCTGGGATGTCTGGACACACCGACAAGCGGAGAGTACTATCTTGACGGAGTGAGCGTGCGCACCATGACAAAGCCTCAACGCGCCGTCCTCCGCAACCGGAAAATCGGGTTCGTATTCCAGAACTACAACCTGCTTCCAAAGACCACAGCCATCGAGAATGTGGAACTGCCGCTGATGTACAACCCGAATGTCAGTGCAGCCGAACGCAGACAGCGTGCCATCGAGGCACTGATTGCCGTGGGACTGGGCGACCGGATGGAACACAAGTCGAACCAGATGTCGGGAGGACAGATGCAACGTGTGGCCATTGCCCGCGCGCTGGTCAACAATCCGGCCGTAATCCTGGCCGACGAGGCTACCGGCAACCTTGACACACGCACCTCGTTCGAGATCCTGGTGCTGTTCCAGAAACTGCATGCGGAAGGACGCACCATCATCTTCGTGACACACAATCCTGACATCGCGCAATACAGCAGCCGGAACATCCGCCTGCGTGACGGCCACGTGATAGAGGACAAGACAAATCCGAAGATCCTGTCGGCAGCCGAATCACTGGCGGCGTTACCCAAGAACATTGACGATTAACAACAGAAAAAGACATGAACGGAACCAATCTTTTCAAAATAGCCCTACGGGCACTGGCCAACAACAAACTGCGGGCTTTCCTGACCATGCTGGGCATCATTATCGGCGTGGCCTCGGTCATCGCCATGCTGGCTATCGGCCAAGGCTCGAAGAAAAGCATCCAGCAACAGATTTCGGAAATGGGATCGAACATGATCATGATCCATCCGGGAGCGGAAATGAGAGGCGGCGTGCGTCAGGACCCTGACGAGATGCAGACGCTGAAGCTGGAAAACTACGAGGCCTTGCGCGATGAGTGCATGTACCTTTCGGCCATCAGCCCGAACGTCTCCGCTTCCGGACAGCTGGTCGCCGGATCAAACAACTACCCGTCATCGGTGAGCGGGGTCAGCAGGGGTTATCTGACCATCCGTCAGCTGGTAGTGGAACAAGGAGAAATGTTCACGGACGAGGACATCCGCACCGCGGCCAAGGTGTGCGTGATAGGAAAGACCATTGTAGACAATCTTTTCCCGGACGGACAAGACCCCATCGGCAAGGTTATCCGCTGCAACCAGGTCCCTCTCCGGGTAGTGGGAGTGCTGAAATCCAAAGGATACAACTCCATGGGCATGGACCAGGACGAGGTGGTGCTGGCTCCTTACACCACGGTCATGAAGCGTCTGCTGGCCCAGACTTATCTGAACGGCATCTTCGCGTCAGCCCTGACTGAGGAAATGACAGAAGAAGCGGTGGATGAGATCACATCCATCCTGCGCCAGAAACATAAGCTGAAAGATACGGACGATGATGATTTCACCATCCGCACCCAACAGGAGCTCAGCTCGATGCTGAACACGACCACAGACCTGATGACTACCCTGCTCGCCTGCATTGCCGGCATCTCACTGGTGGTGGGAGGTATCGGAATCATGAACATCATGTACGTGAGCGTGACAGAGCGCACCCGCGAGATCGGCCTGCGCATGTCGGTAGGCGCACGGGGGATAGACATTCTCTCCCAGTTCCTCATCGAGTCCGTGCTGATCAGTATCACGGGGGGACTGATTGGCGTGGTATTGGGATGTGGCGCCAGTCTGGTCATCAAGACAGTGGCCCACTGGCCGGTGTTCATCCAGCCATGGAGCGTGCTGCTGTCCTTCGCCGTATGTACCCTGACGGGAGTATTCTTCGGATGGTATCCGGCCAAAAAGGCGGCCGACCTTGACCCCATCGAGGCATTACGATATGAATAGAAGCCGGAGTGACAACTTCTCAAGCTTCTCCAACCCTGAAAAACTTTGTTCTTCATAACTTTGGTTTTCTTTATCCGGCGCGAACCTAAGAGGTCAGCATGCGTCTCTCCATCACATACTGACCCTCGTTGCCGGATTTTATAAAATAACTTTGTATCTTTGCTACAGCCAAACGACCGCCATGAACACTAGAAACAACCACCGCTCGCTGGAGCCAATCATCCATACCATCTGCTGGGGCCTGTTCTTCGGATTTCCGTTGTTCTTCACACAACACGACAACGGGACAATCGACTGGTCCGCCTTCCTGCACCATTCGGTGGTACCGGCATCGCTGTTCATCATATTCTACATCAACTATTTACTGCTCATCCCCAAAGTACTGTTCAGGAACCATACAGGCCGGTTCCTGTTGATGAACATGGCAATCATCTGCATCGTCGCCTTCGGTCTGCGCTGTTGGCACAATGTCAGCATCCCTCCTCCCATACCACGCCCGCACTCGTTCATGCCTCCACAATACATCTTCTACCTGCGCGACATCATCAGCCTGATATTCGTGACGGGCCTGAGTGTCGCGATCCGGATGAGTCTGCGATGGAGCAAGACCGAACTGGAAAGGAAGGAGGCCGTGAAAAGCCGTACGGAAGCAGAGCTGAAGAACCTGCGCAACCAGTTGAATCCGCATTTCCTCCTGAACACACTCAACAACATCTACGCGCTCACCGCCTTCGATACGGAGAAAGCGCAACAGGCCATTCAGGAACTGAGCAAACTGCTGCGGTATGTGCTTTACGACAACCAGCAGACTTTTGTCCCTCTGTCCAAAGAAGTGGACTTCATCCGCAACTATATCGAGCTGATGCGAATACGCTTCTCCTCGCAAGTGAGGATCGAGACCCGTTTCGACATCCGCCCGGACAGCCAGAGTCCCATTGCCCCGTTGCTGTTCATCTCCCTGATAGAGAATGCCTTCAAGCATGGCATATCTCCCACTGAACCCAGTTTTGTGGACATACAGATCACGGAAAAGGAAAACACGATCTGCTGCGTCATACGGAACAGCCGCTATCCGAAAACATCGGCCGACAAAAGCGGATCAGGCATCGGACTGGAACAAGTACACAAGCGGCTGGAACTGCTCTATTCCGGACATTACGAATGGCGGAAACAAACAAGCGATGACGGGAAAGAATACATCTCCTCGCTGTCAATCAACATTCCACAAGACAAAAACATCAAGCCATGATACTGACCTGTGCGATTATAGACGACGAACCGCTGGCTCTCGGCCTGCTGGAAAGCTATGTGAAGAAAACCCCTTCCCTGAACCTGTGCGGACTATACTCAAGTGCGATAGAAGCCATGAAAGCCCTTCCCGACCATCCTGTCGACCTGTTGTTTCTTGACATCCAGATGCCCGACCTGAACGGACTGGAATTTTCCAGAATGGTCCCGGAATCCACCCGTATCGTCTTCACCACCGCTTTCGGACAGTACGCGTTGGACGGATACCGTGTGAACGCGCTCGACTATCTGCTGAAACCCATCAGCTACGCCGACTTCACGGAAGCGGTGAACAAGGCCATACAATGGTTCGAGCTCAAGCAGAAGGCCGAAGAGGATCCTGTGGGAAACACCGCCGGAAAAGAACTGGAATACATTTACGTGAAAAGCGACTACAAGCTGATTCAGGTTGAGCTTGACAAGATCCTTTTCATCGAAGGACTGAAGGACTATATCAAGATTCATCTGGAAGACATGGCACGCCCCATACTTTCGTTGACAAGCTTGAAATCCATGGAAGAGAAATTACCGGCCGAACGGTTTATCCGCGTCCATCGGTCGTTCATCGTACAAAAGCAGAAAATAAAGATTATCGAAAAAGGAAGGATCATTTTCGGGAAAAATTACATACCAGTCTCCGACAGCTACAAGCAGGAGCTACAAAATTATGTCAACAAACATATTATATGAATTGTTTTTGCAAAATCAACAATTTTTTCCGGATGATTTTATTTTTTCCCTCATTAATTTTGGAAAGTATTCAGTTAACTCATATATTTGTACGTACATAATAAAGGAAGTTGTGAAATTTCCGATTAGAATAGTTTAGTTAAGTCTAGTTTAGTTTTTGTGTTGTGATACTCCTGGCAATAGAGATTGCCGGGAGTATCTTTTTTCATGGGTCTCAACAACGTGAAGAGAATGATTCCGGACAGCAACCAGGCCAGTCCCCTCTGCATACGAAAAGAAGACTGTCTCAAACCGGAACCGGACAATCCAAAACAATGCCGGTCCACCAGTTTGAGACAGCCTTCTTTTCGTGATCCGTACCACTGATTACCAGATCACAATCTCGTCAACAAAAATGAAGCCTTTCGGATTTTTTGCCTTGATACGCACATAACGGCCTTTCCAGTTTCCGGAAAAGGCATATTCCTGGAACTTGAGCTGTGAGTCATCTTGTTTGATGTCCGTATCTATCTTGCCGCACAACTCGAAGTCATCACCGTTATCGGAGACATACAGTTCCACGTATTCCGGCTGGTACACACCCGGTCCGATAAGCTGCATCCAGCGCGATGAAACCTTATGTATCTCGGTCTGCTCGCCCATGTCCACCACACAGTCCAGATTGTCAAGATACCCTTGCCAGCGTTGGTCTGCATAAGTCAGTCCTCCACGATAACCGTCGAGCAAGGCATTCATGCCTCCGGCCATGTATCCGGGATACAATTCGCTGTTGTAATGAATCGGCTTGTTGATGCCCCGATGATAATCCACTTTCTTCTCGGAGACATCCCCCATCAGCTTTCCGTCCACAAAAATACCGGCTACAATGTGTGCCGAATCCTTTACCACCACAGGCTTGTCATACACCGGCGACGAAGCGTCGGGAACCGTGCCGTCGGTAGTATAGCGGATTTCCGCCGGATATTTCTCCGCATCGAAAGCCACCGTGATCTGTCGGGCCACCGTATCCACCTCCATACTGAAATCAATCTCATACGACAAGGGGAAAGCATTGACTCCCCGTCTGTGCAGAGTCTCTACATGACGGTTAAGACGTACCTTGAAGTCGTTCCAGTCTCTCAGGCTCTGAGGAGTCCAACCGATTTCCGCTACAGCCAGCGCACGCGGGAACATCATGTATTCCAGATGCTTTTCATCCTTAATGTATTCAGTCCATGTATTGGCCTGCACGCCCAGGATATGCTTCTCGCGATCGGCAGTCAAGGAATCGTCAGGCAAAGGATTATAACTGTAAACCTTCTTCACCGGAGTATATCCGCCTATGGCATACGGCTGTGTGTTCGGGAAAGCCTGATAGAAGTCGAGATACATGTAGCCGCCCGGAGTCATCACCACATCATGCCCCATCGCGGCAGACTTGAATCCAGCCTCCTCACCTCTCCATGACATCACGGAAGCCCGCGGCGCAAGTCCTCCTTCAAGAATCTCGTCCCAGCCTATGATACGCCGGCCTTTTGAATTGACAAACTCCTCCACCTTGTGGATAAAATGGCTCTGGAGCTCTTCCACACTCTTCATGCCTTCCTTTCTCATAAGAGCCTGACATTTGGGACAAGTCTTCCAGTTCTGTTTCCCGGCCTCATCCCCACCGATATGGATGAGCTCGGAAGGGAATACCTCCATAATCTCCGTCAGCACATTTTCCATGAATTCATACGATTTGGGATTGCCGATACAGAAGTCACCTCCCGTATAAGGCTTTCCGCTACAGCACAGTTCCGGATAAGCCGCAAAGACTTCTTCCGAATGTCCGGGAAATTCCACTTCAGGTATTATAGTGACAAACCTGTCGGCCGCATAAGCCACAATCTGGCGCATGTCATCTTTCGTATAATACCCTCCGTATGCCCCTTCCGTACCTTCCGGCAGATACTTGCGGTCGTTTCCATCCCACCACTTCCGCCAGTCAGATTCCGTTCTGAAAGCACCGTGCGAGGTGAGGCGCGGATACTTGTCCATCTTCAACCGCCAGCCTCCGGCATCGGTCAGGTGCAGGTGCAGTCTGTTGAACTTATAGGAAGACATCACATCAATCAGCTTCATGATTTCTTCCTTAGAGAAAATATGTCTTGATACATCCAGATGCAGGCCTCTGTAGCCGAAGCGCGGACTGTCTTCTATCTCCACACAAGGAATGCCCTCATTCCCCAGCATCTGCAACAAAGTTTGTTTTCCATAGAATACTCCAGCCTCAGTCGCGGCCTTCAGTTCAATGCCGTCTCCATCGACTGTCAGTCTGTAACCTTCGTCTCCCACTCCGGCCAATGCCGAATCGACCACATAACGCACCTTCTCTCCATCAGGTGCAAGAATCATGGAGCTGTCGGCCTTGAAAAAGCCTCCATGCATTTGCATCTCCGCCGGTTTCGGAATCAGACAGACAGCGTCAGGATTCCCTCCTGCACAAGAAGCCAGCACAAGTGCACACAGCACACCCGCTCCCCAGGAATGTTTGATAATGTTCGCTTTTTTCATAAATGTAAAAGGATTAGTCAGAATGGAACAAAGATACAAAAAGGAATCATTTTATCAATGCCCTGGCTATCCTTTTACACCAAATCCGCTATCGTATGATACGGGAGTATCCTTCTTTCCGCGGTTTGGCCGGAGCCGGCTCTCCCGCAGGATAACCCAAAGCCAACGCGCCGACTCCCATCAGCCCGTCGGGCAGCCCCCAACTTTTCATCAGTTCCTTGCCTCTTTCCGTAGAAAACATCTCGCGTTCCCGATGAATCCAACAGCTTCCCAAACCGATGGCATGAGCCGCAAGCATCATGTTCTCAAGCACACAGCTGGCATCCTGAACCGGATTGTGAGCATCGGCAGGCGCGAATACCAACACGTATGTAGGCGCGTCATAATAAGGATTGGAGGTGACACCCATAATCCCGGCATTCATGGCAGCAAGCTCATCCATCAGTCGCTTGTCCTGCACGGCCACAATAAACGGCGACTGCATGCCTCTTGATGTAGGCGCATACATGCCGGCTTCAAGCACAGCCTGCAATTCCTCATCTGTTATCTGCTCAGCCTTATACTTCCGGCAGCTACGACGCGTCTTGATAATTTCCAAAAAATTCTTGTCCATGATAATCCTCCCTTTAAAAAATTATACAATCATTTTTCTTTAAGTAATGTATTCATGACGACCTGCATCAGGTAGTCTCTGGTACCAGTATCCTGAATGCATTCAAACGGGAATCCCAGCACAAACGTACGGTAATCCGCTCCTCTGTATGCTGTCCCTGTCCCATAATTCCCGTCGGTATATACAAATGTAGAATAAGCCCCCTGAGCCGGAAGAACACATTGCATGGAAGGTACGGCATAAATCCGCCCGTTAGCCTTTCCTTCAATGCGGAAACGTCGGTTGGCGCCCGACAGTTCCCTGCCGTGTTGATTGCCGAACATTCCTCCATCCGTACACTTCAACACCTTCCGCCCAAAATCATCCGCCTCAAGTCCCTTTGCCAGCCGCGAGCCACTGATAAACAGACATCCGCCCCACGCACAATAATCCGTTAACGCTTTACGTATCTCAGGAGAGAAGGCCTCGTCATCAGCCCCACAGATGAAATCAACCATCGCATAATCAGTCAACCGCACACTTCCGCTTTCCACCGTCTCATCGCTGCATGAAACAAACGAATACCGCCCGCCACGCTGAATGGACTTTCCATGCACAAACACATAATCGAACGTATTGCCGGCAATCAGTCTCCCTTCCAGCGTATTGTCACTGAAACCCAGACCTCCTTCGGTTTCCACCCCCATACGGCTACGGTCGAATCCCTGCTGGTACCCGCAAAATGCCGGACTGTTCTGATAAGGCAAGCCCGGATCAGTCCACAAATCAAAGCCTTCTCTCAACGGAGACTCAACCTGCGACGGACCACATAACTTATCGAAGGCGTTGACCACCAATATTGTCCCTCTGCTATGCTTTGCCTTGTAAGCGGAAAGGATCTCGGACGGAAAACTTTCCCCTCCCTTATTGACCGCCGTCACCTTGAAACTATAGACAAGTCCCGGCTCCACTTTCACCGTATATTCAGGCTTTCTCACATATACTCCATTATCGAATCCACCATAACCTATACGGGTATAGACTATATACCCCTGCGGATTGGCAGAAGGCTCCAACACATCCTCAGTTCCGATCCAACGCAAAGTAAACGTATTCTTTTTCTCTCCTTCATGGATCGCGAAATGGCTCACCGGCAAAGGCTGTACGGTATAATCGGTCCCGTGCATCTCCGCCACATATTTCAAG
Source organism: Candidatus Phocaeicola excrementigallinarum (assembly GCA_019120125.1). Lineage (GTDB taxonomy): Bacteria > Bacteroidota > Bacteroidia > Bacteroidales > Bacteroidaceae > Phocaeicola > Phocaeicola excrementigallinarum. Next base: position 11,080 of record DWVR01000043.1, on the reverse strand, counting down.
ACCGACTTGTATACCGAACGTCCCACCGTAAATTTAAACGCCGGGTCGTGTCCCAGCTTCATGTCCGCAAAATTCTGATGAGAGAGCAGTTCAAGAATCATGGAAGGGACAGCAGGCAACCTTGTCTCACTATAATTGCGGTTCCACATCCCTCTCCGTATCCAACGTACACCGAAACGGGAAGATATGTCACGCTGCAGACCGGTGAGCACCATATCCGCCAGATCACGTGAAGCATAACGCGAAATGCCACAATTCAACCTGCCGTCATTGAAACCGGTGGTATAGATGCCCAATGAACCGACCAGCGAATCGTCTTCCTTATAGCCCGCGTCAGAATGCAAGGCCACTGAAAGTTCAAAAGGCACTTTCAGACCTTTCTCCACCGGATTATATACAGACCCTCCGCTCAGATAATTGGTAGTGAGCGAACGGGCGTTGATATCATCATTATAATCATTCTCTCCTCCACTCTTGCTGTATATGGAATAAGGCATTCCAGCCCATTGAGCCGCATAACGCGCACCTTCAAGATAACGGGGCAGGCCACTCACCTTTCCTCCGCGCACGATGTTTCCCATGCCACCGCCAAAACGCACCGCATCGGCACACACCACACCTTTCTCCGAGCTTTCATTGGTCAATACCACCATCCCGTAATCATTCATCCCCTTGTCAAACTCAAAAGTCCCCAGATAGACCCACGTTCCGCCTCCCATCTGCTGGTTGACCTCAAATTCGGTGACTCCCCCGTTATGAAATACCAGATATTTTGCGTCAGTCACACTTGCAGGCAAGGTCTGATAACTCACATAAACCGCATACCGTCCTTTCTCAGGTATATTGGGAATCCATTCGGCAAAAGATTTCCCGGATTTCGGCTGAGTCGCGATAAAACGGGCCGTTCCGTCAGCAAACGGATTATGATTGTCCGGATAAGTAAGGTATTTCTGTGCAAAGCCCGGCTTACCCGTATCCGACCATCTGTGTTTTTTATGGTTCACTTCCAGATAACGGCTTCCGGGAGAACAGGTATTATTGTCCACAATCACTTCATGATGCTGCCAGTCACGTTCACGGGGGGTATAAACCACCGCTCCGGCATTCTCCAGCATCGGAATCAAGTAAGGTACCACAAACGATTGGGTAAACAAATCCTCTCTCGTACAGAACAAAGGCGGACGCTGCCACCTCCATTTGCCACTATCGTTTCCATAAAACCGCCCATGGCTCTGCCAAACCACAAGATGACGGTTATATAGTCCTTGAGTCACGTCAAACGGACGGGAAATATTTTTTACCCATGGTTCACCTTTATAGTCTATCTTCCCATAAAGCCTGGATTTGTCTTTTTCCTTCCGGAAAGCGTTGGGTATCAAGTCCTCAATCAACCGTCCGTCTGCATAAAGCCGCAAGGAATAATAATTCACCGGACCCGGAAGCACTTGCTTCAGAGAACGGTAAATGGCAGAAGTATTCTCTTCTGTAAAAGACTGATAGCCGAAAACGGCATTGGCGTATATCCTCAGCACTTTTCCTTCATGGTCTATCTTGAAACTGTCAAGCTTGCTGACCCCGATTTCGGCATACGAAGTCTCATAGTTCTTAAAAAATGATCTCAAACGCTGACAGACAGTACGTTCCAAGCTCTGTGCATTGGCGGAAAAACAGATGCCACACAATGCTGCAAACAAAAGAATATATCGTTTCATACAGGAATCATCTAGTTTTAATCGCATGCAAAGATATAAAAAAGAGTGCATCGTAAGTGAAAAATCAAACACAGAGACACAAAGACACAGAGAATATATTTTTTAATATAAAACTCTGTGCCTCCGTGTCTCCGTGTTCTTAGACCTTACGAAACACTCTTTTTCTCAATAATGGTGTCTGTTCTCGCGTCAATTGTTCTCCGGACGGAGCTTGCGGACAGTGACCGCAGTCTGCCACATCTCGCTTTCACGCAACGCCTTCAATTCGGCATTCAACTTGTCGCGATAATCCGGCTTCGAGTTGCTGTCGATGGAAATCTGGGCCTCGTGCCCGCACTTCACGCTTTCATACAGCTTCTGTACCACGGGCTTGATGGCATCGTGGAACGGGCCCATCCAGTCGAGCGCGCCACGCTGTGCAGTAGTGGAGCAATTGGCATACATCCAGTCCATACCGTTCTTTGCGAACAGCGGCATCAATGACTGGGTCAGTTCTTCCACAGTTTCATTGAAAGCTTCCGAAGGAGTATGTCCGTTTTCGCGCAACACCTCATACTGGGCCAGCAAAAGTCCCTGGATGGCTCCCATCAGCGAGCCACGCTCACCGGTCAGATCGGAAGTAGCCTCACGCTGGAAAGTGGTTTCAAAAAGATATCCCGAGCCGATGCCGATTCCCAAAGCAATGGTACGGTCGTATGCCTTTCCTGTAGCGTCCTGATAGATTGCATACGAAGAGTTCAGGCCACGGCCTTCCAGAAACATGGTACGCAAGGAAGTACCCGAACCTTTCGGAGCTACCATAATCACATCAATATCTGTCGGAGGAACCACACCCGTACGATCGTTCCACGTAATCGCAAAGCCATGTGAGAAATAGAGAGCCTTGCCTGCGGTAAGTTGCGGCTTGATGGTCGGCCATACAGAAATCACGGCTGCATCAGAAAGCAGACACATGATGATGGTACCTCTCTGACATGCCTCTTCAATGCTGAACAATGTCTCACCTGGAACCCATCCGTCGGCCACAGCCTTCTCGTAAGTCTTTCCCGGACGCTGCCCGACAATCACATTGAAACCGTTGTCACGCAGGTTCAACGACTGACCCGGTCCCTGAACGCCATAGCCGATCACAGCGATGGTCTCATTTTTCAATACCTCACGTGCCTTTTCCAATGGAAATTCCTCACGGGTTATCACATTCTCGATAACCCCTCCAAAATTCATTTGTGCCATTTTCGTACAATCTTTTTACGCGGCCGGAGCCGCCTGTTAGTTGAATATATTTGTTAATTGAATATCACTTTACTTCGAACAACCACTTCCGCATTGTTCTTCTTCACCTCTATATCGTATTCGTTCTCGGCTTTCCGCTCCCTATAAAAAGTCAACAGGTCACCATAATAGCTTTCTGCCACGTAAGCCATCTCAAAACGGCGGACCGACTTCTCACGGAACATCTCCATAGGAAACAAATCCAAGATATGTTCGATATACTTGATGCTGTTGACATGCCCGTTGATGTCAATGTCGCTGTATCTGGCCTGATACTCACACACCGGCTCACTTTCGTCCACCTTGATTCTTCCGGGACGGGCGATGGGGCATTCCTTATCGCAGATGTAGTCCGTAATCGCCCCTCCGTGCAAAGTCAGCAAGTCAATCGGCTTCCGACTCTCCATACTGATCATCGCCCAGACCGAACGGGCATATCCCACGGGATTCCCTTCCTCGTTCAGGATAGCGAAATTGCGGTCTGTGAACAGGCGGTACACATTCTCCACCCACGTCTGTATGCTGAACTTCTGATAGGCCCTGGGCATATCCTCCAGTTCAATGGCCAGACGCGACAATACCCAAGTATAATGGTTCTCGTTCAGTGTAGCGATGCCGAAACCGCGCTCCGCGGCATGGAATCCCGCGCAATTCAGCAGATGGTTACCCAACACCCCCATCGTGAGGCGTTCCGTAAAATCCACATGAAACGGTTCTGCCACGAACTGATAAGTCCCTACTTTATTATCTTCTGCCATATATGTCTTCCAATCAATAAATCGTCAAAATCCGTCCTTACTCTCATTTTCCGTTCCGGTAACGTTCCTCACGGTGTGCCAAATACTCATTAACACGCTCAAAGCAGCTTGTCGACACGGCGATACGCCCCGAACGGACAAACTGCAACACGCAGTTCAAATCCTTCAGGTTCTGGTAAAGCGCCGTAATCTCATCGCTCATTCCCACCTTCTCCACAATGGCAAAAACAGGATTCACCTCCACGATATGCGCACTGGCACGGCGTACCACTTTCGATGCCTCCGGATTCGACTGGAACTCCGGCATCGAGACCTTATACATGGCCACCTCACGCTGGAAAATCTCAGAGTCCGTGAAATAATGTGCCTGTATCACGTCAATCTTCTTCTCCATCTGACGCACGACTTTTTCCACAATATCTGCCGTAGTCCAGCAGGTAATCGTGTATTTATGCACTCCCTTGATGGAAGAAGCGGACACATTCAGACTCTCAATATTAATCTGCCGGCGGGTGAACACGGCTGTTATCTGATTCAACGTACCCGCAATATTCTCAGAATGAACAATTATCGTATATAATGACTTATTTTCCATATCCTGACTGAATCAACATTCCATTAACATATAATTGACTGAACTTCCCGGAGGCGTCATCGGGAGCACATTTCCTTCCTCTACCACACAGACTTCGAGCAGGAAGGGCCCATCAGTGGCCAGCATCTCCTGAATGGCATCCCCCAGATCACCGCGTTCCATCACTCTCCGCGAAGGAATGCCGTAGGCGGCAGCTATCTGCATGTAATCCGGATTCATCATCGGCGTGAACGAATAGCGGCGGTTGAAGAACATGGCCTGCCACTGACGCACATTGCCCAGATAATTATTGTTGAGCAAAATAATCTTTACCGGAGCCTTTTGTTCCATCACCGTACCCAGCTCCTGCATGGTCATCTGCAAACCGCCGTCGCCCATGAACGCGCATACCGTACGGCCGGGACAGCCGAATGTGGCACCGATAGATGCCGGCAGACAAAAGCCCATCGTTCCCATACCACCGGAAGTCACGATGCTCCGCTTCTTCGAGAAGCTGAAATAACGGCACGCCATCATCTGATTCTGACCCACATCAGTCACCAGTATCGCCTCGTTACGGGTTGCCTCGCTCACGGCATGCACCACCTCACCCATATTGATCGGACCGCTTTCCGGATAGACCTCCTTCCGGATGACCTGCTCGAACTCCTTCTCCTCATAAGGCTTGAAGCTCTCAATCCATTCCGTATGCTTATGCGGCTGAATCAGTTCAGTCAACAAAGCCAGAGTACGCTTGCAATTCCCCAGCACCGGTACGTCCACCGGCACATTCTTCCCGATTTCCGACGGATCGACATCCAGATGAATCACCTTCGCCTGCTTGGCATACGTCTCCAGCTTGCCCGTCACACGGTCATCAAAGCGCATGCCCACGGCTATCAGTACATCGCATTCGTTGGTCTTCACATTCGGACCGAGATTGCCATGCATACCCAGCATACCCTTGTTCAACCGATGATTGCTCGGCAAGGCGGAAAGTCCCAGCAAAGTGCATCCGCAAGGCATGTCGGCCTTCTCCACAAACGCCTTCAATTCTTCCTGCGCATCGCCCAACTCCACTCCCTGACCGACAAGCACCAAAGGCTTCTGCGCCTCGTTGATAAGACGTACCGCTTCGGCCACCATCTTCGGGTCGGTTTCCGGATCAGGATCATAACTGCGGATAAAATCCAGACTTACCGGTTCATAATCAGCCAACTCGGTCTGGGCATTTCTTGTAAAGTCAAGCACGACCGGCCCCGGACGTCCGCTCCGCGCGATATAGAACGCACGGGCCACCGCCCAAGCCACATCTTCCGCCCTACGGATCTGATAACTCCACTTGGAGATAGGCTGGGTCACTCCCACCAGGTCCACTTCCTGAAACGCATCCGTGCCCAACAGTCCGGCACCCACCTGCCCCGCAATCACCACAATCGGCGTGCTGTCTATCATGGCATCGGCCACACCGGTAATCGTATTGGTAGCACCCGGACCGCTCGTCACCAGACATACGCCCACCTGTCCCGACACACGGGCAAAACCTTGGGCCGCATGAGCCGCTCCCTGTTCATGACGCACCAGAATATGATTAAGTCTGTCAAGATGGTCGTATAAAGCATCAAAGACCGGCATGATGGCACCGCCCGGATAACCGAAAATGGTCTTTACCCCTTCGTGCTCCAGCGAACGCATCAACGCCTCAGAACCTGTTATTCTTTCTTTCATATATTCCTGTTTTACATTATTCCACAATCCTTACTCCTCCCTTGTCGGCAGAGCTTACCATGCTTGCGTACGCTCTCAACGCCTTCGACACTTCCCGATTGCGCGTCAACGGAGCCATCGGCCTTGCGGCCAGTTCCTCGTCACTTAATCTCACATTGATAGAACGGTTCGGGATGTCAATCTCTATAATGTCTCCGTCCACAATCTTCCCGACATTACCGCCAGCCGCCGCCTCGGGAGAAATATGTCCGATGCTCAACCCTGAGGTACCGCCACTGAAACGCCCGTCGGTAATCAGCGCGCATTCCTTGCCCAGATGCTTCGACTTTATATAAGAGGTGGGATAAAGCATTTCCTGCATACCCGGCCCTCCTTTCGGACCTTCGTGCGTGATGACCACCACATCGCCGCTCACCACCTTTCCGCCCAAGATGCCTTCGCAAGCCGACTCCTGCGAGTCGAACACTTTGGCAGGACCGGAGAACTTCCAGATGCTTTCGTCCACTCCGGCGGTCTTGACCACACATCCGTCCTGAGCGATGTTCCCTTTCAGCACGGCCAACCCTCCGTCCTTGCTGTAAGCATGCTGCAGGTCGCGGATACACCCGGCGGCACGGTCCGTGTCAAGTTCCCGACAAGTCTCCTGCTGGGAACCCATCTCTATACTGAATCTTCCACCCGGCGCACTCGAATAAATGCGTCTGGCTTCGGGGTCGATGTCGGACTTACAGATACTGTATCTGGCAATGGCCTCGCCCAGTGTCATCCCGTCGACACGGCTCACTGACGTATCCAACAGTCCTCCCTTGTCCAGTTCACCGAGAATATTCAGGATACCTCCGGCACGGTTCACGTCCTGTATATGATATTTCTGCGTGTTGGGGGCCACCTTACACAGACAAGGCACCCGGCGCGAAAGCATGTCGATGTCATCCATCTTGAAGTCGACTTCACCTTCGTGGGCGATAGCCAGCAGATGGAGCACCGTATTGGTGGAACCTCCCATTGCTATATCAAGTGTCATGGCATTCAGGAATGCCTGACGGGTAGCGATACTACGCGGCAACACACTCTCATCGCCTTCCTCATAATATTTGTAAGCGTTCTTCACAATCAGTCGGGCCGCGTCCTCAAACAACCGTCTGCGGTTAACATGAGTGGCAAGAACAGTGCCGTTACCCGGAAGAGCCAGTCCGATGGCCTCATTCAGGCAGTTCATGGAATTGGCGGTGAACATACCCGAGCAACTACCGCATCCCGGACAGGCATGACACTCAATCTGAGCCACGTCCTCGTCGCTCACCGTAGGATCGGCCGACTTGATCATCGCGTCAATCAGATCAAGATGCTGTCCGTCCCATTCTCCCGCTTCCATCGGTCCTCCCGACACAAACACTGTAGGAATGTTCAAACGCATGGCGGCCATCAGCATTCCCGGAGTTATCTTGTCACAGTTCGAGATGCAGACCATCGCATCCGCCTTGTGCGCGTTCACCATGTATTCCACGCTATCTGCTATCAGGTCGCGCGATGGAAGTGAATACAGCATTCCGTCGTGCCCCATGGCGATACCGTCATCGATGGCTATCGTGTTGAACTCGGCCGCAAAGCATCCCAGCTTCTCAATCTCGGCCTTCACCTGCTGGCCCACCTCGTGCAGGTGGGTATGCCCCGGCACAAACTGAGTAAACGAATTGACTATCGCGATGATAGGTTTCCCCATCATTTCCCTTTTCATTCCATTGGCCACCCACAGGGCACGTGCCCCGGCCATCCGGCGGCCTTCCGTACTCATCGAACTGCGTAACTGATGTTTCATCTTTACCATATTTTTCAATTAAAAAGCCTCTCTCATCATCCGGTGAGAAAGGCTTCCATCCAATATCATTCAATGCGACTACATACACGAAGCCCCCTCACCCCTTGGTGCCACGACCACGACGCGAATAATATGCAGGACTTCCAGATTGACCAATGTATGAGTTGCGTTCATATCTCTTATCATTTATATTCGCAAAGGTAAAGGCTTTTTTGAAACAAACAAATAAAATGACACTTTTTTTTCAAATAAATTATCATTCGTAAGTAACCAAGGTCATTTATTGTCAGTTTATCAGACAATCCAGCACCGGACACGGACAAAAAAGTGTGCGGAGCAGACACGGCATATCCGTGCCTCTCCGCACACTCCCTGTCAAAGACATCCTCAAACGGGAATCAGATTCCCAAAGATTTCTTTACAGCCTCAATCTTTTCCATGGCATCGGCAGTAGCTCCCGCATAGCACTTCGGACACTGCATTTCGCCTTTCACTTCCATGTAGAACTTGATTTTCGGTTCTGTTCCTGACGGACGTACGGAAACCTTTGTGCCGTCGGCCGTAAAGAACTGCAGCACGTTGGATGTTTCCGGCATTTCCAGATCAATCACATTACCCTTGTTGTCTGTAGCCTTCAGCGACTTGTAGTCTTTCACCAGTACCACTTCCGATCCGCCGAGTTCCTTTGGAGGACAAGCACGGAAGTTGTCCATCATCGCCTTGATTTCATCAGCACCTGTCTTGCCCGGCTTCACTACATTGACGGTAAGCTCTTTGGAGAATCCGTATTCCACGTAGATTTCCATCAGCACGTCATACAAGGTCTTGCCCTGGTCTTTCGCCCACGCGCAGATTTCAGCCAGCAATGAGCAGGCAGAAACGGCATCTTTGTCACGCACGAAGTCCTCAGCCAGGAATCCGTAGCTTTCCTCACCGCCGCCGATATACTGTTCCTTGCCTTCACGCAAACGGATTTCACGTGCAATCCACTTGAATCCCGTATAGCAGTCAAGCATCTTGATATGATTCTTGTCGGCCACCGTCTTGATCAGGTCGGTAGTCACAATGGTCTTCACGATAAATTCGTTGCCGACCATCTTACCCGTTGCGATACGGTTCTTGATGATATAGTACAGGAAAATCAGACAAGTCTGGTTGCCGTTGATGAGCACCCACTCGCCCTTGCTGTCCTTGCAGGCCATACCTACACGGTCAGCGTCCGGGTCAGAAGCCATCACGATGTCGGCGTCAATCTCCTTAGCCAGCTTGATAGCCAGAGTCAACGCTTCCGCATTTTCCGGATTCGGAGAAACCACAGTCGGGAAATCGCCGCTCTTCACCATCTGTTCAGGCACGCAGTGTACGTTCTCGAAGCCCCACAGTTTCAGCGACTGCGGAATCAGCATCATGCCTGTTCCGTGAATCGGAGTGTAGACAATCTTCAAATCCTTCTGTCGTTTGATGACTTCCGGATCAATCGAGATGGTATGGATGCGTTTCAGGTATTCGTCATCAATTTCCTTGCCGACAATCTGAATCAGATCAGCATTCTTTGTAAACTTGATGTCATCCACCTTCACCTTGTTCACCTCATCGATGATACCCTTGTCGTGCGGAGCCAGCACCTGTGCGCCGTCGTCCCAATAAGCCTTGTAGCCGTTGTATTCTTTCGGGTTATGGGAAGCGGTGATGTTGATACCGCTCTGGCATCCCAAATGACGGATAGCGAACGACATTTCAGGAGTCGGACGCATATCGTCGAACAGATAGACCTTTATACCGTTTGCAGAGAAAATATCGGCAGAAATTTCAGCAAACTTGCGGCTGTTGTTACGGCAGTCATGACCTACCACTACGGAAATGTTGTCCTTACCGGCAAAACATTTGTTCAGATAGTTGGCCAGTCCCTGTGTGGCGGCACCCACCGTGTAGATGTTCATGCGGTTGGAGCCCGCACCCATGATGCCGCGCAGACCGCCCGTACCGAATTCCAGATCCTTATAGAACGCGTCGATAAGCTCTGTCTTGTCGGGGTTTTCCAGCATGCGTCTTACTTCGGCCTGAGTTTCCGCATCATAAGCGGGTGACAACCAGGCCTGTGCCTTTTCTGTGCATTGTTTGATCAATTCTTCGTTTTCCATGATTTTCAGTTGTTATTTTAGTTTTTCAGGTATTCATCCAAGACAGAGACAAAAATAAAAAAAAAAATCCAATTATCCTAGATGTGAAACAAAAATTTTACGGCACAAGCCGTGAGACTCATGCCGTAAGACTGCGGAACCTGTGTCCGTCCGGAATCATGACGACGGACGGAAAAGTCCGGCGCTCTGCGAAATCATTTCAACTCCTTCACCTTATAGCGGTCGCCTGTAGCTTTCACCAGCTGCTTCAGGAAATCCAGCGGATAGCCCGGACGGTCATAAGGAGCCGTGTTTCCCGTTTCCGGACGCTGCAGCTGTCCGTCTTTCACACGTTTGACCACTCCGTCGTTGTAGCGGACAATCAGGAACTCGCCCAACTTCTTCCAGCTGGCCACAGCCGTGTTCGCTGCCGATGAGGTATATTCTGTCAGGAAACCGCGCGCCTTTTCCGGATCTTGCTGATAAAGCTCCAGGGCCGTGCTCTCTATGCCCTTCTGCGCAGTGGCGAACATGTCCTCCAGACTATTCTGGACTGTACGCATGTCACCCTCCATCTGACTGTAGCGCGGACGGATCATGTCGGCCACCCAGTTATAAATCCAGAAGCCGGAATCCCACGAGAAAGTCACACAGTCGCCGTTGCCTTTGGCATACGGGTAAGGCACTTTGTCGGTCTGGCAATACACGGGGGTGAACACCGTCATGTTGGCATCGTCAAGACCGAACCACAACACGCCACCCACCACGTCGGGCATGCTGGCACGCATCTGCGAGACAAACACGAAGCCGCTCTGCTGAGTGGAGATGGGACGTTCATTAAAATACTCCTGACCGTTCACATTGAACGTCAGAGGAGACAAGCGATAAGGCGAAGCAAAACAGCCGGCTCCGAGATCCTTGGTGATGTCAAGTGGAGTACCTTCGTAATGGTCGCGCATAGCATGCTGGATGTCGCGCACCGACACCTTGCGGTCGGGCTTCACATACAAGGGCATGGGGTCCTTGCTCTCTCCCTGTATGTAAGGAAGATATGCCTGTCCCGTAGTCTTGCTGAACATGTTATAGAAACTCCACAC
>DWVR01000042.1 GCA_019120125.1 Candidatus Phocaeicola excrementigallinarum | reverse complement strand
TGTCATTTAACGGATTTAGTTGACTTAAAATCTCTTTATAAATAAAAGGGGTTGACTCTAGTTTAACTTATTTATATACTGAGTTGACTCATATTTTTGTTAATCACTCAACAGGTTGTCTTTTCATATTTTGGGCAAAAATAAACAAAGATCTTTGATCCTCATATATCCTCATAAAAATAATGAAAAAACCACCGCGGTGGTTTGCCTTACGGCTGGAGGCGCGAAGCCTCCAAAGAGTTTGTCTCCACCAGGTTTGGAGAAACGAAGGCATTAGACATTTCTCCTTGGATGGCTAATTCCCGATAACTCTTCCAGCGTTTCTTTATTGTTCCTCTCATTGCGGAGGCTTCTGCAGGAGTTATACCGTCCAGACTCAAGTGAGGACGCTCATTGTTATAGAAATCGACCGCTATCCTTATGGCTGATTTAACTTCCGATACGCTGTAAAAGGATTGCCCCAGAAGGAGTTCATTCTTAATTGTATTGTTGACTCGTTCGGCCACGGCATTATCTTTGGGATTGCCACTTTCGGTCATGCTTATCTTTATATGATGTTCCTTCAACCGCGAAATATAGTTATAACAGGCATATTGGACACCACGGTCCGAGTGATGGATCAATCCACTAAGATCCTTGCCTTTATAATAGCCCAAGGCCATGTTCAATGCTTCCAGAGGATAACGGGCTTCCAAGGTATCGCCCACACTGTAACCGATGATTTCTTTTGTGTAATAATCCGTTACTAAAGAAAGATAGCAGAAATCATACTCGCCCATTTCCGGGTTTGTCCAGTAAGGTATATAGGTGATATCGCTGACTATCAGTTGGCAGGGGCGATCCGGAATGTATGTCTTAATCAGATTCGGATAAACTGGATACTCATGGGTGGAATCGGTTGTCTTGACGCGTCTTTTCCGTTTGCGGACTTTCAAGCCATAACGTTCGATGATGTCATAGAAACGGTTATAACCCACGCTGTAGGAACCAAATCGGCTCTGGTACATCTGCCAAAGCTTGTTCCCTCCTATGCCCGGATCTTTCCGTCGGATTTCCTTGATAAACTCCACAACGAAAGATTCTTCCATCAGACGTTGCAGTACCTTGTCCTCATGCTTATAGTAGGCTTGTTTACTCACACCAAGCAGACGGCACAAGGGAACGACCTTATACCGTTCCCTGTCCCTTTCATGCAGCCTACGGACTACTTGGTGCCAGCTTTTTTTAGCTTTATGCCATACACTTCCTCGCCATAGGCGACCATCTCTTGGTAGAAATCGGCGCGCAAACGCTCTTCGGCCAATGCTTTCTTCAGTGACGACAATTCTTCGAGAAGCTTCTTGTAGTCTTCCGGCGTCACGTCTTTTCCTTGCTTTTTCATGAGTTCTGCTTCTAGAGGATTTTCTCGTTCAAAGGTAGCTATTATTCGATAAATGCTCGAACGACTTACTCCATATTGTTGAACCACTTCCTGGATGGAGACATTGTCTTGTTTTACCAAACGGAAAATCTCTCTTTCCAGATTCCTCCGAGATTTCTCTTGTTCATAATTGCTTTCTTTCATCTTCTTGCTTTTTAGGAGTCAACCTTATTTACAAAAAGACACACACAATCGAGCAGTCAAAACAATTGACTTTGTTCTAATGTTATCCCGAACTCACGTATACTTGGAAACTGGAAGGCGTATGGGAAGATTTCCGAAGCGTAAAGACCTTTCATCGTGTTGCATGAGAGGGGCATCGGTCTGGGCTGCTCTTACCGTTCCGATTGCGGCATTTTATGGTCAATATTTCCGGAAGCATTGTCTTTTGGGAAATATTCTATACTTTTGTCCTGATTTGGGAAAGAGCGAAGACATGAAGATTAGACTTGATTTACATACATTCCTTTTTTTGTCCGTCCTTTTTTTGTCCGGAGCCTTCCGGGGGCAGACGCTGGCGGCTAAAGAGTGGATGCCGCGTGCGGATTCTTCTGGCGTGTACTTGCCGTCCGATTCCCTTTTTGCCCGTTTCCTGCAGAGCCGTGACATCCCCGTCACCCGGTATAACAAAATGACTCTGCTGACAAGCGGACGGACCAAGTTCACGCATCTGTTCCGGGACATACGGAAGGCCCAAAAAAGCATCCATTTGGAATATTTCAATTTCCGCAACGACTCTATAGCCAAGGAACTGTTCACGCTGCTGGCCGAGAAGGCGAAGGAAGGCGTGAAGGTCCGCGCCATGTTCGATGATTTCGGAAACCTCTCGAACAGCCGTCCGCTCCGGAAAGAACATCTCAAGATGCTGAACGACCGGGGGATAGAGATCATCAGGTTCGACCCGATCCGCTTTCCTTATGTCAACCATATCTTTTGCCGTGACCATCAGAAGATTGTGGTCATCGACGGCAGGACAGGATACACGGGCGGCATGAACATCGCCGACTATTACATCAACGGACTGCCCGAGATAGGTGCATGGCGCGACATGCATCTCCGCATCGAGGGACCTGCCGCCGAGCAGCTCCAGAAGGCTTTTCTGAACGTGTGGAATGAGGAGTCGGAACAGCAGGTGGAAGGGGAAGAGTATTTCCCGTATGTTTCGGGGGATGTAATGCCGGACACCATGCTGCCGCGTCTTGGCAACCAGGTGGCCATCGTGCAGCGTGTGCCCAAGGTGTCGCCCGACATTATGCGTAAGGCGTACATCACCGCATTGGACGTGGCGGAGCGGAAGGTGCAGATCATCAATCCTTATTTTACACCAACCCGTAGCGTACGCAAGGCTATCAAGCGTGCCGCCAAACGGGGGGTCCGAGTGGAGATCATGATTCCCGGAAAATCAGACATTCCTTTTACTCCTGATGCCGGGTTCTATATCGCCAACAAGCTCCGTAAGGCCGGAGCGCATATCTATGTGTTTAACGGAGGGTTCCATCATTCGAAGGTGATGATGGTGGACGACCGGTTCTGTACGGTGGGGAGCACAAACCTCAACAGCCGGAGCCTGAGGTGTGATTACGAGATCAACGCTTTCATTTTTGATCTTCCGGTCACGGCAGAGTTGGGGGAGGTGTTCAAGGCCGACAAACAGAACTGTACCGTGATGACACGTGATGAGTACAGGAAGCGGGGGGCCTGGAAACGTTTTGTCGGATGGTTCGCGCATCTGTTCACTCCGTTCCTGTAGCAAGTGCGGCCGGATTGTCGTGGAGGTCTTGATTCTATTTTCCGGAATTCCGGTTGGCTGTTTTCTTACTTAATTTCTCCAAATTATGCAGATAATTCACGGGTTTTTCTTACTTTTGTCAGACTGTAGTATTAATTGACAGAAATGCCGTTTTTTAAGGATGTAGTCGGACAGGAAGAAGTGAAGCAACTGCTAACCGGGAGTGTACGGAGCGGAAAGGTGCCGCATGCTTTGTTGTTTACGGGTGTTTCCGGCAGTGGAAAATTGCCGTTGGCCTTGGCTTTTGCCCGATATCTTCTTTGTCAGCACCCCTTGCCGGACGATTCGTGTGGTAACTGTGCTTCGTGCAGGATGGTGGATAGGCTGGCTCATCCGGATTTGCATTTTGCTTTTCCGATCATCAAGAAAAAGGCGGGCCGTGATTCCGTGTGCGATGATTTTCTGCCCCAATGGCGTGAAATGCTGGAGCGTGATCCTTATGTCGGCTTGCAGCAGTGGATGCGGCGGATTGACGCGGGCAACCAACAGCCTCAGATTTATGTGCGCGAAAGTGACGAGATTCAGCGTAAGCTGTCGCTGAAGTCAAGTCAGGGCGGATATAAGGTAATGTTGGTGTGGCTGCCGGAAAAGATGAATGTGGATTGTGCCAACAAGTTGTTGAAGCTTCTGGAGGAGCCTCCTGTGAAGACCGTGTTCCTGTTGGTGAGCGAGCAGCCGGATATGTTGCTGTCTACGATTGTCAGCCGTACGCAGCGGGTCAATCTCCACCCTTTGTCAGACCAGGAGATAGAAGGGTTTTTGAGAATACGGTACAGCCTTGTGGAGGAGGACGCACGGGATATCGCTCACCGTTCGACAGGAAGTTTGCTGAAGGCCATGGAGAACATTCAGCTGAGTGAGGAGAACCGTTTGTGTTTTGACCTGTTTGTCAATCTGATGCGTATGGCTTATAAGCGTGATATCCGTTCACTGAAAGCCTGGAGTGAGCAGGTGGCAGGGATGGGAAGAGAACGGCAGAAGAATCTTCTGGAATATTGCCAGCGGATGGTCCGTGAGAATTTCATCATGAATTTCCGTCATCCGGAAATGGTTTACATGAATCCGGATGAGGAAAGTTTTTCTGTCAGGTTCGCTCCTTTCATCAACGAAAGGAACATTTTTCAGATAATGGCTTTGCTGGAAGAGGCGCAGACGCATATCGAGCAGAATGTAAGCGCGAGAATGGTGTTTTTTGATATGGCATTGAGAATGATTGTAGAAATGAAACAACGATAATTATTTATGAATGATTTCAAGCTGAAAGACGGAAGCGGCTCGCTTTGTTGCAGAGGCTGCGGACGACAAGATAATAAACTGAATACTTATGACTGGCTCGCTGATATTCCGGGTAATGCCGAAGAGCAGGATATGGTGGAGGTGCAGTTCAAGAATACACGTAAAGGGTATTTCAAGAACAGTAACGGACTGCATCTTGAGAAAGGTGACATCGTGGCGGTGGAAGCCTGTCCCGGTCATGATATCGGGACGGTGACCTTGACCGGAAGGCTGGTTCCGTTGCAGATGAGAAAGGCAAATCTGAAACCGGATGCGGAAATACGTCGTATTTACCGTAAGGCGAAACCAGTGGATATGGAAAAATACGAAGAGGCCAAAACGCGGGAGCATGACACGATGATCCGCTCTCGGAAGATAGCCGAGAGTCTGGGACTTCAGATGAAGATCGGTGACGTGGAGTATCAGGGTGACGGCAACAAGGCGATTTTCTACTATATTGCCGACGAGCGCGTGGATTTCCGTCAGCTGATAAAGGTGCTCGCCGAGACTTTCCGGGTGCGTATCGAGATGAAGCAGATCGGTGCGCGTCAGGAGGCGGGACGCATCGGTGGCATCGGCCCGTGTGGTCGTGAACTGTGTTGCGCGACCTGGATGACCAATTTCGTATCCGTATCTACCAGTGCTGCACGCTATCAGGACATTTCATTGAATCCGCAGAAACTGGCCGGACAGTGTGCCAAACTGAAATGTTGTCTGAATTATGAGGTGGACGCATACGTGGAATGCCAGAAACGGTTGCCCAGCAAGGAAATCGCGCTGGAAACACGTGACAGTACTTATTATTATTTCAAGGCGGACATTCTCAAGAATATGGTGACTTACAGTACCGACAAGAGTTTTCTGGCCAATGAGGTGACAATATCTTCGCGCCGTGCCTTTGAGGTGATCAATATGAACAAACGCGGTGAAAAGCCTGACAAGTTGAACGAAGAGGGGTTTGTGCGGGAGGCTAGTCGTCCGAAAGATTTGTTGGAGCAGGAAAGTCTGACCCGTTTTGACAAGTCGAGAAACAACAGGAAAAAGAAAAAGGCAAAACCGAATTCTGCGCTGAACAATAATGCTGTGGAGAATAGTCCGGAAAAGGCAGGCAGGACGGCAGACGGTAGCGGAGAACAGCCGCGGCAACCTCAGCAGAAAGGCAACCGTCCGCCACGCAGGCAGGAAAGAGAGAATGGGGGTGGCGAACAGCCGCAAGGCCAAAGACCGCCGCGGAATAATCCCAACGTTTCACGGAGAAAACGCCCGGACGACGAGTCCCGGTCACAGAATCCTGTTGCGAACGTGACGGCGCAGGCTGGAGAGTCCCAGCGCGGTGGCCACAACAATAGGAGAAACCGTAAGAATGACGCGGCCCGTCGCTCAGATAAAAATGAAGGGAACTCTTCGGATAATGTCAACAAACCCAAAACGGATGTGCAGTCCTGATGTCCGGAGGTCTGGCTGTGTGGGACATGGATCATCCTGCAAGACAGAGGAAAGTAATCTGTATGGCATGTCGGGAGGCTGCCGTACAGGTCTCTTTTGTATATATCGGCTGTTTGGTCAGGCCAGAAGTCTGATGCTGCTTCCTTTTGTCTTACTGCTTTTTCTGCTGTCATCATGTAAGGATAATACAGTTTATCATGTCTACAGGGCAATTCCGGAAGATTCCGGATGGAAGAGGGGGGATTCTCTGTTTTTTTTCTTCCCGTCCGGACTTTCCCCTGACTCCTATTTGATGGAAGTGGGGGTCCGTAATACGGGTGGTTATAAATATCGGGACCTTTGGCTTGTTTTGTCTCAGACCATCAGTGATACATTGCCCCCCAGAATAGACACTCTGCACTTGTTCCTGGCAGACAAGAAAGGACGTTGGAACAGAGGAGGCAGTGCCGGGAGTTATTATCAGAGTGTCTTTGTCAGTGACAAGCCATTCGTCATCGGTCCGGATTCTTTCCACCGAAGTTTGCGGATTGTCCATATCATGCGTGACAATCCTCTTGTGGGTATCTCTGATATAGGAGTCAGACTGTCTCGTAAGGAGTAGAGGCTGTGTCCGTCATTTCTCTTGTGCGGCGTCTATCCTGAGAAAGACGAACAGAAGAATCGTGAATCCCCAGAGAGAGGATCCGCCATAGCTGAAGAAGGGGAGAGGTATGCCTATGACCGGAGTCAGTCCCAGCACCATGCCGATATTGATGAACAGATGGAAGAAGAAGATGCCCATCACGCAATAGCCGTAGACTCGTCCGAACCGTGTGTCCTGGCGTTCTGCCAGTATGATCAGTCGCAGAATCAGTGCCATGAACAGCAGGATTACCGCGGCTGAGCCTACAAACCCTTGTTCCTCGCCTACTGTGCAGAAAATGAAGTCGGTGTCCTGTTCCGGCACATATTTCAGTTTTGTCTGTGTCCCGTTCAGGAAGCCTTTCCCGAACAGTCCTCCTGAGCCGATGGCGATCTTGCTTTGGTTGACATTGTATCCTGCGCCGGCCGGATCGTCTTTCATTCCCAACAATACTTCGATACGGACTTTCTGATGCGGCTCCAGAACCTTGTTGAACACGTAGTCGGTTGAAAAGAAAAACGCTACGGAGCATAAGGTGAAGACAATCACGTAGAGGTAGTTCCGCAGTCTTTCACGCAGATAAACCAGAATCAGATAGACCACAAGCGCCCCGCAGAGCCAAAGCTGCAAATGGCATACGTTGAAAGGGATTACGTAACACGAAAACAGACTGCCCAGAAGTATGGTTCCTCCGCCTGTCCAGAAAATGTAAAGTGAAGCGCGCGAGTGAGGAGTACCGTATAGTTTGACGAGAAGAGAAGCCAATAGAATGACGAGGGTCAACACGGAAAACTCTCCCCATGTAGTCATCTCATCGGGCATCATGACTGCCCCGAACCGTAGTCCCACGATAAAGAATACCACAGCGCATACTCCGGAGAACAATACGGCACCGGTCATTCCTTCCCGATAGAGCATCAGGAAAAAAGACAGGTATACCAGTGCGGATCCAGTCTCTTTTTGTAGGATAATCAGTGTCATGGGAACCAGGATGATGGCAAGTGAGGTAAGCATGTCGCGCGTGCGTTGCATGGAGAATGTGTATTCTCCGATGTATTTCCCTAGTGCCAGTGCCGTGGCAAACTTGGCGAACTCAGCCGGTTGCAGACTGACCGGCCCTAGTACAATCCACGAGCGCGAGCCCTTTATTTCATGGGGATTGAATATCGTTCCGAACAGCAGCAGGATCATGAAGCCGTAAATCAGGTAAGCATATGTGTCGTACAGCCTGTCTTCCAACATCAGCAGGACAAATCCGAGGATCATTGAGCATCCTATCCACATCAGCTGTTTGCCTGCGCGGGTAGTGAAGTCAAAGAAATCCGGCTCGCCATAGTTGTAGCTGGCTCCGCACACGCTGAACCATCCGAGGATGACCAATGCCAGATACAGGGTGACAGTCCACCAGTCCACATTTTTCCAGACGCTATCTTTCATGTATGCCATAATCTATCCTTCGTTTTTGAATGTCTGCCGCCAGCACCTCATCTTCCGGTGAGAGCTCTCTCTTCAAGTATTTCTCTATCATCAACCGGCCGATGGGAACCCCGTATACGGCTCCGAAACCGCCGTTTTCCACATAGACCGCGATGGCTATCTTCGGGTCGTTCATGGGAGCGAAGCCCATGAAGGCGGAATGGTCTTTCCCACGGTTCTCTGCAGTTCCTGTCTTTCCGCACACTTCTATGTCGGGCAGATTGGCTCCACGGCATGTGCCTCCTGTCACGGCGGCCCTCATTCCTTCCACCACTTCTTCGTAGTGGATTTTCTCGGTCATAGTGTATCGCTTTTTTCTGTAAATGCTTTCCAGTGTGTCGCCTTCGATTTCCTTTACCACATGTGGGGTAATGAAATACCCCCGGTTGGCAATGGTGGCGCCCAGATTGGCGATTTGTAACGGTGTCAGTGTCACTTCTCCTTGCCCTATGGCTATACTGATGACGGTCAGTCCGTTCCATGAGCCACGGTATGCCTTGTCGTAGACACTGGCGTTCGGGATGAATCCCCTTTTCTCACCGGGTAAGTCAATGCCCAGCGTATAGCCGAATCCCATTGACACCATATAGTCACGCCAGGTGTTCATCGCTTTCTGTACGGAGCCGTATTTCTTCTTTGCTCCGATCATGTGGTAAAGTCCCCAGCAGAAATATCCGTTGCAGGAGGTGGCTATGGCAGGTACGAGCTGAAGTGGGGAGGGATGGGCATGGCATCCTACATGAAGTCCTCTGAAATTGAATCCTTTATAGCATGGATAGCTGGTGGAAGTGTTGATGATTCCTTCTTGCAGGAAAGTGAGAGCCTGAGCGGTCTTGAATGTAGATCCCGGTGGATAGGTACCCATGATGGCACGGTTCAGCAATGGTTTCCAAGGATTCTGGGCCATTTTCAGGTGGTTCTTCCCACGGTTTCTTCCGGCCATTATCCGTGGGTCGTATGAAGGTGAGGAAACCATGCACAGCACTTCACCTGTGGAGGGCTCGATTGCCACAATGCTGCCTATCTTTCCTTCCAGCAGTCGCTCGCCCAGTTCCTGCAGTTCTATGTCAAGCCCGAGTTTTAGGTTCTTTCCTGGCACTGATGCCTTGTCAAACTTGCCGTCCATGTAGTTCCCTTGTATTCTTCCCCGTGCGTCGCGCAGAAGGATTTCCATGCCTTTCTCGCCGCGCAACTGTTTTTCGTACGCGCGTTCCACTCCCAGTTTCCCGATAAAGTCACCGGGAATATAATATTCATCCTTTTCCATTTCCGATTTGGACACTTCCGCGATGTCCCCCAGGATATGTGCGCCCGCATTGTGGTTGTACTGGCGGATGGTGCGGCGTTGGATATAGAAACCAGGGAATTTAAAGAGCTTTTCCTGAAACATTCCGCACTCTTCGGCTGAGAGTTGTGTGAGAAGCACCTGATGGGTATAGGGTGAGTATCCCGGATTCAGCCGGCGGTCTTTCATGCTACGGAATCTCTCGCGTAAGGATTCTGGTGATATGCCCAAGGTGTTACACAGGTCCATGGTGTCCAGCCGGGTCACCTCTTTCATGATTACAGTGATGTCGTAGGCGGGTTGGTTGTACACCAGCAGTTCTCCGTGGCGGTCGTAGATGACTCCCCGGCTCGGGTATTGGATCTTTTTCAGGAAAGCGTTGCTGTCCGCGTTTTTCTTGTAGTCCTCACTCATGATCTGCAATGACAGCAACCGGATGAGATAGACCACTACGATGGCTATTACGGTTCCGGCTATCACGTATTTCCGTTTCTCCAGTTTGTAGTCGTGTTCCACTATTTGTCCCTCCTTACAGAATCTATACACAGCACGCAGGTAAGTGTAAGCAATGTGTCGCCGAGTATCTGCAGCAGTACGGTGTAGAAGTTTACGAATGAGAAGGCGTCGATGACATTCACTGCTGTGGCATGCAGGAGTATCATGACAAATGTATACCGGAAAAAGGAGGAGAATCCCATGATGCGGATCCCCGGCTCGAAGTTTTCGCTCATGTCACGGGTTGCCAGCGTGCGTAACAGCCACGGACGTAGAAAGGCTGTCAGGACAGACGCTGATGCGTTGAGGCCCGGTGTGTTGCTGAGTATGTCGATGGCAAGACCTAAGGCGAATGACCATGTCATTGACGACTTGACATTGGTGTCGGAGTTGAATTTCAGAATGAAATAGATGTAGAGCAATGGGGTGGCGAACCGGCTTATGTGCATGTGGTTGAGTACCAGTGCCTGAATGAGCACCAGCAAGATGAACCATTTTATTCTGATCAGGTATTGCATAAGCTTGTCGTCCTTTTTTCCTATTGTTTGCTTGTAATCGCTTTCACACTATCCTCCAAGGCTTTTTGCTCTAATCCGATGGCGGATTCTATCACCTGCACGTCGCTTAGTCTGGCAAAGTCAGTGAATAACTTGATTTTCAGTAGATAAGAAAGGCCGTCATGACTGTCTTTCATATCGTCCACCGTGCCAATAGGGATTCCTGCCGGAAATACCGCGCTATGTCCGCTGGTGACGATTGTGTCGCCTAGTGAGAATTCGGAATGTCTTGGCATATCCTTTACATACGCATATTGCGGAGAGCCTCCTTCCCATCTTAGAAATCCGAAATAGGATGTCCGCTTGATCTTACAGCTGATGTTGCTTTGGGAGTTCAATACAGGAAGCACAATGGAATGGTGCGTTCCTGTCAGATAGACAATTCCTACCACCCCGTTTCCGCAGACAACTCCCATTTCCGGCTTGATGCCGTCGGCCTTTCCTTTGTCGATGGTGATGAAGTTATTGGGATGAGTCACATTGTTGTTGATGACACGTGCCGGATAAAGCGTATAGCCGGAGAGCGCCGTTTGGCGTAGTTCAGTTACTTTAGTCGAGTCTTTTGTGTAATGTTCCAATGCTTCTGTAAGACGTTCCACTTCAATCTCGAGTTCCACATTCCGGGCCGTCAGGTCGCGGTTGACATCGACCAGACCGAAATAGCGTGTCACCTGATTCACTGTCTCATAAACCGCTCCGCCTATCCGGTTGGCCGAAGTGAAATAGACGCTTCCCTGATAATTGTTGAAATGTACCAGCAGGGCGAATGAAATCACTTCCAACAGGATGAAAAGCAACCAGTGGTTGTATTTTAGGAGAAAATTGATCAGGTTTCGCATGTGGAACTGTATAATGGTCTGAAAACAGAGAATTGAATATGCGGCCTTGTTCCTGGAATTCCGGAAAAGTCTGCATGTCCAATTCTCTGTCCGCGGATTTATAGGATCCTTATCGCATCAGGAATGAGAAGCGGTCGACATTCTTCAACGCAACTCCTGTTCCTTTCGCCACGCTCAGCAACGGATCTTCTGCGATGTGGAATGGAATGTTGATCTTGTCGGTCAGTCGTTTGTCCAGTCCTCGCAGTAACGCGCCTCCGCCGGCCAGATAGATTCCGTTGTTCACGATGTCGGCATACAGCTCGGGGGGGGTGTTTTCCAACGCGCTGAGAATGGCGGTCTCTATTTTGGCGATACTTTTTTCCATGCAGTGGGCTATTTCCTCATAGCCTACAGGCACTTCCATGGGTAGGGCGGTGATCCTGTTCGGGCCTCTGACGATATAGTCCTCCGGCGCGTCGTCTCCCAAGTCAGTAATGGCGGCTCCCACATGAATCTTGATGCGCTCGGCCATACGCTCGCTTACCTTGACATTGTGTTGCCGGCTCATGTACTCCTGAATGTCGGCTGTAAGGTCATCGCCGGCCACGCGGATGGAGTTGTTTGAGACGATACCTCCCAATGAAATCACCGCGATTTCCGTGGAACCGCCGCCGATGTCCACCACCATGTTTCCTTCTGGCGCTTCCACATCAAGTCCGATTCCGATAGCGGCCGCCATCGGCTCAAAAATCAGGTATACGTCACGGCCTCCGGCATGTTCGGCACTGTCGCGCACGGCACGGAGTTCCACTTCGGTGGAACCGGACGGTACACCGATAACCATGCGCAGGGAGGGGGTGAACAGATGGCGTCCGGGGTTGACTTTCTTGATCAGTCCCCGCATCATCTGTTCGCAGGCGTTGAAGTCGGCAATGACACCATCGCGCAGCGGGCGTACGGTACGGATGTTCGGGTTTTCTTTCTCGTACATCATCTTCGCGCGCTCGCCCACCGCGATCATCTTGTCAGTCCTGCGGTCTAGTGCGACTACTGAGGGCTCGTCGACCACAATCTTGTCATTGCTGATGATAATGGTATTGGCAGTGCCAAGATCCATCGCTATATTTTGAGTAAAGGAGAATAAGCCCATTTTACTTTAAGATTGAGTAGTGTAAGATTGAAATCATTTGTCGGACTGAATAAATCAAGAAGAAGATGTGTCCGTTTTTCTGTTGCGGCACATCTTCCTCTCGATTTCCGATTGTTCTTATTTCTTGAAATAGTCGCGGATGGCGGTATCGTAGTGTGATGATACGGTGAACGCCTCGCCCGCGAACCAACGGCGCTGTTCGCGTGTGGTGACAGCTCCCTGTTTGTTGAGGATGTCCAGCAACGGCTGGTACTGGTGCTTGCTTGCGACAATGACCACATCGTTGAAGTTTTTCGCGCCTGCACGGATCAGTGAGATTCCGCCTATGTCGATCTTCTCAATGATGTCCTGTTCGCCGGCTCCGCTTGCCACGGTTTCTTCGAACGGATACAGGTCGACGATTACCAGGTCGATTTCCGGAATTTCATATTTTGCCACTTGTTCCTGGTCTTCCGCCAGTTCCCTGCGGCAGAGTATGCCTCCGAAAATTTTCGGATGGAGGGTCTTTACGCGGCCTCCGAGAATCGAGGGGTATGTGGTGATGTCTTCCACTGCCTTGCAGGGATAGCCCAGTGATTCGATGAACTTGTGTGTCCCGCCTGTGGACATGAACTCTACACCTTCTTCGTGAAGCTTGGCCAGGATGGCGTCCAGACCGTCCTTGTGATAAACCGAAATCAAAGCGGTTTTTATCTTCTTCGTTTCTGACATTTCTGATCTTAATTTTGGTTTCAGCCGCAAAAATACAAATTTTCAAGCGATAAATGACCGCGTTTAAATAAAAATATATATTTTTTTATGGGTATCCGTGTCCGTCATCCTGAAGGTGCCGCGCTTTCCACTGACGGATATGTCTGTGAGGCTTGTGTATGGCCTGTCAGACCGCGTCCCGGCATGCATGTCTTGTTTTGTAACATAATTGTAATATGGGTAACATTTCCGTTTCAGAAAAAAAGATTAACTTTGTGCCCATAAAAAACATAGTGAATCAAAAACTAACGTATGGAAACCCTTTATTTAGGAATTGTCATTTTCCTATTCATGCTGGCGGTGTTCGACCTGCTGGTGGGCGTCAGTAACGATGCCGTCAATTTCATGAATTCCGCCGTAGGCGCGAAAGTTGCAAAGTTCAGGACAATCGTCATTATTGCCGCTTTGGGAGTATTTGTCGGTGCGGTCTCGAGTAACGGAATGATGGATATAGCCCGTCACGGAATATTCCATCCCGTAAATTTCAGTCTTTATGATCTGATGTGTATCTTCTTGGCCGTCATGGTGACGGATGTGGTGCTGCTTGACATATTCAATACGTTGGGGCTTCCGACCTCCACCACTGTCTCGATGGTGTTCGAGCTGCTTGGCGGTACGTTCATCCTTGCTATCCTGAAAATTATCGGCGACGAGACAGGGATGCTCAGTCTGGGAGATCTCATGAACACTGAAAAAGCTTTCTCGGTCATCATGGCCATTTTCCTTTCTGTTGCCATCGCGTTCGTGGCCGGTACAGTCGTACAATATATATCCAGAATTATCTTTACCTTTAATTATAAGAAGCATCTTGCGTGGACCATTGGTGTGTTCGGCGGTATCGCCGTGACTGCGTTGGCTTATTTCATCGTGATTCAGGGACTGGCCAGTGCCTCGTTTATGACGGAAGAGTCCATGCAATGGGTGTTTGATCATACCTGGACATTGGTCGGCATATGTTTCGTGGTTTCCACCATCCTGATGCAGATACTTCATTGGTGTAAGGTGAACGTGTTCAAGATCATTGTGCTTTTGGGTACTTTCTCGTTGGCGCTGGCGTTTGCCGGGAATGACCTTGTGAATTTCATCGGTGTGCCTTTGGCGGGATTCTCTTCCTATACGGATTACATCGCCAACGGAAACGGGGTGAGTCCGCATGATTTCATGATGACATCGTTGATGTCGTCGGCCAAGACTCCGGTCATCTTCCTGATAGCCGCCGGACTGATTATGGTATACGCTCTGGCTACCTCAAAGAAGGCACAGAACGTGATCAAGACTTCTGTCGACCTGGCCCGTCAGGAAGAAGGGGACGAGATGTTCGGCTCGTCCGGTCTGGCCCGTCTGATCGTGCGCCGCACCACGAACTTCAATGATTTTCTGGTCCGTACGATCCCGGTAGGCGTGAGGAACTGGATCAACAACCGTTTCAATAAGGACGATGTGATTCTTGAGAACGGTGCGGCCTTTGATATGGTGCGTGCTTCTGTCAATCTGGTGCTCTCGGGTCTGCTGATCATTATCGGTACCACCATGAAGCTTCCGCTTTCCACCACTTATGTGACTTTTATCGTGGCGATGGGTACTTCGCTGGCTGACCGCGCGTGGAGCCGCGAGAGTGCGGTTTACCGTATCACGGGTGTGCTTTCCGTTATCGGCGGATGGTTCATTACGGCCTTTACAGCCTTTACGATCTGTGCTGTCGTGACTTTCGTGATGTTCTATACCAGCTTTGTCGGCATGCTTCTGTTTATTGCCTTGGCAGTGTTCCTGTTGGTTCGCAGCAACATCAAGTTCGGCAAGAAAGAGAAGCTGGAAGATCAGGACAACATATTCAAGCGTATGGTTTCGAGCAAGGATAAGACCGAGGTTTTGGAGCTGCTCCGTCTGCATGTGAAGGATACGTTGGCTCACTATGTGGATTTTGCGGAGAGCACATACGTGAAGGTGACTGACGGTTTCATCAACGAAGACCTGAAGAGTCTGCGTAAGGCGATCAATGCGACCGATGAGGAAAAGAAGATGCTGAAGAAGCTCCGCCGCAAGGAAATCATCGGCTTGCGCCGTCTGCCCATGACGATAGCCATCGAGAAAAACACTTGGTTCCATCTGGGAAGCAACAGTTGCGAGGAAATGCTTTACTGCTTGAAGCGTATCTGTGAGCCGTGTAAGGAGCATGTGGACAATAACTTCAATCCTGTTCCGGCAGAATATGTGAAGGAGTTCCTTCCGATACGTGAGCAGCTTTGCGGTTTGATGGAGCGGACAAGGACTTGTATTATAAATAATGACTATAGCAATGCCGATGTGATTCTGAAAGAGGGGGATGACTTGAAGAATGCCATTTCCGCTCTCCGCAAGCAGCAGATGAACCATATTCAGGAGGCTGAAAGCACGCTTCTGAAAGCCAACATGGTTTATCTGAACATCCTTCAGGAGTCGCAGGAGTTGGTAAGCATCTGGCGTCACTTGCTCCGCGCGAGCCGTTTCTTCCAGGCCGACTACGTGCCTCAGGAGTCATCGCAGATTGCCTTGGCTGAAGAGTAAGGGACTGACAGATTGTCCGGTTAAAAACGCCTTGACGTTTCAAATAAAACGTCAAGGCGTTTTTAATGAAATGTCCAGACGTTTTCCTTAAAACATCTAGGCGTTTTTATTTGGGGGCAGAAACAGTGGAAAACGCGGCACTTTCCTGTCAATATGTCATGATTTACTCAGATACGATCTCCTCCAGCCCACCGGTGACGGAGTTCATGATGAATCCCCTTACCGTGATGTCTTCTGGAACGAGCGGATGATGCCTGACGACAGAGACACTTTTGCGTACCGCCTCTTCCGTGTCGTTGAATCCGCTGAGCCATTGGCGGAGGTTCACGTCACAGTATTCCATCATGTCGATATGGTCCTGCGAGACTCCTCTCTCGCGCATGTGTCTCAGCATCACTTCGCTGTCCATGTGTTGCACCCCGCAATCCGTGTGTCCGATAATCATTACCTCTTTCACTCCCAGTTCGTAGATGGCCACCAGCAGGCTTCGCATCGCGCTGCCGAACGGGTGGTTGATGGTTCCTCCTGCGTTCTTGATCATTTTCACGTCGCCGTTCTTTATGCCCAATGCGGCGGGCAGAAGTTCCGTGAGCCGTGTGTCCATGCAGGTGACGACGGCGATTTTCTTGTCAGGGTATTTGGTTGTGATATATTTCTCATACCCTTTGCTCTCTACGAAAGAGCTGTTGAATTTAAGCAGTTCGTCTATCATGATTTTCCATGTTTAGGGTTCCTTTTCCGGCAAAAATACATAATCTTTCCCCTTTCTTCATCGGGGATGCCGGAATTTTCGTATTTTTGTAGAAAAATCTATCAAATAGAAAATATATGGCTAAAGAACTCGCACTCAAGTACGGCTGTAACCCTAACCAGAAGCCGGCCCGCATTTTCATGCAGGAGGGAGAGCTGCCTATCGAGGTCCTGAACGGACGTCCCGGATACATCAATTTTCTGGACGCGCTGAACGGATGGCAGCTGGTGAAAGAATTGAAAGAGGCTACCGGTATGCCGGCCGCCACTTCATTCAAGCATGTCAGTCCTGCCGGAGCCGCTATCGGTCTGGAACTGGACGATACGCTGAAGAAAATCTATTTTGTGGATGGCCTGCCTCTTTCTCCGTTGGCCAATGCTTATGTACGCGCACGTGGCGCTGACCGCATGTCATCTTACGGCGATTTCATCGCGTTGAGTGACGTGTGTGACGAGGAGACGGCACGCTTCATCCATCGTGAGGTCTCTGACGGGGTCATCGCGCCGGGATATACCGACGCGGCGCTGGAAATCCTGAAGAGCAAGCGTAAGGGCACTTACAATGTCATCAGGATTAATCCGGAATACAAGCCGGAGCCGATTGAGCATAAGGATGTGTTCGGGGTGACTTTCGAGCAGGGGCGTAATGAAATCAAATTGAACGGAGCGGAATTGTTTGAGAACGTTCCTACGCAGAACAAGCATTTCACGGAAGAGGCGAAACGTGACCTGATGATCGCGCTGATCACTCTGAAGTACACTCAGTCGAATTCAGTATGCTACGTGAAGGACGGTCAGGCTATCGGTATCGGAGCCGGACAGCAGAGCCGTATCCACTGCACCCGTCTGGCCGGTAATAAGGCCGACATCTGGTATCTCCGCCAGCATCCGAAGGTGCTCAACCTGCCTTGGGTGGAAAAAATCCGCCGTGCCGACCGCGATAATACCATCGACGTGTATATCAGTGAGGATCATGACGATGTGTTGGCCGACGGTGTATGGCAGCAGTTCTTCACGGAGAAGCCTGAAGTGCTGACCTGTGAAGAGAAGCGTGAATGGCTGAAGTCGCTGAAAGGCGTGTCTTTGGGTTCCGATGCTTTCTTCCCGTTTGGTGACAATATCGAGCGCGCTCATAAGAGCGGTGTGGAATTCATCGCCCAGGCTGGAGGCTCGGTGCGTGACGACCATGTGATCGCCACTTGTGACAAATACGGTATTGCGATGGCATTTACAGGCATCCGTCTTTTCCATCATTGATACCTTAATAATATACGGATTCACCACGGGACGCCGGTGTTTTGTGTCCTGTGGTGGATTTTTTTGTGGATTGTCTTTGCGGTTTCGGAAAGAAAGCGTATCTTTGTAGCCCTGAAAAGGATACAGACTCTTGGGCTTGTTTGGTTTTGACAGCGAGAGAGGTGTTATGTAAGCATGCAGTGCGTCGGTGATTTGCACTATAATCTCAGTCGCTGAACTTTTATCTGGCAACGAAAACTATGCTCTCGCTGCTTAATCGAAGTACAGTAGATTAGCTTTATTTCCGTCACAGTGGCGGAAACGAGACATCGCTCAAAAGCTCTTGTTCCGAAGCGTTTGACAAAGCGGTGCAGCAAAATCGGGAATAGTTCCGGCCTCGTCCCGCGGCCGGGATGAATTTTAGGGACTAAGGCGTAAGTGGGTGGCTCTGGTCTTGCTTAT
Organism: Candidatus Phocaeicola excrementigallinarum; assembly: GCA_019120125.1. GTDB lineage: Bacteria > Bacteroidota > Bacteroidia > Bacteroidales > Bacteroidaceae > Phocaeicola > Phocaeicola excrementigallinarum. The sequence goes on along the minus strand of DWVR01000042.1, from coordinate 8,560 downwards.
GCACGAAAACCGAAGGCAGAGATAAGCATGTAGAAAGCGTATGGCTTCCTTGTTTGGACGAGGGTTCGACTCCCTCCAGGTCCACGAAAAGGGTATGAAGGATGCATCGTAAGATGTATCCTTTTTTGTTGGCCTCATGGCCGGAATGTCAAAATGCAACCTCTTGTTGGCAAAAAGAGTGGCGTATATCTAAAAATAGTGAAATCTTTCCGTATTTCAGTCTCCGGATATGTTTTGTAACAATTTTTACATGGGGATAAATGATTATTTAATGCGGAACTTTTTTATCTTTGCAGTGTGATAAAAATGAACGATATTATTATACTATAAACTTAAAACATTAAGAATTATGGAATTTGTAACAAACGAAAAGCTTACCATTGTTGGTGCTGCCGGTATGATCGGTTCTAACATGGCTCAGACTGCCATCATGATGGGTCTGACTCCTAACATCTGTCTGTATGACCCGTACGCTCCGGGATTGGAAGGTGTGGCTGAAGAATTATACCACTGCGGTTTCGAAGGAGTGAACGTCACTTTCACTTCTGATATTAAAGAGGCGCTGACGGGTGCAAAATATATCGTCAATTCAGGAGGTGCCGCACGTAAAGCCGGCATGACCCGTGAAGATTTGTTGAAAGGTAATGCCGCCATCGCGGAAGAGTTCGGCAAGAATGTGAAACAGTATTGCCCGGATGTAAAACATATCGTTGTCATCTTCAACCCGGCCGACATCACTGGTCTGATCACTTTGCTGTATTCAGGTTTGAAACCGTCTCAGGTTACAACTCTGGCTGCTCTTGACTCTACTCGTCTGCGCAGCGAACTGGCCAAGTATTTCGGTGTGGCTATGGACGCTGTTGAGAATTGCCGTACTTATGGTGGTCACGGCGAACAGATGGCTGTGTTTGCCTCAACAGCAAAAGTTAACGGTAAGCCGTTGGTTGACATAATCGGTACTGATGCTCTGCCTAAAGACAAATGGGCTGAAATCCAGCAGAAAGTCACTAAAGGCGGTGCCAACATCATCGCATTGCGTGGCCGCTCTTCATTCCAGAGCCCGGCTTACGTTTCAATCGAGATGATCGGCGCGGCTATGGGTGGAAAGGCATTCCGTTGGCCGGCAGGTACTTATGTGTCAAACGAGAAGTATGACCACATTATGATGGCATGGGAAACTTCAATCACAGCTGACGGTTGCCACTGTGCTGCGTTGAGCGGAACAGCTGAAGAACAGGCTGCCTTGGATAAGAGCTACGCTCACTTGTGCGAACTCCGCGACGAAGTGATCGCTATGGGCGTTCTGCCTGCTGTTTCTGAATGGAACAAGCTGAATCCGAATATCAAATAATATTGGAATTGATTCTATATAGAGAAGGCCGGTTGCAAGACCGGCCTTCTTTGCAATGTGCCAAAACAAATGCCGCCTCTGCAAAACAGAAGCGGCGTTCTTTGTCTTTCGTATAGGTTGCTTTTACTCTTGGTGTTTCAATGCTTCGTCGATTGCGGAGATTTTCTTGAGCACCAGTTCCATGTCTGATTTCAGACGCTCTACTTTACGGTTGATGTCGGCTACCAGGCTGTTGCCTTTTTGAGATGTTGAAGTGAGGAAGCCGATATTGTTTTCGTATGTCTGTATGTCGTTCTTTAACCCTTCGTATGTACGTACCAGACGTTCACGTTCCCTGTAAAGATTCCCTTCCTTGTCAAGGTTGGCCTTGAAATTGCTCAGTCTCTTCTCTGTCGCTGACAGATGGAGACGGTCGAACAGTCTGTCAGTCAGGTTGTGGTATTCTTTATACAGGCGGTCCTTTTCTTTGAAAGGAACGAATCCGACCGAGTTCCACTCTTTCATTAACGCTCTTACACGGTTGGCTGTGGCTTCGTCTGTAGTGCCGGATGCGTCAAGTGTTGTCAGTTCTTTGATAATTCCCTCCTTTTTCCTTAGGTTCTCGATTTCAACGGAACGTTGGGAGTTCGTCGCTTTGTTTTTTTGCTCGAAAAAGTAGTCGCACGCTCCGATAAACCGTTTCCAGATCGCGTCGGAGTGTTTTTTTGCAACCGGACCGATGGATTTCCATTCTTTCTGGAGTTTGGTCAGAACGTCGGAAGTGGTTTTCCAGTCAGTGCTGTCTTTCAACGCTTCCGCTTTTTCACAAAGGGCTTTTTTCTTTTCCAGATTGACAGCCATATTTTCCTTGACAGACTTGAAGAACGCGGCTTTACGGCGGAAGAACTCATCGCATGCCGCACGGAAACGCTCGAAGATTTTCACGTTCATTTTTTGGGGGGCGTAGCCGATGGTCTTCCATTTGGCCTGCAATGCCAGGATTTCCCGGGTCTTTTCTTCCCAATCAGTGAAAGTGGTGAAAGTGTCATACTCCATTCCTTCCACGATTTCACAGATTACGGTTTTCTGGTCCAGATTATTCTGTTCTTTTTCTTTCAGATCCTCAAAGTGTTGCTGGTGACGGCGGTTGATGACCGTGGAAGCGGCCTTAAAGCGCGCCCATACGCTTTCGCGCAAATCCTTTGCAACCGGTCCGATGGAGCGGAACTCCTGATGCAGTTTTTGCAATTGGTGGAAAGCTGAAATGGCATCAGGTTCTTCCGCCAGTTTTTCAGCGGCTTCACAAAGATGGGTTTTCTGTTCAAGGTTTTTCTTGAAGTCATACTCTCTGAACTCATTGTTCAGTTTCACCATGTCGTAGAACTTTTCTGTGTAAAGCTGATAGCTTTTCCATAGTTCGTTGACTTTGGCGGCCGGGACCTGTCCGGTCTCATTCCATTCCTGTTGGAGTTGCTTGAAGTCGTTGTATATTTTACTGGTGTCTTCAGAAGACTCTGTCATCGTCTTCATCTTCTCAAGTATGTCCAGTTTTTTTTGCAGGTTTTCTTCTTTCTCCTGTTCTTGGGCGGCTGTAATGGCACTGCGTTTTTCCTTGATTGCTTTCATGACTTCCTTGAACTCTCTTTCGTCTGGATCGGGTGAAGGGATGAAGTCGTCTGCATTGCCACCGTTATCGATGAAAGCTTTACGCGCCGAGTCTTGTTCAGCTTTATGCAGTTTGTAGAATGTTTGTTTCAGCTGGTCAATTTCTTGTTTGTCAGCATTGCAGTTGTTTTCGTTGATTTCCTTCAGACGTTGTATGACCGTGGCTTTTGTCGGTTTGGGCTCATGTGCGACATCCGGATTTTCATCAACAGTAGGAACCGAAACTGCGGATACATTGTTTTCCGGAGTTTCAGTTAACGGGCGGTTAGTTTCATTTACTTCCATCGTATATAGAATTTTAAGAATATTCCTCTATGTGATATGTCTAATTACAAATTAAAGCAATAAAATCTGATTTTCATATATTTTATCCAAAAAAAATTATCGGGGTATGATAAATCTCCTGTGTTACGAAAGCCATACTGTAATACCCATATACATCAACATTCCGATAATGTCGTTGGTAATTGAGATAAAGGGACCTGTGGCGATGGCCGGATCTATTTTCAGTTTTTCCAAAGTCATCGGAACCAGTGTTCCGAAGATGGAGGCGAACATGACTACCGCAAACAGGCTGATTGATACGGAATAGCTGACAGTGGCATCGGCTCCATATCGGATGAAGTTGTAGATGTATACCAGCATGGAGATAATGGTGGCATTGATGATGGCTACCACGGATTCTTTCATGATTTGCCTGAATGTGTTCTCGGCGTTCAGTGAACTGTTGGCCAGGCCTTGTACGACCAAGGCGGATGACTGTGTGCCTACGTTACCGCCTGTACCTCCGATCAACGGGATATATAATGCCATTTCAGGATGTGCGGCAAAGGTCGTGTCGAAATTCCCAAGAATCATGGAGTTTCCGATTCCTCCCAGCATACCGATGAGAAGCCACGGAAGGCGTGCGGTTGTCTGTCGGAATACGTTATCGTCAGTTTCTACGTCTTGTGACAAACCGGAAGCCAACTGATAGTCTCGTTCCGCCTGTTCACGTACCTCGTCCATTACATCATCTACGGTAATGCGTCCCACCAGACGACCGATGCTGTCGACTACAGGAACGGCTACCAAGTCATATTTCTCGATGGTCTGGACCACTTCTTCCACGGGGGTATCCACATGGACTGAGATGGGGTCTTTCTTCATGACATGCTTTACTTTCGATACGGATGGACTGGTAATCATCTTTTTCAGTGGGAACACTCCTCTCAGCCGTTCGTCATCGTCGACCACGTATACATAATAGATTTCATCCATTTCTTCCGCCTGTATACGCATTTCACGCAGACATTCCGGCATACTCCAGTTCTCGTTTACGATAACCATTTCCGTACCCATCAGACCGCCGGCGGTGTCCTCGTCATATTTCAGAAGGTCAACGATGTCTCCTGCCTGTTCAATGTCCTCAATGTGCGAGAGCACTTCTTCCTGCTTGTCCTCATCCATTTCGCGGATAATGTCCACCGCATCGTCAGAGTCCATGTAGTCTACGAAACGTTTCGCGATGGTCTCTGAGGGGAGTACTTCCAGAAACCGTTTCCGGGCGTCCTCGTCCATTTCGATGAGCACATCGGCAGCGGTTTCATTGTCCAGCAACAGGTATACGAAACGTGCGTCTTCTGCGTCGAGCTCGTTGCAGAGTTCCGCGATGTCGGCCGGGTGAAGGTTGCCGAGCACTTCTTTCAGTTTTTCTGACTCCTTGTTTTCTATCAGTTCGGAAATCAGTTTCATATCATCGTTGTTCATCCTGAATGCGAGTTATCGGTTGATTTGTGTTGAGGTTATTTGTCGGAGGATTCGTCCAGTGCCCTTTTTATCCGGTTTGTCAGTTCCACGAATTCCTCCACGGAAAGTTGCTCCGGCCTTTCGTTGAATATCAGATCAGCGCTGAGCGGATGCCCTTTCCCTAAAATGGGGGATATGGAGTTGCGCAGCGTCTTGCGGCGCTGGTTGAACGTTGTCTTCACGATCTGTCTGAACAGTTTTTCGTCGCATCCCAACTGCCGGGTCCCGTTGCGTGTCATCCGGATGACGGCACTTTTCACTTTGGGTGGCGGGTTGAACACATGCTCGGGTACGGTGAAAAGGTATTCCACCTTGTACCATGCCTGTATCAGTACACTCAGTATTCCATATGATTTATTGCCAGGAGAGGCTGTGATCCGTTCAGCCACCTCTTTCTGTATCATTCCGGTACAGCAGGGAATCAGGTCCTTGTTTTCCAGCATCTTGAAGAATATCTGGCTGGAAATGTTGTATGGGTAGTTTCCGGTAAGCACGAATGGATTTCCGTCGAACACTTTATTCAGGTCCATTCTCAGGAAGTCTTGCTCGATGATGTTGTCACCCAGTCGGGAAAAGTTTTCTTTGAGATAGGCTACCGACTCGAAATCCAGCTCGACCACTTTTACCGGTCTTTCTTTGGCAATCAAATACTGTGTAAGCACTCCCATGCCTGGTCCGACTTCCAGTATAGGAATGTCAGGGCAGGCATCTACTGTGTTGGCGATGTCTTGGGCAATCTGCAGGTCTTTCAGGAAATGCTGTCCCAGAAACTTTTTCGGCTTTACTGATTTCATGTCTCAAGTTTTAGTTGAATACTGGATGTCATTATACAAGGAGTCCTCTCATGCTTTCATCGGGTCAGCAAGGAAGACCGGATTTTATGGCCTTTATTATCCGTCGGGCGTTTATTTACGAGCTTTGAGCAAATAAATCGGTCCCGAAAGGAAACCATATCATGCAACATATTATCTTTGCATCCTGCAAAGTTAAACATTAATCTTAAAAAACATTGGTTTTGGAACGGACTCATTTAAAAAAAACGATAAACAAGGCTGTACAGATTGTATTTCCGTTACTGTTGGGAGCCGCGATTCTGGTATGGACTTATCATGGATTTGATTTCCGTCAGGTATGGGAGGTAATGGATGGAGAAATGAATTACTGGTGGATGGCGTTCTCGCTGGTGTTCGGAGTTCTGGGGCATGTGTTCCGTGGATGGCGATGGAATCTGACGCTGGCGCCTTTAGGTGAGTATCCCAAATTGTCGGACAGTGTATATGCGGTATTCATTTCATATGCGGCCAATCTGGTATTGCCACGTGTGGGGGAGGTGTCCCGTTGCGGTGTTCTGGCGAAATATGACGGAGTCTCTTTTTCCAAGTCATTGGGGACAGTGGTGACCGAAAGGCTGATTGATACGTTGTGCGTGCTTTCCATTACGGCTTTCACGTTGCTGGTACAGTCACGCGTGTTTGCCGCTTTTTTTGATAGGACGGGTACCAACGCCCACTTTTTCACTCATCTGTTTACTTCCACCAATTTCTACATCACGTTGGTCTGCATCGCAGCGGTGGGTGTGTTGGCTTATTTCCTGTTCCGCAACCTGTCGGTCTTTGCGAGGGTAAAGGGTATTTTGGGGGATATATGGGCCGGTTGTGTGTCTCTCCGTCATGTGCATCGGCCGGTGTTGTTTGTTGTGTATACTGTCGGCATCTGGGTGTGTTACTTCCTTCAGTTCTATGTAAGCATGTTCTGTTTTGACTTTTCTTCCGGTTTGGGATGGATGGCGAGTCTGGTGATGTTTGTGGTCGGAAGTATCGCTGTGGCTGTCCCTACTCCGAATGGAGCCGGTCCCTGGCATTTCGCTGTGATTACAATGATGATGATGTATGGGGTCAGTAAGGAAGAGGCTGGAATATTTGCCTTGTTGGTGCATGGAATTCAAACCTTTTTATTAATTTTGCTAGGCATATATGGATTGGTGGCTTTGCCGCTGACTAATAAGAAACGGATTGACAAGCCGGACTTGTCGACTAAAAAACAGTAATACTTATGAATGAGATTCTTTCTTTAGCTCCCCAGAATGTGTGGAGGCATTTCTACTCGTTGACTCAAATTCCCCGTCCGTCGGGACATTTGTCAAAGATTCAGGCTTTCTTGCTCGATTTCGGCAAGCAGGCAGGTGTGGAATCGTTTCAGGATGAGGCTGGCAATATCATTTACCGCAAGCCCGCCACTCCTGGCATGGAGAACCGCAAGACGGTGATTCTGCAGGCACACATGGATATGGTTCCCCAGAAAGAAAAGGGTGTGGAGCATGATTTCGAGAACGATCCCATCCAGGCTTATGTGGACGGTGAATGGATTAAGGCGAAAGGTACCACGCTGGGATCTGACGATGGGATGGGAGTCGCCGCAATCATGGCCGTAATGGAGGACAAGGCTTTGAAGCATGGCCCGTTGGTGGGTCTGATTACGGCTGATGAGGAAACCGGCATGTATGGGGCTTTCGGACTGAAACCTGACACGATTGATGGGGATATTCTGTTGAATCTTGATTCGGAAGAGGAAGGTTTGCTGTATATCGGCTGTGCGGGCGGAGAGGACCTGACAGCGACATTGGAATACAAGGAGGAAGAGACAGACCCGGAAGACGTGGCCTTGAAAGTGACACTGAAAGGTTTGAGGGGCGGACATTCCGGAATCCAGATCGGCTGGGGGCATGCCAACGCCAACAAGTTGATGGCACGTTTCCTGAATCAGGTCATTACTTATGATGAGGCTTGTCTGGTTTCGTGGGAAGGAGGAAATATGCGTAACGCGATTCCACGTGAATGTGAGGTGGTCATTACGGTTCCGGAATCGGAGGTTGACGATGTGTTGGCTTTCGTAGGCGAATGCGAGCAGGTCTGGCGTGACGAGTTTGACACCATAGAGGACAACCTCAGCTTTACGGCGCAGCGGGTGGAGCTTCCCAAGCTGATGGTGCCGGAAGAGATCCGCGACAATCTGGTGGATGCCATTTATGCTTGTCCGAACGGAGTGGAGCGGTATATTCCGACAATTCCTGATACGGTGGAGACCTCATCCAATCTTGCGATTGTGAAGGTGGCTGACGGTAAGGCGGAGATTAAGGTGCTGACCCGTAGTGCACGTGAGTCGATGAAGGATTATCGGAATACGGCTATCGAGAGCTGTTTCTCTATGGCAGGCATGCATGTGGAGCGTTCTGGCGGTTATTCCGGCTGGGAACCGGATGTCAATTCTCCGATTCTTCATGCCATGAAGGAATCGTATAAGGCGCAGTTCGGTGAGGATCCTGAGGTGAAGGTCATTCATGCAGGACTTGAATGTGGCATTATCGGTGCTGTTATTCCAGGACTGGATATGATTTCGTTCGGGCCTACGCTGGAATGTCCGCATACTCCGGAAGAGCGTTGTAACATCCCGTCAGTCAAGAAGTTCTATGAGTTTCTGACAGCTACATTGGAAAATACGCCAATGAAATAAAATAAGTTGAGTGTTTTTTTAAAAGGCTGAGTGATGATGTTTGTATGTCATCACGCAGCCTTTTTTGATTCCGTGGTTTTTACGGTTGGATTATTTTTGAGTAACACATAAAATGAAGGGCATGGCTTTAAAATCGTTACGTGAGTTCGGGATAACATTAGAACAAAGTCAATTGTTTTGACTGCTCGATTGTGTATCCTTGCAGTGCTTCAGGCTTGTTGTCAAAGAAGCAATAGGCCCCCAATGCCGCAATCAAGTTCATCAGGA
>DWVR01000041.1 GCA_019120125.1 Candidatus Phocaeicola excrementigallinarum | reverse complement strand
GTGCAGAGCTGGGTGCTTTTCTTGGAAGATTATTATAACAGATTGAATATCAGTATTGATTAAAGACTCCGTTAGTCCCGTACGCACCGCCTAAATCCTTGATTCCTAGCGGAGTCAAGGCTTTTCTGTTTCCTCCAGTCGGACTGATAGTAAAATAAAAACCGTTTAAGCGCAAGGATGATGACTTAAACGGTTTTATTTTTTGGAAGATACTCGGAACCAGCTGGCTGAGCTGATGGCTGTTACTTATCTGTTGGAAGATTGGTTTAACGGGAAAACTGTAGCCTATTCCAGTTTGCTGAATGATAAAATAACATTTGTCCTGGAGTAAAATCCTTTTTTGTTCATTTTCCCAGTCTGCCTATTTCTTCACCCATCAGCAGATGATTCCACGCGCCCTTGTCATTCTTCGGAGCGGTAAGTTTGAAATTGGCATCTTTCTGGAAGACCAGTGCGAAGTCTGAACCGCCGAAGAGGAAGTAGCCCAACATATCACCTTTCTTGACTTTGGTACCGACTTGCAGTTCCGGTTCAAAATTGACCGAAGCCACCTGCGACATACCGATAGGCATGACTGCCACGAGCCCATAGTCTTCTGTGTCAAGGATGACCAGCCCTCTGGTCTCGATGCTCTGCCAACCTGGTACGGAGCAGTCTACGACGTATTGCTGAAGTTCAGGTTCCCAAGTGATGCTGCCTCCCAGCGCGTCGTCGCCGGGGATTACGCGTATCTCCTTGATAGTGCCGTCAAGCGGGAAATGGTAACGGTGGTAGTCGTTGACATTCAGGAAGGCGTGGTAGAACTTACCTCCGGCAAATGCCTCGCGATAGGGACTGTCCGGACCGATGAGGTTGCTGATGGAGTTGAATACGCGCGATTTCACAGCTATCTTTTCCGAACTGACGATATACGATTGGTCATCGATGTCCCAAACGCCTTGCGGCTCGCTGTCGCAGGGGGAGGCAACTACCGAATTGTCGTCTGGAGCAGCGATGGGGCGCTGGTCGGGTGACTTAAGTTTCCGGCTGAAAAAGTCATTGAAGGAGTGCCAGTTCGAAGGGTCTTCGTACCATCCCTTGGTCATTCCCAGTTCCTCCTGTTTCATCATGAGGTCTTCGTATTCCTTGTTCCAGGATTCGGCTGATGACAGATAGTTTCCCCAAGACTTGCAGTACTTGACCAGCCAGCTCCGATAGGGTTCGACGTACTGCACGGAGTTGGTGAAAAGGTTTTCTCCCTCGAGCGATTTCAGTGGCATACAGTTGATGAAGTAGCAGTAGCACAAGGCTTGATACATCCGTCCGAAGATGCTGGGCTGGCCGGGGCAGAGAATGACGTCCCACGGCATGGCTGTCTGCGAATGGTCGACAAACGCATAATATTCTTCCAGCGATTGTGCCGGGTTGGTATTCTTGTCCGGATTGATTTGCTTGCCTTTTTCGATGGCTTCTTCGAGTAAAGCCTTGATGCGGCTGTCTTTTTCTACGATACGAATCAATTCCTGAGTCGTTTCGTTGTAATTGCTGTGGTCTGTTTTGCTGTCGGAGGTGTTGCTCTTGCAGGATACCGACAATACCAGGATAACGGCCATGAATAGCCATCCGTAACAGGTTGATAGAGATTTCATCGTAATTTGTTTGTATGATAGGTTTGTAATGGGGCAAATGTATGAAAAAATCTCGAAAAACAGATAAAATATATTGACAAAATGTAATGCGAGGAGGGTTTGGACAGTTAACGTCCGGAAAACGTCCAGGCGTACGCATGAAAACGACCGGACGAATACAGGAAAATGCGAGCATGTTTTCGTGCATTCGTCCGGTCGTTTTTTTTAATTTAAAATTTAACAGTTCGTGGTTGCCCTCTGGATTCCTGCCAGGGGATAGGGGATAAAGTAGGGAAAGTTGTGGGTTAGCCGTTTTCGCCCTGTCGTTTCCGCTATTGGGTGGATGAACAGTCATCCGCTAGTATAATGACTCCGATAGTCTGTACCGTTCTCTTGGGGAAGGCCAGCAGGACGATGGCAGATATCTGGGGAGGAGATTAAACTGATTTGACTCGTATTTTCCTCTTCAATCGGCAGGCCGTTCCTTTAAAATTTCTTATATTATTGGCTTTGGAAATGCCTGGTCTGACAAAAAAATACTTAATTTGTTCTGTCAGATATGGAATTCCATGAAAACTCCAGAATTTATAAGGTCCGTTTCATCTGCTGAAAATGGGCAATGATGCGGGGCACTATGCATGGGAGAGTGGATGAGGGGAATCTGGTACAGACAAACGGTTATATAGAATCAATTTTTTAATAAAATGAATAGTCGAATGAAACGGATTTTAAGCATTGTATGTATAATGTGGGCGGCTTTGGCGTCTTTCGGACAAACCACCCGATGGACAGATGTCACGTATGCCAATGATACGCTGGTGGGACATAAGCTCGATATCTATCTGCCAGACGGCAATCGGGAGAAGTATAAGGTCGTTGTGCTGATTTATGGAAGTGCCTGGTTCGGCAATAACATGAAGGAAGTGGCTTTCCAGACTATGGGCCGGCCGTTGCTTGACGCGGGTTTCGCTGTCGTGTGTGCCAATCACCGTTCCAGTGGAGATGCAAAGTTTCCGGCACAGATTAATGACGTGAAGGCGGCGATACGCTTTGTCCGGGCTCATGCCGGCGAATACAGACTGGATACTATGTTCGTGGGGATTACGGGGTATTCATCGGGAGGACATCTAGCTGCTTTGGCCGGGACCACCAACGATGTAGGCGTGTATCGAGTGGATGGTAGTGAGATGGATATTGAAGGAAAAGTGGGTGATTGCCTTGCTTTCAGCAGTCGGGTGGACGCCGTGGTTGATTGGTTTGGTCCGATAGATATGACTCGTATGGAGAACTGTTCTACGACCAAAGGCTCTGATTCTCCAGAAGCAGCTCTGATTGGAGGAAATCCGTCGGAGCATCTGGATATATTGGCACTACTGAATCCTATGACATATTTAGACAGTGCCGATCCGGAGTTCCTGGTCATTCATGGAGATGCCGATCCGGTGGTCCCTTATTGTCAGAGCTTGTTCTTTAAAGAAGCTTTGGATGAAAAAGGTAGATTGGCCGAATTTGTCACTGTTCCAAAGGGGGAACACGGACCTGTCACTTTCAATGAACAGACTTTCAAGAAGATGACAGATTTCTTTCGGATGCAGGCTGGCATGGATTGACCGTTTTTAGGCCTGATACCTGGAATGGAGTTATTGGTAATGTAAACGACTTTTCTTGTCATGTGCTGATTTTTCACTATTTTTGCGCTCTCTTAAACAGACTGAAAGAAATGAAAAAATTGTCTTTATGCCTGCTCGGCTGCCTGCTGGCGGTGGTGGCAGGAGCGCAGAACATCCAGCTGCATTACGACTTCGGCAGCGCCCTTTACCATTCCCTGGATACCCGTCCCAAAGTGACCACAACGGTGGAAATGTTCAAGCCCGACCGTTGGGGAAGCACCTATTTCTTTATCGACATGGACTATACGAAAAACGGTGTGGCAGGTGCTTATTGGGAGATATTCCGTGAACTGAAATTCTGGGAACCACCCTTTTCGGTGCACGTGGAGTATAACGGCGGACTGAACTATATCAACAACGCCTACCTGTTGGGAGCCACTTATACCTGGAACAATGCGACCTTCACCAAAGGGTTTACCTTTACTCCCATGTACAAGTATATTCAGAAAAATCCGTCGCCCAACAG
>DWVR01000040.1 GCA_019120125.1 Candidatus Phocaeicola excrementigallinarum | reverse complement strand
ATTCATGACGGTTTGATGGAGTTTTCGGCCAGATTGCAGATGTCTTCTGATAAGGCTCTTGAAGCTTTAAAAGAGCACTATGACGGTTATCATTTTACTTTACCTTCTCCGGATATCTATAATCCTTATAGTTTGCTGAACGCTTTGAGTGACGGGAAGCTGGATTCTTACTGGTTCGGTAACGGTACGCCCACTTATCTGATAGAGATGCTTCGTAAATTTGATGTGTTGCCTTCTGAGATAGGCAATGTGGAGGCTATGGCTGCTGATTTCGATGCTCCGACAGAATCGATAGAAAGTATTGTTCCGTTGCTTTATCAAAGTGGTTATATTACCATTAAGAATGGTGATCCGCGGATGGGGCTGTATCTGTTGGATATTCCGAACAAGGAAGTTCGAGTGGGGCTGATGAGGAGCCTGCTTCCGAAATATGTGAACCGACAGGTGCGGAATTGTAATGTGACCGTGGTGAAAATGTCGGTAGCAATCAGTGAAGGGCGTATGGATGATGCCTTAAAGCTGCTCCAGACTTTCCTTGGGACAGTTCCTTATTGCGACCATACGGATTATGAGGGTCATTACCAGCAGTTGCTTTATATTATATTCAGTATGCTGAGCTATGAAGTGGATGTAGAAGTGCGCACACCGCATGGCAGGGTGGACGTAGTGCTTCGTACGTCTACAACGTTGTATCTGATAGAGTTGAAATTAGATAAAAGCGCGGATGAGGCAATGGGGCAGATTAATCTGAAGAATTATGCGGAGCGTTTTGCTCTGTGCGGCTTGCCGGTAGTAAAGGTCGGCATCAATTTTGACAGCAAGAAAGGGACGATCGGAGACTGGAAGATAGAGTCGGCCTGACACATTCTCATGTACCCGGGAAGTCGGACTGTCATCGCTCGGCGGAGCGTTTTTGTGACCTGAAGTGATGGGAATCATCTTGGTGTGCTGGCCTGAAGAGGCCCGGTATTCTATATAAGACTATAATAGTCTTTCCAAAAAGAAAACATTCATGAAAATCCTGCAATTGGGTAAATTCTACCCCATTCGGGGTGGCGTGGAGAAAGTCGCGTACGATTTGATGACGGGACTTTCGGAACGTGGTGTGGACTGCGACATGATGTGCGCGGCGTGTGAGGGACCTTCGCGTACGGAAACCCTCAACGGACATGCGCGGCTGATTTGTTGCCATACCTGGTTCAAGGCGGCTGCCACAATGATCTCGCCGGCCATGATCGGGGCGTTGCGGAAACGGTGCGGGGAGTATGACATCATACACGTGCACCATCCGGACCCGATGGCTTGTCTGGCTCTTTTCCTCTCGGGATACAAGGGCAGGGTGATCCTTCACTGGCATGCTGACATTCAGAAACAGCGTTGGCTGCTGAGGCTTTACAGGCCTTTGCAGGAGTGGTTGCTCAGACGTGCGGAGGTGGTGGTGGGCACCACCCCGGTTTATCTGGCGGAATCGCCCCATCTGACGCATGTGCAGCGGAAAACGGCCTGTATTCCTATTGGTGTGGAGCCTGTCCGGCCATTACCGGAAGAGGTGGAGGCGGTCAGAAGGCGGTTTCCGGGCAAGAAGATCGTGTTCTCGCTCGGACGGCTGGTCGCCTATAAGGGATATTGCTTCCTGATAGATGCCGCACGCTATCTTGGCGATGAGTATGTGGTGCTTATCGGAGGGACGGGAGCGCTGAGGGAGAGTCTGGAAAGACAGGTCAGGGAGTCAGGACTTGAGGATAAGGTGAGACTGCTGGGACGTATCAGCGATGAGGAGCTTCCTGCCTATTACGGCGCTTGCGACGTGTTCTGCCTGAGCAGTGTGCAGAAGACGGAGGCGTTTGGTATCGTACAGATCGAGGCGATGTCGTGCGGAAAGCCGGTAGTGGCTACCAAGATTCCGCAGTCCGGTGTGGCGTGGGTGAATATGGACGGTGTGTCGGGCATCAATGTGGAGCCGGGCGACGCGCGTCAGCTGGCGGCCGCCATCAGTGAGGTGAGCCGCGACAAGGAGGTCTACCGGAGATATTCGGAAGGAGCCACCACCCGTTACCGTGAGTGGTTTACGAAGGAACGTATGATAGAGAAATGTTTAAAACTATATGGCTATGAATGAAAGAAAGACTGAAACCGTTTCAGAAGCGTTGGAACTGGACATGGTGGGTGACCGTTATCCTTACAGTGACGGTATGTCGCCCGCGGCATGCGCGGTAAAGCGATTGTTTGATGTGGTGGCCAGTCTGACGGGACTGATTGTCGTTTCGCCGGTCATGTTGGTTGTCAGCTGGCTCATCAAGCGTGAGGATGGAGGACCGGTGATATTCCGTCAGGAGCGGATAGGCTATCATGGAAAGCCTTTCATGCTCTACAAGTTCCGGTCGATGTCGGTGACTGCCGAGGCGGACGGAAAGCCGGAGCTTTGCCATAAGGATGACCGGCGGCTGACCAGGGTGGGGCGCTTTTTGCGTGAGCATCATCTTGACGAGATTCCCCAGCTGTGGAATGTGCTGAAAGGGGAGATGAGTTTTGTGGGACCCCGGCCGGAAAGGGCCTTCTTTGTGGAGAAGATCCGGAAAATCAATCCGGACTACGACCTGCTTTACAAGTTGCGTCCCGGCCTGTTTTCTCCGGCCACCCTTTATAACGGATACACTGACACGATGGAGAAGATGCTCCAGCGTTTGCGGATGGATCTGGATTATCTTGCCAACCGCTCGTTGTGGCTGGACCTGAAGATCATTTATCTTACTGTCACCTCTATCCTTTTGGGAAAGAAATTCTGATAATGATTATGGAGAGGATTGTTCCGTTGAAAGGATTGACATTGCGTGAGATCGGACGCCAGTATATGATTGTGAAGGTGTCTGAGGGAAGCGCGAACCTGAGTAATGTGTTCGCGTTGAACGAGACTGCCGCCCTTTTGTGGAGGCAGCTGGAACAGGGAAACTGTACGGTTGATGGATTGGTGCGGTGGATGTGCCGGGAATATGAAGTGGACGATGTTACGGCTGCCTCGGATGTGAAGGGACAGCTGGACGCATGGCGCGAATATGGATTGATTGTCTGATGGGTAAGGAATACGCCACATTTTTCACGCTTTTAAGGGCGGGACTCTGGGAGAGGGATTTGGATGATTTCTCCTCTTTTCCCCTTTCTTCCGAAGGCTGGGAAAAGGTGTTTGTCCTGGCAAGGCGGCAGACTGTGACGGGCATCGTGTTCCGTGGCATGCAGTATCTGCCCGATGCGCTTTTCCCTCAAGGGACGGCACTGATGCGGTGGGTGGCCGCCGTGGACGCGATTGAGCGGAGGAACCGGCAGATGGACCGTGTGCTCGGAAGGCTGTATGCGATGTTCGGCGATGAGGGAATCAGGCCGGTCCTTCAGAAAGGGCAGGGAGTGGCGCGTTTTTATGAATGTCCGTCGATGCGCGAATGTGGCGACATCGATCTTTATTTTCCGGATCCGGAAATGGCTGCGGCCGCTCTCCGGTGCGTGGAGGGCAGGGGGATAGCGGTCAGGAGGATGCCCGACGGAAGCCATTGTTACAGGGTGGATGGCGTTTGCGTGGAACAGCATGCCAGGTTGGCGGACCTTTATGACCCTTTTCAGTACCGTAGGCTCAAGGCGATGGAGAAAGGATGGCGTGACGTGCTTCTTCCCGGAACAGGGACTTCAGTGACGGTGCCTTCTCCGCTTATGGACCTGTTGTTGCTCGATACGCATATCCTGAAGCATGTGTTGGGATGGGGCATCGGGCTCCGCCAGTTCTGCGACATGGCGAGGGCCTGCTTCATGCTGCGCGACGAGGAAGACGTGAGGGACATGAAGCGTGTCTCCGCCCGGTTGGGATTGCGGCGGTGGAACGAGGTGCTGTTCGCTTTCCTGACAGGTTATCTGGGACTTCCGGAGCGGTATCTTCCTTATGTGCCGGAAAGGGCCGTGCCGGCCGACTCCTTGTTCGGTATCGTGATGAGGGGAGGGAACTTCGGCCATTATGTGGAAGGACGCGGCAGCGTTTCCGGTCCGGTATGGAGAAGGAAATGGAATACCTCGCGCTCGTTCCTGAGAAACATGGAATTCGCGTGCCGGTATGCCCCCCGTGAGACTTTCTGGTTGTGCGCCGGACTGCTGAGGGGAAACCTGTCTGAAGGATGAGGAAAATGCCTTCCGGATTTCTTAATACTTTGGTTGTTTGACTCTATAAATATTATTTGTTCTTTGAATACAGTGGATTATCGTGTGGCGGACTTCCTGTTTACGGTCGTGCTGCCTGAATGCCGGGAGGGGGACGTGCTGCTGCCTTCTTTCCGTACGTTCCGTCAAGGCGGGACCGGCGGTGGGGAAAAGCTTTTCAGTTTTGAGGCGTTGCCGGCAGAAGAGATGCCCTCCGGCGGAAAAGGCCCGCTTCTTGACGAGAGTGAGAACGACATGGGACTGGTGCGGCTCTATGCATCGGACCATGGCTATCGGGTGGAGGTGACCCCAGTTTCGGGAAGCATCACCCATGTCATGGATGCCCCGAAGGATTTCTCGTCTGCCAAGGCCTATCTGCAGTGGACGGACCGTTATGTCGGACAGGTGCTTTCGTCCTTGCTCCGCATTGTGTTCTCGCAGGCGGTGCTGCTTCACGGCGGTGTTTCCATCCATGCCTCGGCGGTCTGTCTGGACGGGCGGGCCTATTTGTTTCTGGGAAAGAGCGGGACGGGGAAGAGCACCCACTCCCGGCTCTGGCTGGAGAGTTTTCCGGGAAGCTTCTTGCTGAATGACGATAATCCGGTTCTCCGTGTGAAGGACGGGACGGTCGTCGCTTATGGGACTCCCTGGAGTGGAAAGACCCCTTGTTACCGGAACCTTTCGTGTCCGGTGGGCGGCATGGCGCGTCTGCGGCAGGCTCCCTTGAACAGGTTCACTTTGCGGCAGGGAGTGGAAGCCTTCACCGCCGTTTATCCCGGCTGTTCGGTCATTGTCCGCGACGCCGTGTTGAGTGACGCGCTTCAGGAGACCTTGGCGCAAGTGGCGGGAAAGGTCACTGTGGGCATGTTGGAATGCCTTCCGGACAAGGACGCCGCCTTGCTGTGCGGAGAACGGCTGGCCGGGAAAAAATGAATTGTCTAATCTTGCATATATACTTATTTAAAAGTTCTGAAATGAAAACCAAGCGTTTTTTATGGGCAAGCCTGCTTGCCGTATTGTTGTTGTCCTCCTGCGCCTCACGCAAGAGCTTTGTCTATCTGAACGATATGGACATGGGGGTGGAATACCAGTTTGACGTGAAGAAGGAGGCCGTGGTGCATCGCGACGACCGTTTGAGCATCACCGTGAGTTGTAAGAATCCTGAACTTGCCATCCCGTTCAACATGCAGGGTGGTAATTTCCACATAGGGGCCGACGGCAACGTGGTCTCCTCCGACATCTCGTCGGGCGTGCGTGAGAAAGGATACCGGGTGGATGTGGACGGAAACATCGACTTCCCCATCCTCGGCACGCTGCATGTGGAGGGACTGAAAGTCAGTGAACTGACCGATCTGATCAAACGCCGCATCATAGAGGGGAACTACATCAAGGACCCGCTGGTGTCGGTAGAGTTCCTGAATTTCAAGTATACGGTGCTGGGTGCCGTGGGAAACAACGGCACGTTCAGTGTGAACGGCGACCGGGTGACGCTCATCGAGGCCATCGCCCGGGCGGGCGACCTGACCTCGAAGGCACGGGTTGACCGGGTGGCCGTGATCCGCGAGACGGAAAGGGGGCGTGAGATGTACATGCACGACCTGCGCTCGAAGGACGTGTTCGATTCGCCCTGCTACTATCTGCAGCAGAACGACATCGTGTATGTGGAGCCGAAGTACAAGAAGAGGGACGCCGAGGACCGCGGATGGCAGATCGCCACAACCACACTTTCGCTGGCTTCTGTGATCTGCTCGCTGATCTGGGCACTCAGATAATAAGAAGAAATCAAAATTGTTCATCCTTAATTATTCATTGACAAAAGTGAATACTTCAAACAACAAAAACGACCAGGGCGTGAATATCATTGACCTGCTGGTCTATTTCGCTTCCCGTTGGAAGTGGTTTCTGGTGTCCGTCATCGTTTTCGGCGGGCTGGCGTGGCTGCATTACGCACGCTCGCCCCGCGTGTATTTCCGTTCGGCGACCGTCATTATCAAGGACCCGTCGAACAAGACGTCTACTGCCGGACTGGACAGATATGATAATTTCATCAACAAGGTGAATGTGGCGAACGAGATCCTGCAGTTCCGTTCCAAACGCCTGATGCGTGAGGTGGTGCTGCGCGTGCATGCCGACGTGAGCTACCGTTGCAAGGACGGGCTTCATTACGATGAGCTTTACACGCAGGCTCCGGTGAGCGTGAGTTTCCATGACATGCTTCCCGAACAGTCCATGAGCCTGACGGTGACGCCTGCCGACAGTGTGTCGGTGATGGTCTCCGGTCTGGACGGGGAAGGTGAGCCGCGGCGTGTGCGTCTCAACGATACGGTGTCCGTGGCCCAGGGAAGCCTGGTGGTCAGTCCCACCAACTATTATTCGCCCAAGTGGAAGGACGTGCCGGTGCAGGTCACGAAAATGCCGCTTGAGTCCATGGTCAATTATTACCGGGGGGCCGTGGGCATCCGTCAGGAGGAAGAGGAGTCGTCTATCCTGACACTCTCCCTGAAGGACAGTTCTCCGGCACGTGCGGAAGATGTGCTCAACATGCTGATCGCCGTATATAATGAGGAGGCTATCCGCGACAAGAACCAGGTGGCGGTGAACACGGCCAATTTCATCAACGAGCGACTTATCATCATCGAGGGTGAGCTGGGCGGCGTGGAGTCGGACCTGGAGTCGTTCAAGCGTGAGAACCGGATCGTGGACATCGGGTCTACGGCGGGCATGTACATGTCGGAATCGCAGAAATACAACGCCGACGCGCTGGAACTGGAGACACAGCTGCGTCTGGCTGCCTATATCAAGGACTATCTGACCGACCCCAAAAAGGAGACGGACCTGATTCCGTCGAACACGGGCATCGGCGACCAGAACATCGAGGGACAGATCTCGCTCTACAATGCGGCCAAGCTGAAGCGTGACCGCCTGATTGACGACAGCAGCGAGCGCAATCCGGTAGTGGAGGAGCTGAACAATTCTCTCCGCGCGATGAAGCAGAACATCATCCGTGCGGTAGACAACATGATCGTGAGCCTGAAGGTGAAGCGGGACGACGCGCAGAGCCGGGAGGAACGGGCACAGCAGCGTGTCACCTCCATCCCGTCGAAGGAGCGCCGTATGCTCTCCATCGAGCGTCAGCAGAAAATCAAGGAGGCGCTTTACCTGTTCCTGCTGAACCGGCGTGAGGAGAACGCGTTGTCGCAGGCCATGGCCGACAACAACGCGCGCGTGATTGACAGCGCCGACGGAAGTGACGCGCCGATCGCTCCGCAGCGCAACCGCATCCTGCTGCTGGGACTTCTGGTGGGACTGGCCGTGCCGGCGGTGGCGTGTCTGGCCATCATGTTCATGGACACGCGTGTACGGAACCGCAAGGACATCGAAGGGGCGGTGAACGTGCCGTTCCTGGGCGAGATTCCCCTTGACCGCGACGTGCAGAAGCAGAAGAACGCGAAGGCGGTGGTCAGCGAACATGGCGACGACATGGTGTCGGAGTCGTTCCGCATTCTGCGCACGAACCTGACGTTCATGGCGCGCAAGGACAAGGGCGTGCAGGTCATCACCTTCACCTCTTTCAATGAAGGAGCGGGAAAGACGTTCGTCTCGCGCAATCTGGCGATGAGCCTGTCGTATGCGAAGAAGCGGGTTGTGCTGGTGGACCTTGACATCCGTAAGGCGACGCTGAGCCACCATTTCCATACGCACAGTGCGGGTGTGACCAATTATCTGGCGGATCCGGCCGTGACGGTGGACGATATTGTCAGAACACAGGAGCGGTTCGACATTATCGGTGCGGGCATGTCGGCCCCGAATCCCGCCGAGCTGCTTATGGACCGGCGGCTTGACGAGCTGATGGCCGAGCTGCGGAAGCGTTACGACTATGTCATTGCCGACAATGTGCCGGTGGGCATCATTGCCGACGCGGCCATCGCCAACCGTGTGGCCGACATGACGGTGTTTGTGGTGCGTGCCGGAAAACTGGACCGCCGCCAGTTACCCGACCTGGAGAAACTCTATCAGGACCGCAAGCTGAACAACATGGCGCTGGTGCTGAACGGTGTGGATCCGAAGCGTCCGGGTTATGGTTACGGATATGGTTACGGTTACGGCCATTACGGATATGGTTACGGCTACGGGAAGAAAAAACGTTGAGCCTTGAAACTGTAAATTCTTTGTTTGTGCACCGAGCGGGAGGATGCATCAAAATGAAAATCGGCTATCAAAAAGTAATGTCATTCTGAGCATAGCGAAGAATCTCATGTGCATCAGCTTGTGTTTTCGAGATTCTTCATTTCGTCCAGAATGACAAAATGAAAAAGCCTGTTTCTATTTTGATACAGCCTCGTCGTCTGCACCCGGACTTTAATTTTTATACATTTTTCCTTTATGTCATTCAAGTGGAATGAGGACCTTGCGTGTGTCCCTGCGGATGTCCGCAAGGCCTTTTCCGCCTTGTCTGGCAGAGGAAGGACCCGTGCGGAAGTGCGGGATTTGTTGCTGGCCCTTTAAGGGAATGATTATGGACGGACAAGAAAAGAGACAAGTGTATGTGCCTCCCCATGTGGAAGTGATTGTGGTGGAGACGGCCGGAGAGGTGATGTGTGCCTCCGAAGGACTGGTTGACAATGAGATCACATAGATCTGATATATGTTTAAAACTGATTTAATAACCAAACTAAACGGATAGGAGAGACGCAATGCAGGGAAAACAATGACAGTTTATTGCCGTTCGGACAGTCGGGGACTGCCCTCGGCGGAAAAGGAAAATCTAATATTATTGACGTATAAAAAAAGAAAGGAAAAAACGTATGAAAAGGAAAAAGTATATCGCTCCACAAACCGATGTCTCGGAGGTGGAGCTGGAAAGCGGTTTCATGAGTGCCTCGGTGGTTGACAAGGAGGCAATCGATCCCAACGACCCTGTGGATGCCGGCGATCAAGGCATTGAGAATAATTATGATTTTTCGTCTAATGAATGGAAATAGGAGGGATGAACATGAAAACCAAAATATTTTTATGTGCATCATTGTATAGTACGATGGTGCTTTTTGCCATGACTGGCTGTTCCGATGAGGATATTGTAAAGCAGGAGAATAACCGTCCGCAAGGCAACGGAATTGTGTTTGGTGCCAGTGCGGGTTATGTAGGTACACGAACCGCTTACGGTGATTATACAAACGGTGACGATGGCCAGCCTGCCAGTCAGGAAATCTTGTGGATTGAAAATGACCGTGTGGAAGTATACTCACCCACTTCGCCTACTGTAAAGCAGGTAGAATACGAAGTTAAAAATCTGAATCCTACTGACGCAGGCTCTGCTTTCTTGGCTTCTTACCAAAACCAGGACGGCTTGCAGTGGAGTGCGGATAAAACTCAGGATTTCTATGCCGTCTATCCGTCGAGAACCAGCATCAAAAACCAGGAGATGGTGACGGAGCACAACATCCGTTTCGATAGCGGCACGCTCTATGGCTTCATTCCTATTAACCAAGAGTACCGCTTTACGAGAGAGACTGGTGCAGCCGGAGGCTGGAAGTGCGAGCCGACTATGGACTGGCAGTATATGGCAGCCCGTCTGGACAACTTCACTGTACCGCATGATGGCACTGACGGCGAAATCAGCCTTAACTTCAAGCCGTTGGTCACTACGCTTGAAATCACGCTCCAAGGCCCATCGGCCCCATTGGCGCAGATGAACATCGATGCTCCCGAGGGTACCAAGATCATGGGTGAGTTCAGTTGTGACCTTACTGCTGGAGATTGGGCGAATGGTGGCGCGCCCGACTGCGATTTTGTGCAGTCTACCTCAACGGAAGAGAACCGTGTGACTATTAATTTATATGATACGTCCGGGTCTCCCATAACACTTGCCGAGGGTGAATATCTGACCATTAATGTGTTCCTTCTTCCGGTTGAAAATCTTACTAATTTGTCGATACGTCTCGCTGGTTACAATACGGCAAGTCGTACGCTGGTACTCAATGAAGGAGCGACTGAAACAGAAGTGGGTACACCCATCACGCTTTCTCCGCACATGAAGACACGTGTGACAATCAAAGCTCCTAAGTCCATTGAGGGTACTAACCAGTGGATGAGCGGCTTGAGCGATAATGTATATGTGTCGCAGCTTTCCATCCCCGGCACTGCCAACTCGTTCTCTTATGGTTATACTGGAAGCAATTCAGATTGGTATAAGGCACAAACAGCGGACATTGATAAACAGTGGGAGGCCGGTATTCGTTGTTTCGAAATCAAGTGTCCGGAGGTAAATGGTAATAATGCTGATTTGGCTAATTCACCAGTCCAATGTAACCGTACGAATGTAGGTTATACTTTCGGTCAAGCAGTTCAGGCCATTTGGAACAAAGTTTCAGGAACTGTTGATGACGAAGGTAAGCCGACAGAATTTGCTATGATTATTCCGGCATATGAGTCTGGCACAGGGCACTCTGAAAATCCAGGTGATGGTGGTGTAGTGGCTTTCATGAATGCACTGAATAATTTCTATGAGAATCACCGTTCTTATACCTATGTGACTTATGGACGTGATCTTACGTTGGGTAAAGCACGTGGCGGTCTTATGTTTGTGGCTCGTGTGACTTCGGAAGAAGATGAGAATGTCTCATTGGCTAACCCTGTAGAAGGTGTAGTAGTCAAAGGCTGGGGCTCATTGAAAGATTTGTGGAAACGCCGTGGTTATGATTATCCGGATTGGGCCATCAACAGTTCAAACTATAGCCAGAGTATGGAATACCTGATGCTGAATGACAACACGTATTCTGGCTTCTCGTTCAAAATGCCGAATAAGGGTGAGACCAACTTCTATCATGGAACGGTACGTGCCGACGGTACGAGTAGCACCCAGGGCGCATACGTGCAGGACTGGAACCGCGTATCACCTGAAAGCAGGAATTATCAATTGTATGATCGATATGGCGATAGGCAATATTGCTATTGGCCGGAATCATACAACGAGAAGATTACCGATGTATGGGATACATTCTTGAAATCCATTGAGGCGAACGACGGCCAGCAGGGCGATGCGTTCTACATCAACTCGCTCGACGGCTTCTTCATCGACGAGAACATTCCTTTGAGCTACAAACCGTATGTGGCAGGACGTACAGATAGTCAAACTAATTACGGTTACGGAGACGGTGGTACAGCCGGCAACATAGCCGACTACGCCACGAGAATCAATCAGGACTTCTTCGACAAGATTCAGGAGTACGGTCCGACCAACATCTACGGCCCGATGAACGTGGTATTGCTCGACCGGGTATATCAGAATTCGGATGGTTCTGACCCAGGCTCACGTCTGCCGTCCACCATCATCAACAACAACTTCCGTTTCCCGTTGTTGGTTAAACCTGCTGAAAACCAATAATTAAAATACAGGTTCTGCACAAACAAGTATGACATTACGGCTTGTTTCTCTGAAACCCCCAAGACAAATCTTATAGTCCACCCGGTGAACCGTACGGTTCACCACGGTGGACTGTACGGTCCATATCGGTGGACTATACGGTCCACGGGCTGGACCATAGAATCTGTCCTGAGGTTTCCGGAAAATCTTCATGGATTCGGCAACTTTTCTAAATGTGTGATGCGCTGTGCGGTGGGGAACGTCCCAGAGCAGGAAACGGGGCGTTCCTCCGCTGCATGGCAGTCTGATTGAAAATCTAATTTTAAACCTATAATTCTTATGAACAAGAAATGTTTTCTTGCGGCTGCCGTGCTGGCGGTCGCGGGACCGGTGTGCGCGCAGGACGCCAACACCGTGAACAGTGACGGCTATACCGAGACAGTGGAGTATAGCAACGACAAGTATAAGGTGGAGACCAACCGTTTCTGGAGCAACTGGTTCATCTCCGTGGGCGCCGGTCCGCAGGTGCTGTTCAGCGACCACGACAGGCAGATGAAGTTCGGCGAGCGCATCTCTCCGGCCCTCGACATCGCCGTGGGCAAATGGTTCACCCCGGGCATCGGCGTGCGCTTCATGTACAGCGGCCTGTCCCTTGACGGAGCCACCCAGAACGGCTCGC
>DWVR01000039.1 GCA_019120125.1 Candidatus Phocaeicola excrementigallinarum | reverse complement strand
CCCTACATCCGCCGCAAGGAGCTGGTGCTTGTGGCGGAAACGGAGGAAGTGACGCTGACACACGTGATGAAGGTATGGGCGGGCACATCCGTCAGCCGCAAAGTGGCATCGGGAATCACCACCATGGCGAGGCTGAACCGCAGGGACGGAATAATATACCCGAAAGAGAAGCCGGTGTACGAGCAGCTGATGATACAGTGGGAGAATGAACAATGAAAAATATGAAAACACGCACCATGCTTCTTCTGCTCGCCGCGGCAGCCGTGGCGAACACACTCACCCCGACAGGGGCCGATCTGGCAGTTACAACCTGCCTCTGCCTGCTTATCCTCCCGGTGGCAAGGCGGATGGACAAGGAATCAGAACAACGACAATGATACGATAAGCGGTACCGGAGCTTCCCCGTTTTCAGGATAACAGGTTTCCATACGAAATTTTCAGTGGGTAGGGAAGCGGCCGGCTTCCGGGTCCGATGCCCGGAACCGCACAACCAATCAAGAGAGAAAAAACAATGGCAGTAGTATACAACGACAAGGTATGCGTTCCGGCAAACGAGCTGATCATCCTCGATACGAGGCGCAAGGTCGGTTCACAAGGCGGATTCATCAGCGAAGGTACATACGCCTCGATGGTGCGCCGCGGCCAGCTCAGGGTAGTACGGAGAAGCACACCGGGAAGCTCTGCCCTGATAGAATTCGACACCATGAGACCGGACATCAAACAACAGTACACGGCGGCCAACGGCGATCCGTATGCCGACCTCGCCGCACGCTCCCAGAAAGGCATACTGGAGGAGGAGATGCGCTACAACAACCGTGCGTATAATTTCTTCTCGGCGTACCGCTACGGCGCGGACCGCTGCCTTCCTCCGGAAAAGATTGACGGGTACACGCTTGCCGTCAACGTGATGGAAGCTCTGCTCCGCCTGAGGGACAGGCAGAAGCGAAGTGCCATCGGCGGACGCACGCGCATCAACGTGTGGGAGCGGCTGGGAGAACAGTGCCAGGCCATTCTGGAGGTGAGGGACAGCCGGGGAAAGCAGATGTTCCCCCACAACCTTCCGAAATCGTGGAAGGCACTGAAACGGAAGTGCGAGACATACGAGGCGGCACGGGCGGAAAGCGAGGAGGAAGGTTTCCTCAGCGTGATCCACAAGAACTACGGCAATGCCGCCGCATCGCGCATGAGGGAGAAGCAAAGCCGCGAGCACAGCGGCCTGGCCGAATCGCTCATCCGTCAGTTCCTCGGACTGCACATGAACTGGAACAACGTGCAGGTGATGGAGGAATACAACAAGGCCGCCGCCGTGTTCGGGCTGGAGGAAATCAGATCGCCTCAGACAGTAGGAGCTTACCGGGAAAAGTTCAATGTCGTGACCAAGACACGCCGCAAGGGTGTGGGCGCATGGAACTCTGCTCTGAAGAAGCAGGTGCGCCGCACGCCCCCCAAGACCGCCTTCACCTTCCTGGTGTTCGACGGATGGGACGTGGAACTGCTCTACCGCCGCACGCAGGTGAAGCGCGTGCGCCGTGGCGGAACGGTGAAGGAAGAGACCACCGAGACCTACTACAACCGCAAGACCATCGTGGTGGTGCTCGACGCCTGCTGCAAGTACCCCGTGGGCTACGCCATCGGCGACAACGAGTGCGACGCGCTCATCAGGGAGGCTCTGATCAATTCCGTAAGGCACGGCAAGGAACTGTTCGGCGCACGCTACATGCCCGTGCAGATGCAGTGCGACAACTATCACAAGAAATCGCTGTTCCCCTTCTATGAAAGGATGTGCAAGTATCTGGTTCCGGCGGAAGTGAAGAACGCTCAGGCAAAAGTGGTGGAGCCTTACTTCCTCTATCTCATCAACAAGTACTTCAAGAAGTTCCCCTCCTTCGCCGGATTCGGCATCACCGCCAGCAAGGAGATACAGCCAAACCTCGCCTGGCTTCGCGACCACCGCCACCTGATCCCCACCGAGGAGGAATGCGTGAGGAAGATCCATGAGGTGATGGCTCAGGAGCGTGCGATGAAGATTGACGCATACATGGAGGCGTGGCGGAACACACCGGACGACCGCAAGATCCGGTTCCCTGACGAGCCTTATCTGGCACTGATGGGAGAGATCGGCCGCCGCACGCACAAGCTGGAGGCAAGAGGCATCATCCTGGAGCGGAACGGCATGCGATATGTGTATGACAGCCTCGACCGCTCGTTGCTCGATCATCTCGGCACCAGCTGGACGGTGCGCTACGATCCGGACGACATGTCGCATATCCTCATCACCAACGCCGGGAAACGAGGCACGAAGGACGAGGGAAAGGAAATCGGAACCCTCCGCTACCTGCTCGATGAAAAGGAGGCCGTGCCGATGGCCCTGATAGACCAGGAGGAACGCCACTTCGAGCAGCGCAGGAAGATCCGCGAGTTCAACGACAGCCTGAAACGTGAGATCATAGAGACCGCCGAGAATGACGTGGAGACCATCCGAAGCAACGTGTACAACACCGGACTTCCAGGCCACAACATTCTGGAGCGCCTGCTCATCACCGACAGCCGCGGACAGCACAAGGACAACCGCAATGCCCTGAGGCTGGAGGCCGAGGACATAGAGCCGGAGGAAGAACCGGAAACCAAGGTGCGCATTCCGGAGGATGACGATGACTACGATTTCGATCCCACCACCGCCGGATTTTCCAGATAACAAGACAAATCATGATAACATACTTAAAAAATTCAAGACAATGGACGTACAAGCATTAAGAGACTACATCGAGACACTGGTCAGCCGCGGCAGCACACAGGCCGAGCTGGCACGGAAATGTGACATATCATCCGCCGCCTTCTCACAGTTCCTGAGCGGCAAGTACGGGGCAAAGGAGGACGCGCTGGCCGAGAAGATTGCCACCGGCCTGAACTGGTATACGAATACCTGGAAGAGCGTGGACACGGTGTCCTCCTACAGGCAGGTGAAGCTCTACCTAACGGCGGCGAAGAAGAACCACCGCTGGTTCTGCATCAGCAGCCGCAGCGGAAGCGGAAAGACGCATTCGCTCCTGGATCTGTATAACACCTGTCCGGACAATTCCATCATCTACCTGAAGTGCTGGAAATGGACGGCACGCAAGTTCCTGCAGAAGCTGGGACGGCAGCTGGGGCTGGCCTTTAGCCGCTATACCGACACCGACGAAATGATCCAGCAGGTGACGGCAGCCGTGAACCGCATGGCCGACCGCAATCCGGTGCTGGTGCTCGACGATTGCGGAAAGCTGTCGAACTCGGCCATGGCGTGCCTGATCCCCCTGTACGATGACACGAAGTACCGGATGGGATGCCTTCTGGCCGGAACGGAGACCTTGCGCCGCACGATCAAGCGGAACGTGGGCCGCGTGGACGGCTTCGACGAGATAGACGGACGGGTGGTGCGTAACTACATCACCCTGCTCGGGGCCACGAAGAAGGACGTGCGTGCCATCTGCGCGGCCAACGGGGTGACCGACCCCGAGGAACAGGACGAGATCTGGGGCAAGCTCGACAAGGTGGAGAAGCTGCCCTCGGAGGAGTCGCGCCGCGCCGTGTGGTTTGTGG
Organism: Candidatus Phocaeicola excrementigallinarum; assembly: GCA_019120125.1. GTDB lineage: Bacteria > Bacteroidota > Bacteroidia > Bacteroidales > Bacteroidaceae > Phocaeicola > Phocaeicola excrementigallinarum. The sequence continues at coordinate 34,017 of DWVR01000039.1, read as the reverse complement.
ACGACCTCCGCGAACTGGAAGGAATGATCATGGACAAGCTGATAAGGCGGCAGGTGGCCAGCGGAGAGATTGCGGTATGAGAAATTGGAGCGTGAAGAACATAGAGGACCGGAAGTACGACTTCATCCCGTTCTCGCCACGCTTCGCCTCCCTTTTCGGCCAGACCGAGCTGACCGGCAACTGGATCGTCTACGGCAAGAGCGGACAAGGAAAGTCGGCCTTCTGCCTGCAGCTGGCCAAGGAGTTCGATGAGATGGGAAAGCGGGTGCTGTTCGTCTCGCTGGAGATGGGCGACAGTTACGAGTTCCAGCAGTCCCTCCGCCGTGCCGGGATCACGGGCGGAAACAGCAACATCCTGTTCACCGGCGAGTGTCCTCCCGACGAGCTGGCCGGATACCTGGAGAAGCAGCGCAGCGCCGATGTGGTGATGGTGGACTCATTGCAGTACTTCATCGACATGTACCGCGTGAAAACTGCTGACTTCATCGCCCTGCGCAACCGATTCCGCAAGAAGGTGTTCATCTACATCAGTCACATGAAAGGCAACGAGGTGGACGGTGAGACCGCCTACGACCTGAAGAAGGATGCCTTCAAACGTGTTTACATAGAACATTTCAAGGCCGTTTACAAAGGTCGCGGAAACGGCGGAGATCCCGGATTCTACGTGATCTGGCCGAAAGGATACCGCGAGTTCTGGCTGGAGGACGGAAGTCTGAGAATGAAGAATGAATAAAGAAAAATCACCAACTATTAACTATTAATTATTAACTATGACCCGACCGATTACCCCTTACATGATACGCCGCCTGCACGTGCTCTACGCGAAGCACGGACTGGGCGAGGAACAGTACCGCGCCCTGATCGGCGAACTGACCGACGGACGTACCGTCTCGACCAAAGGACTGACTTACGCCGAGGCGCAATATCTGGCAGGATACATCACCGGAGCGAATGCGAAACTCCGGACTTCCGTCGAGGAAATGGCTCTCCGCTCGCTGAAATGGCAGCGCAGCGCAGTTCTGAAACGGCTTCAGCAGATCGGTGTCGACACCACCGACTGGAGCCGGGTGAACGGTTTCCTGCAGCAGCCGCGCATCGCCGGAAAACCTCTCTACCAGCTGGACAGCGACGAGCTGGCCGCACTGATACCAAAACTGGAAGCAATCAAGAAAAAGATAAAGGAAGATGAAAGAGTATGACATTAACGAAGAGCGCATCCGCCGTGCTGTCGCGCTGCTTGACACGCTGCCGAAGCTCTCCGCACGCATCGAGCAGCTAAATGCTCTCCTCTTCAAAGGCGGCATCACGGCCTCCGAGTTCCGGCGGCTGGTGAACGAGCGGAGCGGTCTGGTGAAGCAGTATGACGACATGCGGAAGGAGATCCGGGAGAAGTTCAACCTGATGCTCGAAGAGGATCGGGGCAAGACGGAAATCACATTTAATTCAGATTTTAACCCCTATTAAAAACCATTTAAAAGAACGATTATGGACCTGACAAAATTGACAAGAGAACAGAAGGCCGCCCTAAAGGCTCAACTGGAGGCGGAGGAAAAAGCCGAGAAGGCACGGGTGCAGAACGAGCGCGACACCTACAAGGAACTGGTGGACGCTACAGTAAGAAGCAACGTGAGAAAGCTGCAGGAGCTTTCCGCCGAAATGGAACGAATAAAGGCGGAAGTGTTCGGCGAGTTCGCCACCCTCATCCGGACCAAGAACGAGCTGTTCCGCACCAAGACAGACCGGCAGAGTGACACCTTCACCACCCAGGACGGACTGATGTCCATCACCCTCGGCAACCGAGTGAACGAGGGATGGGACGACACCGTGGAGGCCGGCATCGCCAAGGTGAAGGAATACCTCGCCACTCTGGCGAAGGACGACAACAGCGCGGCGCTGGTGGAAACCGTCATGGGCCTGCTGGCCAAGGACCGCAAGGGCGCGCTCAAGGCGAACAAGGTACTGGAGCTGGAACGGCTGGCGGTTAAGAGCCAGAATCCCGAGTTCCTGGACGGCATCAACATCATCAAACAGGCATACCGGCCTGTGCCAACCTGCCAGTTCATCAGCGTAAAGCTGAAGGACGACAAGGGCGTGGAGAGCCAGCTTCCGCTGTCACTTGCCGCGATGTAGTCTCTTTTCCATCAAATAATAAAAAAATATGGAAGAACAGATAAAGATAGGTGACACGTTCACCTTCCGGAAGTCCACGCTGAAGGTGGAGCCGGCGCAAAGGAACGATGACGGCAGCTATGCCTGCGAGGGCTGTTACTTCTTCGAGAACGGCCTTGGGTGCTACAACGACTATGTGTGTATGAGTGAGAACCGGGATGACAGGACAAACGTAATTTTCAGAGAAGTAAAGGAGGAATGATATGAGTACGGAAAAACGTTACATTCACAAGAAGATCTGTGTATGCCGCAGCTGCAAGGGCACAGGAAAGATCGTCATATTCGAGAAATATGACATATTGAAGCGAAATCCGAAACTGCTGACCTGCACTCAGTGCGGAGGCACAGGAAGAGTGGTCGTACAGGGAGAGACGACCATCAGTGTGGAACCCTTCAACCCTGAGCGGGATGGATAACGGCCTTTTCAAGGCGCGCAGGGTGGCGGTTCCGCTCCACTACAGCATGATCAACCAGTTCATGTACCTGTGGATAAAGTGGAACCGTCCTTGCGATCTCCGCATACAGCGTTCGGAGAAGAACAAGGAGACGGTCGGCATCTGCTTCAACGTGGAGAACAACGATACGGTGGATCTGATGCATGACCTAAAGAGTCAGCTGAGGGTGGACATATATGACTTGAAAGCCTGATGGAGATACTTACATTCGATGTGATGCTGGGCGATCGGTACGTCTGCACGATGCGGTACCGGTATTGCCCCCTTTTCCCGGTCAGCGCGAAAGAGCTTCGCAAATTTGTGATAAGCAAGCGTCCCACGCTCAGGGACAAGGATTTCAGAATTAAATTTTAAAACAAAGGACGATATGAAGAAAATAAATAATATAACTGTGACGGTGACATATACCGTTGGCCTTGGTAATGTAGAAGTTTCCGATAACGTGTACGAAGGATTGACGAGCCAATATAAGTTTGATCCGGATGACACAAGCCTGACAGAAGCCGAACTCGAAGCGCTTGAGTGACTCGCTGACCACATAGAGGAACGTGACGCTATGGATTGGAATTACGAAGTAGATATTGACTGATTATGAACGAATCACAGGAATTTATAAACATTGAGAAGCCTGTTGCATATTTGCAACACGTGCCTACAAGAACTCAAATTTCCGTTTACAAAAAGATTAACCGCTTCCAACGTTTTATGATACGGATCTGTTTCGGATTTAAGTACATTGAGATATGAAATTATAAATTGATATAGAATAAAAGAGCCATGAGTATAGACGATCAGAACAAAGTGAAGGCCGCCGGCTTCACCATCATCCGCAAGGATGACTATCCGGAGCCGCGAATAAAGTTCAGCTCCGGAGAGAACGGAGGCTGGGCCACACTTGAGAAATACAAGACGAAGGCGGAACGCGACAGGGCGTTCAAATCCCTGCTGGACCAGAAGTACATAATAGCGGATTGAATCTATGAAAATGAAAGATTTAGGATTAATATTGTCCTTGGAATCCGTCATAAAAATAACGGAAGGCATACTGAAAACGGCCTACGATTCAAGGAAAAAAAGAAAGGTGAACAAGGCATCGTTAGATAGAACGATAGAGTATAATGAAGCATTGATATATCATTTGAGACGACTGAAAGAACACGAAACGTCCGCCAATCAGTGCGATTGAAACCAGAAGAAATCCCCGACAGCTGTAACAGGCTGCCGGGGATTTATGTACACGGAAATTAGTGGTATCTTCATGCTGCAGGGAATGAAGAAAAACGTCCTCAAATTCACATTTTGTTTTGTGTTAATTTGTGTTCAAATTCACATTTTGTTTTGAGGTCGGGAACAAAATGTTTTTTCGATTGTAATGCCATCGCGGCGGGTGTCACCCTTTCGCTGCGATGGCATTCCTTATGTTTGACAGCGACTTGTCAGTCGGTGATCTGGTCATCAAAATTCTCAATACGGGTTACTTTATTGATGTGTTCCAGTTTCTTGAGGTTGGCACAGATGGTGTTCACATCGTCCACGTCGTGTACGAACAGTTGGATGCGTCCTTCAAAGATGCCGTCGTTCGATTCGATGTTCAGTTTGTGGATGTTCACGCTCAATTGCTGTGAGATGATTTGTGTCACTTCGTTCAGCACTCCGATTCCATCAATACCCTTTATGTATACATTGACGGGGAAGTTCAGGGCTTTCCCGATTTCCCATTGGACGGCAAGCAGCCTGTTCCCGAAACTTGTTTTCAGCTGTGCCGCGATCGGACATTGGCGTTTGTGGATAATGATACGGTTATTGTCATCGATATATCCCAGCACGTCATCTCCCGGTATCGGTTTGCAGCAATCGGCGATGATATAGTGCTTCTGCAGGTCGTCTGGAGTCAGTTTGACGATTTTCTTTTTGTCAATGTCCAGTGTCTGTGACGGCTTTTGTGAGGATACGTTGTTTTGTTTGGATTTGTTGTTCCCGAAAGCGAACGATATGTATTTCTTCCAGCTTGTAGGAGCCGGTTTGTCTTTGAATACGTTCCGCTCTGCGTCACCGAGTAGAATGCTTTTCTGGCCGATCTTATAAGTCAGCTCATCTGCTGATTTCAGATTATGCAGCATGTAGATCTTCTGTACATTCTCATCGTTGTATTCCAGTCCCTCTTCTTTAAAGAAATCACTCAGTATGTCTTCGCCCTGCATCTGGAACTCTTTCTTTTCCCTTTTGAGGATGGACATGATTTTGGCTTTGGCCTTTGCCGTGGTCGCATAGTTTATCCATGAAGGCTGCACTTTCTGTGATTTGGAAGTAAGGATTTCCACCTGGTCTCCGCTTTGCAGCTTATGGCTCAAGGGTACCAGTTTATGGTTTACTTTTGCGCCGATACAATGACTTCCCAAGAAGGTATGGATGGAGAATGCGAAGTCGAGTGCCGTAGAGTTCTGCGGCATGGTCTTGATTTCGCCCTTAGGTGTGAATACGAATATTTCTGATGCAAACAGGTTGAGCTTGATGGTGTCCAGAAAGTCTAAAGCATCGGGTTGCGGGTCATCCAGAATTTCCTTGATGGTCTTTAGCCATTTGCTCAATTCGCCTTCATCCTCACTTCCTCCTCCTTCCTTGTATTTCCAGTGTGCGGCGAATCCTTGTTCCGCCACATCATTCATGCGCTCGCTTCGGATCTGGACCTCAATCCATTGTCCCTTGTTGCTCATCAAGGTTACGTGAAGGGCCTGGTAGCCGTTTGCTTTCGGATGACTTACCCAATCACGTAAGCGGTCGGGATGTGGTTTGTAGATTTTGGAAATCGCCACATAGATGTTGAAGCAGTCATTCAGCTCTTCTTCTTCATTTTTGGGAGTGAAGATGATTCTTACGGCAAGGATGTCATAGATTTCTTCGAAGGTGATGTGCTTGTTCTGCATCTTGTTCCAGATGGAATAAGGCGATTTGATTCTTGCCAATATATGGTAGGGAAGTCCCATCTTGTCAAGTTGCTCGCGAATGGGAGCCGTGAATTCTTCGAATAAGGTTTCCCGTTCGGCTTGCGTGGCCTTAAGCTTGTTCTCTATTTCCTGATAAGTCTCCGGATGCTCGTATTTGAAGCTCAGGTCCTCCAATTCTGTCTTGATGCGGTTCAAGCCCAGACGGTTGGCTAAAGGAGCATATATGTATAAGGTTTCTCCCGCAATCTTGTATTGTTTGCTGGGAAGCATGGATCCGAGTGTTCGCATGTTATGAAGACGGTCGGCTATCTTGATGAGGATTACCCGGATGTCATCATTCATGGTAAGCAGCAGCTTCTTGAAGTTCTCGGCTTGTGCCGATGCGCGGTCTCCGAATATTCCTCCCGATATTTTGGTCAGTCCGTCTACAATCTGTGCGATTTTCGGTCCGAACAGATTCTCGATGTCTTCCACGGTATAGTCCGTGTCTTCCACCACATCATGCAGCAGTGCCGCACAGATGGATGTGGATCCCAGACCGATTTCGCAACATGCGATGCGCGCCACGGCAATCGGATGCAATATATAAGGTTCGCCCGACCGTCTGCGTACGCCTTTGTGCGCTTGTCGGGCGAAGTTGAAAGCTTTGGTTATTATCTCTACTTTTTTCCTGTGCCTGCTTTCCAGGTATCGGTCAAGCAGTTCTTGAAACGCTTCGTCTATTAATTTCTCATCTGCTTGTTCCTGTGTGAGTTTTTCATCTGTCATAATTCTCTCCCTTCTTTGAAACCATATTGCAAAAATAGGGAAAAATACGAATCTTGCAAGCAAATGTCTTTTTTTCTATCGGATGCGCAGTGATTTTCCTGCCCGGATATTGCTTCCCTTTATTCCATTGAGGCGTCGTAATTGCTTGACACTGACTCCGTATCTGGCTGCTATACCTCCGAGGGTCTCTCCGTTCCGTATGCGGTGGTAAACCGGCTTTCCCGTTGAAGAGCCTTTTACGTCCACCGTTGCCCGGCGTGTCAGATACACGTCGCTTTTGTAAGAATATATGCTGTCTTCCTTGTCTATGAATTTGCTGACCATGTTGCTTGGCAGACGCAAGGCATAAGGTTTTTCGTTGCCGGGGATAATGTCTTTCTTGAATTCCGGATTCATGGCCCGGAGCTCATCGATATTGATCTTGCATACCTCTGCCACTTGATTCAGGTTCAGCGGACGGGAGACATGGACTGTGTCGGTGCTTTCCGGCATTCTCATCTCCATCGGACTGATGTAGTGCTCGCAATAGTATGTCATGATATAATTGGCTGCGATGAATGCCGGTACATATCCTCGTGTAGCTTTCGGAAGATAATTATAGATGCTCCAGAAATCGGTTTCTCCTCCTGCGCGTCGGATTGCCTTATTGATGGTTCCCGGACCACAATTGTAGGCGGCCAGCACCAGATTCCAGTCATGATAGATGTCATACAGGTCTTTCAGATACCTGGCGGCCGCACGCGTTGATTTGATGGGGTCGCGGCGTTCGTCTACCAGTGAATTGACTTTCAGTCCATAGACCTGTCCGGTGCGGAGCATGAACTGCCATAATCCCGTCGCTCCTTGTGGGGAGGTGGCCATCGGATTTAACGCCGATTCGATGACCGGCAGATATTTCAGTTCAAGAGGCAAGTCATACAGGTCGAGCGCTTCTTCGAATATCGGCATATAGAAATTGTTGGCGCTCAACATGAATGCCACCTTCTGTCGCAGGCGGGTAGCGTACATGTCGATAAATTCTCTGACGATTTTGTTGTAAGGCATTTCGATAATGGCCGGAATCCGTTTCAGGCGGTCCATGTAGATGGAGTCGCTGACTTGCGGGTTCTGTTCACTGGTCGTGCAGTTCTCTGCCGGATTGATATAATGTTTTGAGATCCAGTCCAGATAGAGGCTGTCGGTTGTAGAAACCATACCTTGTGGCAGGTCTATTTCCTCTTTCTGTCCATCGGCAGTGATTGTGATGCTTTTCTCTATTTCTTGGGCAGAGAGGAGAGAGGTGCCGATTGTAACGCCGGTCAATAAGCTGAGCAATAGTCTTTTCATGGTCTAAAATTTAATATTACATTGCAATCCCACGCCTTGCGGGCGATGACGGAACGCGTCATTGAACACTGTCGGTTCCCATGTCATGGTCAGGTCTTTGCTGATGTCGAAGTCTGACAATTCCGCGTCAACATAAGCGTCGATGACGGACAACAGGTACACGGCGATAAACGCGATTACGCTCAAATCACGTTGGCGGCGGTACATGTCTTTTCTCCGTCGGAACAGATCCTGATAATGTTCCAACCGGTCGTTGACATCAATGCCGGGAGGAAGGAACTGTTCATAGCTGTTGTTGTTCGGGTTGTTGCTCATGATGTCCTGATAGGCTTGTGAGTAGTCTTTATACATTTGCCCGTTCCATGTCAAGGCATACGCGCAACCTACGAACCCGCCATATATGATAGGAAGTTTCCAGTATTTTCTGTTGTATATCTGTCCGGCTCCCGGGATAACCAGGCTCAGCCATACCGTCTTGTTTGAATTGGGAATCCATCTTTTTGTTTCTTTGACGGGGCCCATTGTCGCTTGGATAGAGTCGTTTTGCCGGGCCAGAACAGCAGTATCGACCGGTGCTTCCAGTGCTTTCAATTCCTGTTGCTGCTGGAAATAAAGCGTGTCGGCCAATGCCAGACTGTCCCGTTGGTTCATTATCCGGATGGAGTCAGCGGTCAGGGATCCCTCCCGGTGCCGTTTTGCACGTTGTGCGTGTGCGTCCGTGCACCCCAGGAATGAGGTACAACAGAACAATACGACTGACAGAATATATGTGAATGTTTTCCGTTTCAAATCCTCTTTTGTTTATTCTGTTTTTTTCAGTGAATCCAGAATTTCCATTATGCGTTCCAAATCAGTCTCATTGTTGAAGGGAATGCTGATTTTCCCTTTTCCCTTCGGGTTGCAGGACAATTGTACTTTCGTGCCGAAAAAGTTGCAGAGGTGATTCTGCAGTATGGTATATTCTTCTGAAAGCCTTGTCCCTTTTGGGGAAATGGTTTTTCCTCCCGATTCAATATCCTCACCTGCTGACAGAGACTTGACCATTTCCTCCACTTTCCTGACAGAGTATCCTTGTGTGATGATTTCATTGAAGATACGGATTTGTGTCTTGGGATCGTCGAGCGCGAGCAACGCTCTGGCATGTCCCATATCTATTTCCTTATTCTTCAAGGCCATCTGGATAGGAGCGGGAAGTTTCAAGAGGCGCAGGTAGTTGGCTACCGTTGTGCGCTTCTTGCCTACGCGCTCGCTCAGACGTTCTTGTGTCAGGCCGTATTGCTCGATAAGATGCTGGTAGGCCAGGGCGATTTCCAGTGAATTCAGGTCCTCACGCTGGATATTCTCTATCAGCGCCATTTCCATGATGTTTTCATCATCGGCGGTGCGGATATATGCCGGTATCGTGTGCAGACCGGCCATGGCTGATGCCCGGTAACGGCGCTCCCCGGCTATGATCTGGTAAGAGTCCTCGCTCAGTTGCCGTAAGGTGATAGGCTGTATGATTCCGATTTCCGCAATGGAGTCAGCCAGCTCCTGTAGTGCGATCGGGTCGAATTCACGTCGGGGCTGATTAGGGTTGACCGAAATCTTGCTCAGTTCAATCTCGTTGATGGAAGATGACCCGGAGGTCCTTACCTCATCATTCGAGATCAGCGCGTCAAGCCCACGCCCCAAAGCATATTTCTTCTGTACTGCCATTTGCTTACTTTTTGTTTCTTGTTATAATTTCATTTGCCAATGCAAGATGATTCTTTGCTCCCGTGGAATCTGCGTCATACAATATGGCCGGTATTCCGTGGCTCGGGGCCTCACTCAACTTCACGTTGCGTTGGATGATGGTCTTGAACACCAGTTCCTGGAAGTGCCTTTTCACTTCATCATAGATTTGGTTGGCCAGTCTCAGGCGTGAGTCGAACATTGTCAGCAAGAAGCCTTCGATTTCCAGTGACGGGTTCAGTTTGCTCTTGATAATCTTGATTGTATTCAGCAGTTTGCTGATCCCTTCCAGTGCGAAATATTCGCATTGCACAGGAATGATGACCGAATCGGCGGCTGTCAGCGCGTTGATGGTGATCAGTCCCAATGACGGGGAGCAGTCTATCAGAATATAGTCGTATTCGCCTTTCATCGGTTCCAGCGCGTGGCGCATGATCTTTTCTCTTTTTTCCAGGTTGAGCATTTCGATTTCCGCTCCTACCAGGTCAATGTGAGAAGGAATGATGTCCAATCCGTCAATATCGGTCGTATAGATAGCTTCCCGGATATCAGCCTGATTGATCAGACACTCATAGATTGAACAATCGATGTCCTTCAGGTCTACGCCTAAGCCCGATGAGGCGTTTGCCTGTGGGTCAGCGTCAATTACCAGCACTTTTTTCTCGAGGGTAGCTAAAGATGCAGCCAGGTTGATTGTGGTGGTGGTTTTTCCAACACCGCCTTTCTGATTGGCGATAGCAATAATTTTTCCCATATTAATCAGTTTATCTGATTGCGAAGTAACTAATAATCGGTGACAATCTTTATCAAGAAGCGGTTACTTTTCGATGAAGTGTTGATAAGTCACAGCTTTTGTTAATAACTTCAGCGATGGCAAAGGTATATATTTTCGCTTAATTCTGGTAGCCGGTTTGGTAAGATTAAGATTTGTTGTAACTTTACGCTCGCTAAACGGAAAACAGATTTATGACGGAAAGACCATTGTTGCTGTTGTCTAACGATGACGGATTTGATTCGAAAGGAATGAGTGAACTGATAAAGGCGTTGCGTCCGGTGGCTGATCTGATTGTGGTGGCTCCTTCCGGACCTCGTTCCGGCGCGTCGGGTGCGATTACTTCGCAGGTCCCTTTGCGTTGCGGGTTGGTTTCCAAGGAACCGGGGGTGGCTATATATAAATGTAGCGGTACTCCTGTAGATTGTGTCAAGTTGGCCTTGCATTCTTTTGTGCCTCGTATGCCCGATATGGTTATTGGAGGAATCAACCATGGCGACAATTCGTCAGTCAACGTGCATTATTCCGGTACAATGGGGGTTGTTATTGAAGGTTGTCTGAAAGGGGTGCCTTCTGTGGGCTTTTCTCTTTGTAATCATGCTCCTGACGCTGACTTTTCCGCCACATTGCCTTATGTACGCAGGATTGTGGAGAATGTGTTGCATGAAGGACTTCCGGTAGGTGTTTGTTTGAATGTCAATTTTCCGGATACTCCTCATTTGAAAGGTGTCAGAGTTTGCCGGCAGACTGACGGATCATGGACGAGTGAGTTCGATGATCGGGAGCATCCTCATGGAGGGCGTTATTTTTGGATGACGGGTGTTTATATCAACAATGAACCGGATGCGGAAGATACTGACCATTGGGCGCTGGAGCATGGGTATGTGGCTGTCACCCCTACGCAGATTGATGTGACCGCCTATGGTCAGATGGAACGTTTGAAATCGTGGAACTGGAGTCTATGAAGTATTATTTGATTGTAGGTGAGGCATCGGGCGATTTGCATGCCTCGAATCTTATGAGGGAATTGAAGCGGCTGGACGCTTCCGCCGAATTCAGGTTCTTTGGCGGAGACCTGATGAAGAGTGTGGGGGGAACCTGTGTGAAACATTATAAGGAGTTGGCATACATGGGATTCATTCCCGTAATGCTTCATTTGCGTACTATTTTCCGTAACTTGGATTTTTGCAAAAAAGATGTGATTGGGTGGAAACCGGACGTATTGGTCCTTGTAGATTATCCGGGATTCAATCTGAAGATAGCCGAGTATGTCAAGTCTCATACTGACATTCCAGTATTCTATTATATTTCTCCGAAAATCTGGGCATGGAAAGAATACCGCATCAAGAACATCAAGCGGGATGTCAGTTGCCTGTATTCAATCCTTCCTTTTGAAGTGGATTTCTTCAACAGTCATGGCTATCCGGTATGTTATGTGGGCAATCCATGTGTGGATGCCGTGGCTGGATTTCTTCAGGCCGATCAAGAGGATACGTTGGAAAAGTTCTTCTCAGACAATCATTTGTCCGGTAATCCGGTTGTCGCGTTGCTGGCAGGCAGCAGAAAACAGGAAATCAAGGACAATCTGACACGTATGCTTCAGGTGACTCATGATTTTCCTGATTATCAGTTTGTGGTGGCGGGAGCTCCCGGAATCGATCCGGATTTTTACCGGAAGTATTTGAAGAAGGATATTAAGATCGTGTATGGACAGACTTACCGTTTGTTGCGTTATTCAAAAGCGGCTCTTGTCACCAGTGGTACGGCTACATTGGAGACCGCTCTGTTCCGTGTGCCTCAGGTGGTTTGTTATTACACTGCGGCAGGAAAGCTGGTGTCTTTCCTTCGTCGGCATATCCTTAAGGTGAAATACATTTCTCTGGTGAATCTTATAGCCGGGAAAGAGGTCGTGAAAGAGCTTGTGGCCGACGGCATGACTGTGGCGAATGTCCGTAAGGAACTGCGCGATATTCTTCCCGGGGGGGGAAGGCGGGATGCGGTTTTGACCGGATATAAGGAAATGGCCCGGATTCTGGGAGAACCGGGTGCGTCCGGGCGTGCGGCCCGGATGATGGTCAGATGGCTGGACCGGAATGCTAGAGGATAGAAAGCAGGTACAAATAGACCACTGAGGCCGGGACAGCCATCAGTGTACTGTCGAAACGGTCAAGCATTCCTCCATGTCCGGGAAGAATATTTCCGGAATCCTTGATCCCCAGTGTACGTTTCAATAAGGATTCTGTCAGGTCGCCCCATGTGCCGAACACTACTACTGTAAGTCCCAGTCCGATCCATGCGCCCAATGACAGGAAAGGAAAGTAGTGGGCCATTACGATTGCTGCAATGATGCTGAATACGCCTCCGCCGATGGATCCTTCCCAGGATTTTTTCGGTGAGATGCGTTCAAACAGTTTGTGCTTTCCAAGCAACATTCCGCTGCAATAGGCTCCTGTGTCATTGATCCACGTAAATATGAATATGGAAAGAGGAAGTATCGGATTGTATTCAGAGATGCTTCCGGTCAGGCTGGAATGGAAGGCAAGCACATTCAGTAACGCGAAAGGCAGGGCGATATACATCTGGCTCATCATCGTGTAGGCTATATTATGAAGAGGATTTTTCCGCTTCAGATACAGCTCGCTGACTGTCAGATAGATGATGAGGAACAGATAGGGAATCAGAATCTCATTGTGGCCGGGGACTACTCCGATATAGGCGAAGCCGAAAAAAAGGAAAGCTCCTGCCAATGCGGTAATGATCCGGTTGATCCGGACACCTTCCTGTTTGCCCGCTATGGTCCCGAACTCGTAGATGGTCAGTGCGGTGATGATGGCAAACAATACGCTGAAAGACATCGGTCCTCCCAGAATTCCTCCTATCAGTACGGCAACGAAAATGATTCCCGTTATAGTCCGTTGTATAAAATTGTTTTTCACGATACTGAATGTTTTGATGCTTGGTGTTATTTGTCTTCTTTTTCTTTTCCGGAAGTGTCAGGCTTGCTTTCCGTATCTTTTTCCGGAGAAGCGTGAGGTGCTCCGTTGACAGACTGGTTTTCCGATGAATTGTCGGTCTCCTTATTTTCCAGCTGTTTTACGTCCTCTTTCTGTGCTTCCAATGATTCTGTCTCAGCCATGATCTCTTCAGAGCGTGAAGTCCACGGGCGTTTTCCGAATATGCGTTCCACGTCTTCCGCGAAAATCACTTCCCGTTCAATGAGCAGCTGAGCCAGTTGGTTGTGTCCTTCGCTATGCTCTTTCAGCAAATCCTTGGCACGTATATATTGCTCGTTGATCATGTTCTGTACTTCCCTGTCTATCATTTCAGCAGTACGCTCGCTATACGGTTTTGTGAAGCTGTATTCGTCCGTGCTGCTGTAGTAGCACAGGTTAGGGAGCCTGTCGCTCATTCCGGCGTATGCGATCATTCCGTAAGCCTGTTTGGTCACACGTTCCAGATCGTTCATCGCTCCGGTAGAGATATGGCCGATAAACAGTTCCTCGGCCGCACGTCCACCCAAGGTGGCGCACATTTCATCGAGCATCTGTTCTTTGGTCGTGATCTGGCGTTCTTCCGGCAGATACCATGCCGCGCCAAGTGCCCGTCCGCGTGGTACAATCGTAACCTTGATTAACGGATTGGCATGTTCAAGGAACCAGGATATGGTGGCATGGCCGGCCTCATGGAGGGCAATGGCCCGTTTCTCGGCCGCCGTCATCACTTTTGTCTTTTTCTCAAGTCCTCCTACTATTCGGTCGATTGCAGCCAGAAAGTCGTCTTTGTCGACTGATTTTTTCTGGTGGCGTGCGGCTATCAAAGCCGCTTCGTTGCATACATTGGCTATATCGGCACCGCTGAATCCTGGAGTCTGGCGTGCAAGCAGGTCCACATCCACCGAATTATCCAGTTTCAGGGGACGCAGATGCACTCCGAACACTTCCTTGCGTTCGTTCAGGTCAGGAAGGTCTACATATATTTGTCTGTCAAAACGTCCTGCACGCAGAAGGGCCTTGTCCAGGATGTCCACGCGGTTGGTGGCCGCAAGGATAATCACCCCACTGTTGGAGCCGAAACCGTCCATTTCTGTCAGCAGCTGGTTCAGCGTGTTTTCGCGCTCGTCGTTTCCTCCCATGCTCGGATTCTTGCCACGCGCGCGTCCAACTGCGTCGATCTCATCGATGAAGATAATACACGGAGCCTTTTCCTTTGCCTGGCGGAACAGGTCACGGACACGTGAGGCACCCACACCCACAAACATTTCCACGAAATCGGAACCGGAAATGGAAAAGAACGGGACATCCGCCTCTCCGGCCACAGCCTTGGCCAATAATGTCTTACCGGTTCCCGGAGGGCCTACCAGCAAAGCGCCTTTAGGTATTTTTCCTCCCAGTTCGGTGTACTTTTGCGGCTGTTTCAGAAAATCCACTATTTCCTGTACCTCCTGTTTGGCGGCGGCCTGTCCTGCCACATCCTTGAATGTGATGCGGTTGGTTCCTTTTTCAAAGAGCTGGGCCTTGCTTCTGCCTACATTAAACACGTTCGAGCCGCCTCCGGCAGCTCCTCCTCCGCCCATACGGCGCATGAGAAACAGCCACAAACCGACAAAGAATATAATCGGCAGAAGGTTCCAGAAAAGCATTCCGAAATAATCGGTCTTTTTCTTGTATTGTATATCGCCGTTGTATTTTCCTTCGGTCTGTTTCTGGTCGATATATTTGTCGAACGATTCCATGGAGCCGACCTGTACGGTGACGGCCGGGCTTCGTCCCACTTTATCCGCGTTTTTCTTGAATACGTCTACGATATGTTCCGGTTTGATGAACACTTCAAGGGTGTTGTTGTCGTATGCGATGATTTTGTCGGCATATCCTTTCTCCACCATTTCCTTGAATTCAGTGTAGCTGACCTCTTTTGTGGCGCTTCCTTCGTCTCCGGTGAACCATAGATATGCAAAGACCAACAGGATTAGCACATAGAGCCATGTCAGGTTGGGCTTTGGCACATTGATCTTGGGCTTGTTGTTATTTGAGTTTTCGTTCATTTTCTTTTCTTTTCTTTTTATAGTTTCATGCCGTTAATCCAAGTCTGGAATGGAAGACAACCGCGCGTCCTCCCACAGATGTTCCAAATCGTAGAAATGGCGTTTTTCGGGAAGGAATATGTGCACTATCACATCGCTGTAGTCTATGGCTACCCATTGCGCGTTTCTCATACCGTCTGTAGCGGCAGGCTTTATTCCCGTCTCTTTCCGTGTATGATCCTTGATAGAGTCGGTAATAGCCATGACTTGGGTTGGGGAGTTTCCTTCACAGATGATGAAATAATTGCAGATTGTATCTTCAATGTCTGTCAAATCGGCAATGACAATATTTTTCCCTTTTTTTTCTTGAATACCTTCAGTAATTTTCTCAATCAGTTGTCTTGTTTCGTTCATTATTGCGTCTTTTGTTAAATGAATGTTTCTATTGTATTATAATTAAATTTAGGCAAATATACTTGCTTTTCTCTATTCTACGAAAGAAACAGGCTGATTTTCTCTTTTTCTTTTGTGTTTTTTAGAGGCTTCGGACATGTTTTTAGCGAAAAAGTGGAGAAAAGCCGGGAAAAATAGCTTTCTTGTGGTGAAAAAATCCTTCAAAATATTTGTATGTTCCAAAAATATTGTACCTTTGCACCGTCAAACAAAAACGATGACAGACGTTCTCTGATTTTGGGCTATGGTGTAATGGTAACACAACAGATTCTGGTCCTGTTTTTCTTGGTTCGAGTCCGAGTAGCCCAACTTCATTTCATGATGAGGTCCTCACGGAGAGGATATCATCAGTCAGTTTGGGCTATGGTGTAATGGTAACACAACAGATTCTGGTCCTGTTTTTCTTGGTTCGAGTCCGAGTAGCCCAACAAAAAGAGGTATGGTATCATACCTCTTTTTTGTTGTCCGTAGATACTTGTCCGTTTCAGTCCGGATATACAGATTGGCATTATCTTTTAACGTTCTTTTTTCCCGTCAGATAAATAAAACTGATATTTTTGTCGCTCAATTGAAGTTGATGAATATTGTAACCAGGTTGTTTGATTTAAGTGGTTGAAATATGAAATGGCTAAAAATGATTTGGCTTTTCTTCACGTTGTGTGTGTCTGTTGCAGGAATGGCTCAGGTCTCCTGCTCTTTCCAGATAAAAGGAATACTGCTTGATTCTTTGACGCACGAGGGAGAGCCGTATGCGACTATCCGGATTGTCCGGGATGACAGTCCTGAAAAGCCGGTAAAAATGATGGTTTCTGATTTGGATGGCCGTTTCCGGGAGAAGATAAACGGAAAAGGTGACTTCACGTTGACTGTCACTTCGTTGGGGCGTACCACTATTGTACGTCGGTTTACGGTAAAGGAAAACAATGAGACTGTAGATTTCGGAACGTTATATATGACCGATTCGGACAATGAGTTGGGGGTGGTGGAAGTGGTGGCTCAGAAACCGCTGGTAAAGGCAGATATCGACAAGATAGAATATAATGTGTCTGACGACCCGGATTCGGAAACCAATACTGTACTGGAAATGCTGCGTAAGGTGCCGATGGTGACGGTAGACGGGGAAGACAATATCAAGGTGAATGGAAGTGGCTCGTTTAAGGTGTATGTGAACGGGAAACCCAATAACATGATGAGCAATAATCCGACAGATGTATTGAAGAGTATGCCTGCCAATACAATCAAGAAAATTGAGGTAATCACTAACCCCGGGCCGAAATATGATGCGGAGGGCGTGGGTGGTATCTTGAATATAATTACCACGGGTGGTGGCTTTGAAGGATATACTGTGACGTTGAGCGGCAATGTAAGCAATTATGGTGCAGGCGGAGGCATGTTCGGTACGGTGCAAAAAGGTAAGTTTACGATGAGCGCACGTTACAATTATAGCTACAACAGTAGTCCTCGCAGCTATTCCGGCGGTTCCCAACGGGCTACGGATATCCATTCTGAGGTGGCCGATCTTGACTATGACGGCAGCAGTAAGGGCGACGGCTCTTTTCAGTCTGGAAGTCTGGAAGCCAGTTATGAAATAGATACGTTGAATCTGGTGAGTGCGTCTTTTGGCTTGTGGGGTGGAAGCAACGACGGCAAAGGAGGGTCGTCTTACAGAGGAACCTCTCCTGCTGACGGGAGTTCCCTTTACCGTTATACCACAGATTCACGAAACGCTTCGTCATGGTATTCTGTTGACGGAAGCATTGATTACCAACGTATATCTCCTACTGTCAAAGGGCGTATGCTGACTTTCTCTTACAGGGTGAACACTCGTCCGCAAACATCTGATTCGGATACGGAATATGATATTGAAGATGGCTACAATATGGATTGGGTGGATTATCTGCGCCGTTTGGAGGACCAGCGGAACGAGGGAAAACAGAATACTACCGAACATACATTCCAGGCAGATTACACGACTCCGATAGGCAAGATTCATAAAGTGGAGACAGGGGTGAAATACATTCTCCGTAACAATTCTTCCGACAACGACCGTTATTTGCATGCTGCAGCGGAAACTTCCGATTTTCTGTTCGATGAGGAGCACAGCACGCACTATCGTCATCAGAATGACATCATTGCTGCTTATCTGGGCTATGGATTGACCCTGAAGAAGTTTTCCGGAAGACTGGGGGTACGTTATGAACATACGGTGGAAGATGTGAAATATCTGTTGGGAAGGGGAGATGATTTCCGGAAGAATTATGACGACATGGTACCTTCCGCATCATTGGGATGGAAGCTGACCGACCTCTCTAATATTCGGCTGGGTTATAACATGCGCATTTATCGTCCGGGTATATGGTACCTGAATCCTTATCTTGATGACAGTAACCCTTCAAACCTGAGTCAGGGAAATCCTGAACTGGAGAGTGAGCGGAGCCATTCCTTTTCGTTGAGTTATAGTAATTTCACATCGAAATTCAATATTAATCTTGCGGCACACTATTCGTTTACCAACAACAGCATTCAATCGGTGACGAATTTGATGTCGGAAGATGATATTCCTGATTTGTCTGCGGACAAGAGGACAGGAAAGGATGTACTTTACACGACTTACCGGAATATCGGCAAAAGCCGTAGTCTCAATTCGAGTGCTTACGTGAACTGGAATGCCGGCCAGAATACACGTATCTATGCCAATCTGTTCGGTGAGTACAAGAAAATGAAAGGAGCCAATGGGTTGGAAAACGACGGATGGAACTTTTTCGGTTTTGGAGGAGCACAGCAAACTTTTAAGCATGACTGGCGTCTAAGCGTGAATGTGTTCGGGCAGACACCGTGGGTTATGCTTCAGGGAAAGGGAAACGGTTTTTTCAGTTATGGAGTCGGTTTGAACAAGTCGTTCTTGAAAAAGAAACTGACTCTTTCGGCTTATGCCAACAACTTCTGCAAGAAATACACCCGCTACTCATCGCATATTGAAGGGGAGGGATTTGTCAGTGACTCCTGGAACAAATATCCTCAGATGCATTTTGGGTTCAGTGTCAGTTACCGTTTGGGCGAGTTGAAAGCCAGCGTGAAGAAGGCGGCACGTACCATCACCAACGATGACGTGAAATCGGGTGGCAGTGGTGGCGGAGCTTCAGCCGGCAACTGACAATTCGTGTGCGATAAAGATTCATGGAATCAGCAGCGAGGAGTCTCCATAGCTCAGGAAACGGAAATCGTGGGCCAGGGCATAGTCGTAAATCTTTCTCCAGTCGCCGTTCACGAAAGCCGATACAAGGAGTAGCAGCGTGCTCTGCGGCTGGTGGAAATTGGTTACCATCTTCTTCACGATTTTATAGCTGTATCCCGGTGCGATGATGATTTGTGTGCTGGTGTGCAGCGCCTCCAGTCCGTGGCGGTCCATATAGTCCAGTATTTCCTGTAACGCTTCGGTGGCGGTGAGCTGTGGATTCGTGTCATAGGGCTGCCATTGGCTGACATGCAGTTCTTCCTGGCTGGCATCGGGATGCTCGTTGAGGGTTACTCCGATATAGTAGAGGCTTTCCAGCGTGCGTACCGAGGTGGTGCCTACCGCTACAGCTTTTCCTTCGTGTGCAATCAGCTTCCCGATGGTTTGGCGGTTCACAGAGATATATTCCGTGTGCATCTCATGGCCTTCTATTTCCTCGCTTTTCACCGGTTTGAAGGTGCCGGCTCCCACATGGAGTGTCACTTCCTCCAGGTCAAGTCCCTTTTCTTTCAGTGCGTCCAGTACCCGTTCCGTGAAATGCAGTCCGGCGGTCGGAGCGGCCACCGATCCCTTAATCTTGGAATAGACGGTCTGGTAGGTCTCTTTGTCGCTTTCCTGTGTCTCCCTATTTAGATAAGGTGGGATGGGCAGTTCACCGAACATTTCCAGAATGTCGGCGAAAGTCACCTCAGGATTGTCCCATGTGAAGTCAATCCAATGGCTGGTGCCGTGACATGCTCCCCGTGTGGCGGTCAGGGTCAGTGTTTTTCCTTTCACGGTCATTTCCCGGTGGAGCGGACCTTCTTTCCATTTCTTCAGATTGCCTATCATGCAGAGCCATGCGGAGTGGCTGGTCTGCTGGAAATTCATTGCATAGTCATTGGGCTGGATGGGTTCCAGACAGAATATCTCTATCAGCGCGCCGGTCTCTTTCCGGAAATGCAGGCGTGCCTGGATCACTTTTGTGTTGTTGAATATCATCAGTTCTCCTTGTTCCAGATAGTCGGGAAGAGAAGTGAATTTGTCCTCGCTCACTTCTCCATGCCGGTACACCAGCAGTTTCGACTGGTCGCGTACGGGCAGGGGGAATTTGGCGATGCGTTCATCGGGCAGGGGATAGTTGAAGTCGTTTATCTTGATATGTCTGGTATCTTCCATTATGGTTAAGTTTGAAATTTCCGCAAAATTACGATATTTCGGTGAAATAACTGACATGTCTTGTAAAAGTGTGCGGAAATATATCTTCGGAGGCTGGGAGAGGAAAGAAAAAGTCCCGGGTATTCCGTTGGGACACCCGGGAGCTTCTTTCTTTTCAGATTGTCATTCTTAATTATGCGAACTCGACATCTTTATAAGTGATTCTTGCCTGATATTTTCCGTCTTTAGACTGGATGACGATTGTGACGGTGTGTTTTCCTGTCAGCATGTCTTCTGTCACATTGAAGCGGATGACGTATGAGTTGGTGATGGCACCAGTCACTTCCAGACCCTCCAATGTCTCGCCTGCGAAGGATGCATCCACGGTTTTTGAAGTTCCGCCGGTATATATAGAGAAAAGGCGAGGATCTTCACGGTATAATGGTGTCCAATTATAAGTGTCAGGTTGATAATTGTTTAAGTCGCTAAAAATGGTATGTATGGTACCTTGTGTAGCTCCCCAGTTGTAATGTTCCGATTCTATGTTCACACTTTCAACTGACCATGCGGAATTATTGCTTGCCTGATTAGGCTCGTCCGTAAAATGTACATAAATACGGTTGGCACCTTCGCGGAATGTGAAATGCTCGTCGGCGAAGTGCAGCATGAGACCTCCACATTCGCCTGATGGAGCACCATAGCTTTGGGCTGCCGTTTGAAGTTCTGGATCTTCAAATCCTCTTGTGCGCGAAGTGCCGCTGACTCCGCTCCGGTTCAGGTATGCGTGCAGGTTTTCAACGGAGGTAATGTCGATGGCTCCATTTATAGATCCATAATCTGGTTGCCCCACACATCCGAACTGCACGTCCATGACTTGCGACAGGGTTTGTGACCAAGAAACAATTTCATTTGCTATTTGGTTCGCTTCTTGGCTCATACTTCCGGAATTGTCTACGAGGAATACCACGTCGGCTTTGGCTTTTGTTGCCGCAAAGTCCGCACGTGAAGCTACGCGGGCCAGTTCTCCGCTATTGGTCACGGTGATGGCTTTGGGCTTGCCGTCGATTTCCGCCCAGATGTTCTGTTCCGTGCTTCCTGTGCCGTAAAGTTTCATCCATTCTTTTGTGTCCGGTGTCTGGATTCCGGTCAGACTCATGCAAAGCACATCATTGTTGCTGCCTTCTTCCATGTAGAATTGCGGTTGCGGAAGAACCAGGTTACTGTTTTCCTCTTTCACATCAGGAGTGGCTCCGGCTTTGCTGTCCGACACTCCGATAGCCGCTGCTTTGTCGAAAGGAATTTCGATTTCCTCGCCGTCGAGCATTGTCAGCACCAGACGTCCGTTTTCTATCGTTACGTTGCTGAAGAATGAGTCACCCTTTTCACCTTCAGTTCCGACCGCACTGACCGGTTTGCCAGTCTCGTCCAGCACTTCGGTAAATGTGGCTCCGTTGTCGTAACTTACTGTCCAGCATCCGTTTGCGTTTACTTTCAGCTGGGGAGTGACTGCATCCTTTCCTGCTACGGGCATTTTGTTTCCACCTTCATCGACCAACCATTCCTCTGTTCCGTTGAATGACTGGGTCCAGTAGTATTTCCCGTCGGCATCTTTGTTGATACCTATTACGGGTGCACTTTCTCCGTTGGTGATCGTAGCGGATTTACCGTCCGAGAAATCAATTTTATATCCATCAGACGTGCTTGTCACGCTGGATATATAAGTGCGGTTCTCCATAGCTTCCACTATGGTCTGCAGTGAAGGGATGGTCTGGTTCAGGTTGTTCAGACTTCCTTCCACTGCGGTTACACGATCGTCAAGCGAGTTGACTTTGTTCCATAACTCCTCGTCATCATACTGACAAGATGCCAATGTTGCCGCAAAAGACAGCATTAACCAAAATTTGCTTATTTTCATGACTTAAATGTTTTGAATACGTCACAAAATTAAAATATATTAAAGGGTTTTTAAAATGGCAATTTATGGAATTGTCACTAAAATGAGGAATCTTGTCACTAAGCGGTTTAAAAAGGAGATTAAATGGGTGAAATTTTTATATGGCTTGTTTTGAGCGTATTCAATGTGGTGTGTCGGCTGTTCTGAAGTGTTTGTTTTTCCGACGCAGAAAACGCCTTGACGTTTTGATCAAAACATCAAGGCGTTTTAGATAAAACGTCTAAGCGTTTTCCTTAAAACGTCAAGGCGTTTTTGGAGGGTGTGGACATGTCGGTGGAATTGTGTTTGTTTTTTCCACACTTTCAGATATTTAGGAATCTTTTCTCCGTCTCCAGATCCTGGTCTGTCATCTGCGGTGAGGGGATGTTGCACATGCGTATCACGTCCTCGCGCTGGCAGGTGTAGTCATAATATGTTTTTTCTTTTCCGTCGAGCGATTCCAGGCTTTTCAACGTTCCTTTCATTTTCAGGAATTCCTCACGGTCGGCGCTTTCGGAGACTTTCACAAACAGGATTCTCCGGGCTATCGGGTTGTAGTTATAGTCGCAGCAGATATACAGTCCTCTCAGGAACGGAGGGCGGTCGTACATGGGAATCTTCAGGCAGATATAGAACAGGGCAAGCTGAGGCGACCGGCTTTCGTTGAACAGGAGATAGAGGTGGTTCTGGCCGTTCATCATGGCCGCTCCCCAGTGTGTGGTTCCGTACACGTTCTGATGGCCTACTTCCACGTAGTTCCCGTTTTCGGAAGGTGCAATGAGGTAAGGTTCTATTTTCATGGCCGGACTGCTTGACGAGATGCTGTAGCTGAGATAGATTCCGCTATAGTTGGGAATCTGGTTCACACTTTCTTTCAGGTTGCATCCCAAGGTTTCCAGAAACGGATTGTTCGGAAGGACCTTGTTTCTTTGCGGCAAGGCTTCCATGGAAAAAAGGGTGGATTTCAACGTGGGCAAGGAGCCGAGCAGCTTTTTCTTTGATACGTTGTTTACCCATACCAGCGCTTTATCCAATGCTTCTTTCTCGTCTGTCCCCTTCTCGATTTCCTTGAAATAGGCAGGCAATACAGTGGAATAGACGGCAGACAGTACACTGGGAGAAAATCCGGTTTTCTCTGCGATATCTTTCATCTTCACTCCTTTGAGCCGGAGGAATGAAATCCTGTCGTATATTTCTTTCAGTTCGTTCATTGCGGCCACAAAGTTACTCATTTCTTTCAAGATTCCGGATATTCCGTTGTTACAAAATCATTTCATGAGTAAAGCGTGGTGTGTCAGGCGTGTTATAAACGGGTTTCATGAATGTTTCGGAATTATTACACGGCAATGATTCATATTTTATTCATTTCTAACCTCATTTCCTTGCTCTACTTTTGCGGTGTAAAGAAAATGAGATATGGAAACGAACTTACACGAACAGACAAGACGGAACATGCCCGACTGGCTTTTTGTACTTTGGGCAGGCGGTACGGCACTGTTGTCGTATTCACTTGTATATGCGCTCCGCAAACCGTTTACGGCTGCCGAGTTTGAAGGCCTGCAGGTGGCCGGAATGGACTATAAGATTGCGGTCAGCATCATCCAGCTGTTGGGATATGTCAGTGCCAAGCTGTTGGGCATCAAGCTTATTTCGGAGCTCAGGCCGGAAGAACGTCTGAGATTCATTGTCGGCTCGGCTGCTTTGTCGGAGCTTTCTCTGCTGGCTTTCGGGTTGCTTCCCATGCCTTATAATATTGTCGCACTATATTTCAACGGACTTTCGTTGGGCTGCATGTGGGGAGTGATCTTCAGCTTTTTGGAAGGACGGCGCACCACGGACATTCTGGCCAGCATCATGGGAGTGAGCATGGCGTTGAGTTCAGGTGTGGCGAAATCGCTGGGACTTTATGCGCTCCACGACTTGCATGTCAGCGAGTTCTGGATGCCGGCGCTTATCGGGGCCTTTGCGTTTCCCCTGTTGTGTCTTATGGGATGGATGATGACAAAGTTTCCGAGGCCTACGGCAGAGGACATCGCTTCCCGTTCGGAACGTATAACGCTGGACGGTCATCAGCGATGGGCTTTGTTCAGACGTTTCATGCCTGTGCTTATCCTGTTGTTCGGTGCCAATTTGCTGCTGACCGTGCAGCGTGACGTGAAAGAAGACTTCATTGTATGTATTATCGATGTGAGCACCATTTCCTCATGGGCTTTCGCACAGATTGATTCAATCGCCACTTTGGTGTTGCTGGCTACTTTCGCCCTGTTGTCCACTACCTACAACCATCTGAAAGTGCTCTGCGTGCTGCTGATACTTTCCATTGCCGGAATGGGGACGCTTGCCGTTGTGGCGGCGAATTATGAAGAGTTTCATTTGCCTGTCACCATCTGGCTGTTTCTTCAGAGTCTGTGTCTTGACATGGCTTATCTGAGTTTTCAGACCATTTTCTTCGAACGGTTCATTGCCTGTTTCAAGATCAGGGGAAACGTAGGGTTCTTCATCATTACCATAGACTTTGTAGGCTATATGGGCACGTTGGCTTTGCTGGTGTTCAAGGAACTGCATGCCTCGCATGTCGACTGGACCGTGTTCTACAATAATATGAGTGTGATCATCGGAGTGGTATGCTGCCTGGCTTTCGTTGGCTCACTGATTTATATGCTCAATGCCAGCCGCAGGTTCAGGAAAGACCCGGATGCCTTCTCGTTGGAGGACAAGGAAAAGGCTTCGGTTAAGGAAGAAAAAGCGAATGACAGTTATTTAATGACAAAAACGATATGAAAAGAATTGAATGTGTGATTTTAGACTGGGCCGGCACATCGGTGGATTACGGATGTTTTGCTCCTGTGTCAGCTTTTATCGAGAGTTTCAAGTCGATGGGATTGGAGGTTACGGCAGCCGAGACCCGCGCCCACATGGGATTGACGAAGATTGAGGAAATCCGTGCGTTGTTCCGCATTGGACGTGTGGCCGAGACTTTCCGTGAGAAATACGGGCGCGACTATGACGAGAACGACATCCAGCATTGTTACCGGGAGTTCCAGCGTCTGCTGTTCGCCACTTTACGCGATTATTCCGATCCCATCCCGCATGTGGTGGAGACAATCGACCTGTTGCGTACGCAAGGCATCAAGATCGGTTCTACTACCGGATATACAAAGGAAATGATGGACATCGTGATTCCGGCGGCCGAAGAAAAAGGCTACCGGGTGGACAACTGTGTCACTTCCGACGGTCTTCCGGCCGGACGACCTTGTCCGTACATGATTTATAAGAATATGTGTGACCTGGCTGTTCCGTCACGTTTCTCGGTGGTGAAATACGGCGATACGATTTCTGACATCAAGGAAGGCGTGAATGCCGGTGTGTGGAGCGTAGGCGTGGTGTTGGGAAGTAACGAGCTGGGACTGACCGAAGAAGAGGTGAAGGCACTGGAGCCGGAAGAGTTGAGACGGCGAATGCAGGATGTAAGATACCGTATGCTTGCGGCCGGAGCGCATTATGTGGTGGATTCCATTGAGGAGTTGCCTGCATTGATTGAGAGTATCAACGAGAAAATGAACAAAGAATAAATGACAAAATACAGAATATTATGAGACCTTATTTATTGCTGACTCCTGGTCCGTTGACCACAAGTGAGACTGTGAAAGAAGTCATGATGAGTGACTGGTGTACATGGGACGAAGATTATAATGTCGGTATTGTGGAAGTGATCCGCAAGCAATTGGTGGAACTTGCCAGCAGCCGTCCTGAAGAATATACAGCCGTATTGATGCAAGGTAGCGGCACGTTCTGCGTGGAAGCTACTTTGGGGTCGGTTGTCCGTCCGGAAGACCATCTGCTGGTAGCGGCCAACGGTGCTTACGGCAAGCGTATGGGTGTCATCGCGGAATATTACCGCCTGAATTGCCACGTGATGCGCTTTGAAGAGACGCAGGCCGTTGACCCCAAGTCAATCGGGGAGTATCTGGACGGGCATCCGGAAGTGACTCATGTGTCGGTTGTGCATTGTGAGACGACCACCGGTGTGCTGAATCCGCTTGAGGAGATAGCCGAAGTGGTGAAGGCCCACGGCAAGGTGTTGATTGTGGATGCCATGAGCAGTTTTGGCGGTGTGCCTGTCGATATGGCTGCCTTGGGTATTGATTTCCTGATAAGCAGCGCGAACAAATGTATTCAGGGTGTGCCGGGATTCGGCTTTGTCATCGCCCGCCGGAGTTTGCTGGAGCAGTGTAAGGGAGTGGCCCGTTCCTTGTCGCTCGACTTGTATGACCAATGGGACACGATGGAGAAAGGGCATGGAAAATGGCGTTTCACTTCTCCTACCCATGTGGTGCGCGCTTTCATGCAGGCTCTGAAAGAACTGCAGACGGAAGGCGGAGTGGCCGCACGTCATGCCCGTTATTGCGAGAACCACCGTGTGTTGGTGGAAGGAATGCGCGGCATCGGTTTCAAGACCTTGCTTCCCGACAATGAGCAGTCGCCTGTCATCACTTCTTTCTATTATCCGAATGCCGGTTTCGATTTCAAGACATTCTATTATGCATTGAAGTCGAAAGGTTTCGTGATCTATCCGGGAAAGATCTCTCAGGCGGATACATTCAGGATCGGAAATATCGGCGATGTGTTCCCGACCGATTTCCTGCGCCTGATTGAGGAAGTGAAGAACTTGAACATCAAATTCTGATTTTTCTTGTATTAAGACACAGATACACGGGATTACGGAGGAAAATATACTCTCCGTGTCTTGTGTCTCTGTGTCCGGTTCTTTCCGTCAAGATTAAAAATAATTTAATGTCTTGCAGATTTTAGGGTGAAAGTGCCTACATTTGTAAATGTAGAATAAAATCTAAAAGACAACTATATGAAGATTGGAGATAAAGTCCGCTTTCTGAGTGAGGTGGGAGGCGGAATCGTGAAAGGTTTTCAGGGAAAAGACATCGCGCTGGTGGCCGATGAGGACGGCTTCGAGATTCCGATGCTGGTGAGGGAATGCGTGGTCATCGAGACTGATGATTATAATGTTCCGTTGAAGTCTGCTTCAAAACCGGCTGTTCCTGCCACGGAGGAAGAGGAAGAGAAAGAATACGACCGTCCTGTCACTTACCGGGCGCCGGAGATTCGTGGCAACGATGTACTGAATGTATATCTGGCGTTTGTCCCTCAGGATGTGAAGTCTGTATCCTCTACTTCGTTTGACACTTATCTGGTAAACGACAGCAATTATTTCGTTGATTATCTGTATTTGTCAGCGGAAGGAAAGGGATGGACCCTGAGAAGCCGTGGAACGGTGAAGCCTAACATGAAGCTTCATCTGGAGGAGTTCGACAAGTCTGGACTCAACAGTCTGGAGCATGTGGCGGTGCAGATTCTGGCATATAAGGACGATCGTACCTTTTTGTTGAAGCCGGCGGTAAGCCAGGAGTTCCGTATTGATACAGTGAAGTTCTATAAGTTGCACACGTTCCAGCCGTCGGACTTCTTTGCGGAGCCCGCCCTGATTTATGAAGTAGTGAAAGATGACGAGACGGTGAAGCAGGTGTTTGTGTCGGCTGATGACATCAAGTCGGCTTTGCTTCAGAAGTCTGTCTCGCAGCCTTCCTCGCATAGGCAGGAAAAGCAGCATAAGGTGAAGAATGATATAGTGGAAGTGGATCTGCATATTCATGAGCTGCTGGATGACACTGCCGGTATGAGCAACGGAGAGATGCTGGACTATCAGTTGGATGTGTTCCGCAAGACTTTGGAAGAGTTCAGGAACAAAAAAGGACAGCGCATCGTATTTATTCACGGGAAAGGCGACGGAGTGTTGCGTCGTGCCATTTTGGACGAGTTGAAACGGAAATACAAGACATATACGAGCCAGGACGCGTCGTTCCGTGAATACGGTTTCGGGGCCACAATGGTCACAATACATTAATCACTATGGGAACATTGAAAGATATGCTTGCCCATGACCGTTTTGCGGCATGTGCGGGAGTGGAATTGCTTGAAATCAGTCCGGGATATGCCAAAGCCCGGATGGAAGTGACTGAAAATCATCTGAACGCTGGTGGAGTATGTCAGGGAGGAGCGTTGTTTACGTTGGCTGATCTGGCTTTTGCGGCGGTGGCCAACAGCCGGGAGAAGCTGACACTTTCTCTGAACGCGCACATCACGTTCCTGCGCCCGGCCCGTAAGGGATATGTATATGCAGAGGCTGATGAAGTGTTCAATCATGCCCGTGTGCCGTTCATCGAGGTGCGTATTGTGGACGAGGACCAGCAACTGATTGCCATCCTGACCAGTTCAGGCTATCGGAAGAATGAGGAGCTGGATCTGGACGGACTGGAGTGATTGACAGTTGGTGATTTCATATTGTGGAAGCTGAGAGGCGGCTTTGCCATAGGAAAAAGCGTATATGTTCCAAGTGGCAAAGCCGCTCTTTCCTGACATAATTGAGGTGATTACGATTTGAGGCGTTCTCCAAGGAATTATACGGATATAATTTGATTTCACCGATATTATCCATATTTTTGCGCGGTAAAAAACTCAAGATATGTGGTTATTGTTGGCGTTCTGCTCGGCGGCCTTGCTGGGCTTTTATGATGTGTTCAAGAAAAAATCGTTGGCGGGCAACGCGGTGCTTCCCGTATTGGGATTGAACACGTTGTTCTCAAGTCTTATTTTCCTGCCGTTCATACTTGTTTCACATTTTCGGCCGGAATGGTTGCAAGGCTCGTTGTTTTATGTACCGGAGGCCGGTTGGGAGGTGCATAAATACATCATCATCAAGTCGTTCATCGTACTTTCCTCGTGGACATTCGGCTATTTCGGAATGAAGCATCTTCCGCTTACCATTGTCGGGCCTATCAATGCCACGCGTCCGGTGATGACGCTGGTGGGCGCGCTGCTGATATTCGGCGAGCAGTTGAACGTGTACCAGTGGATCGGTGTGCTGATGGCCATTGTCTCGTTTTTCTTGTTGGGCCGTTCCGGGAAAAAGGAAGGCATTGATTTCGAGCATAACCGATGGATCTGGTTTGTGGTATTGGCCGCATTGTTGGGAGCTGTGAGCGGGTTGTACGACAAATACCTGATGGGGCGGTTCAACAACATGGTGGTCCAGTCGTGGTACAATGTCTACCAGCTTTTTCTGATGGGCGGTGTGCTGATGTTCCTCTGGTGGCCACGCCGCAAGTCGGGCACTCCCTTTCATTGGGACTGGTGCATCATCCTTATCTCAGTTTTTCTGTCGGCCGCAGATTTTGTCTATTTCTATGCGCTGGGCATGGACGGTTCCATGATTTCCATTGTGTCGATGGTACGCCGGGGCAGTGTGGTGGTCTCCTTCCTTTTCGGTGCCATGGTCTTTCATGAGAAAAATCTCAAGAGCAAGGCAGTCGACCTTGTGCTTGTGCTTATCGGTATGTTCTTTCTTTATCTGGGAAACGTGTTGGGATGACTTCCGCATCTCCGTGTCTCTGTGGGTTATCGGCACGACGTCCCTGTTCAGTTTCTCATATATCTTTTCATTCCTGAAGTGGAATAGGTGCGCAGTTTTCCGTTGTCGTCCTCATAGATGAAATAGGCGTCGAGCTCAGGATGGGCATCACAGATGATTCTGGCGGAGTCCAGTCCCAGTACCATGAAGGCGGTGGCGTATGCGTCGGCCTTGGCGCAGTTGTCGGCTATTACCGTGGATGATAGGATGTTGTGCTGGACCGGATAGCCAGTACGCGGATCGATGGTGTGTGCGTATTTCTTTCCGTCCTTGTAGTAGAAGTTGCGGTAGTTGCCCGATGTGGCCATTCCCGCATCAGTGATTTCCAGAATGGTCTGCAGTTCCTGGTTCACTGCCAACGAGTCATCCACCGGGCGGTTGATTCCGATTCTCCATTTCTCCATCTTCGGGTTCTCTCCCTTGATGACTACTTCGCCGCCGATCTCGACCATGAAGTTACGGACACCTTTGCTTTCCAACAGGCGGGCCACGCAATCCACGCCATAGCCTTTCGCGATGGAGCTGCAGTCTAGCATGACGCGTGGGTCTTGTTTCTCGAATATTCCGTTTTCTGTCAGGTTGATTTTCCGATAGCCTACTATCTGGAGCAGGCTGTCAATCTTGGACGAATCCGGGAATGCCTGTGTCTTGAATCCGAATCCCCATGCGTTGACTAAAGGGGCTACGGTGATGTCGTACGCGCCTCCGGTCTCTTCGGAAATGCTTCTTGCCATCCGGTAGACGTAGGCAAGCATACTGTCGGCCTTGAGGTCGGCATTGTTGTTGACACAGGTAATGACCGACTGCTTGTTGAACGGCGAAAGCGAGTTGTCCACTTTTCTAAGTTCAGTCTCAATCTCGTTTTTCAGGTTATTTTCCGACTGGTATGTGATTTTGTACATGGTTCCGAATATAAATCCCTCGTCGGTCTGGTACGGAGCCTGTTTTTTCAAGATGAGAACCGTACCGACAATCAGCAGGATGAGGAAAGGCAATTGCCATTTTAGCTTTTTTCTGTCTGTCATGATGTTCTGTTATAAGAAAAGGTGTTCGATCAGTATTTTTGTCCCGATGCCGATGAGGACCAGTCCCCCGAAAATCTCCACACGGAGATGGAAGCGTTTTCCGCAGAACACCCCGATGAGGCATCCCGCCACGGACAGGATGAACGAGGCCAGTCCGATGGCCGTGAGCGGAAGGGTCAGAGAATGGAGGGTGCTGTATCCCGTGAACGCGAATGAGATGCCGACGGCAAGCGCGTCGATGCTGGTGGCTACGGCCAATGCCAGAATCACCTTCAGGCGGGTGGGGTTGAAGTTCCGTTCCTCCTCTTTCTTGAACTGCTCTCGGATCATGCGGATGCCCAGAAAGCAGAGAAGTCCGAAAGCGATCCAGTGGTCGTAGTCCTCGATGAGGTGGCTGAACCGGCTGGCTCCCAGCCATCCCAGAAAAGGCATCATGGCTTGGAAAAGTCCGAAGAGGAATCCCATTTTCAGGAAAATGTCCCAGCGGATACGCTGGAGGATAATCCCACTGGTGACCGATACCGTGAAACAGTCGATGGCAAGGCTGACGGCCAGCAGGATGATGGCGAATATACCCATAGTCAGAATGGAAGATTATAGATTAGGTTATACATCAGGTTGAAACCGCTGCTGGCATTCTTTCCGAATCCCGGAATGTACCAAGGGACGGCGTTCTCATGCTCCTTTACGCTGATCCTTATCTTGTAACGTACACTCCAGCCCATGCAGAAACCTTTGTAGATTCTCACTTTCAGTCCGAACACACCTTCTGCCCAACTGGCGTTGCTTTTCAGTCCGCTGTATGAGTAAGGCGTGACGTTGACACTTCCGTAGTTCGGGTCGGTCATGTCGGGGCCACTGACATCGTATGAGAAGGATGTCATGCCGTAACGCAGTCCGGCGTAGATATAGCCGGGCAGATGGGTCTTTTTGTGGAAGATGTTGTAGTCGACACCAATACGGAAGTAAGGGGCCGATGTCTTGTAATGCAGGTTGTTCCCGTCGTTGATGGCGTCGGCCTTGCCGTAGCCTGCCTCCACTACCGGCAGGAAACGGTTCTTCAGGTTGGCACGCAGGGCAATCTCGGAATTGAGGATGTCACTGCCCAGCAGGTGGCTTGCCAGTCCGGCTATCTCCCATTCCAGTGAAAGGCCCTGGTAGAGCGGGATTTTTTTCCTCTCCTCTTTCTCCATTTCGGCCTTCTTCTCGGCGGAGACAGCCTTGTGCACCTGCTGGCCCCACCCGGAAGCCACGCCCAGCAGACAGCTACTCGCCAGTATCAGTAACCGTAAAGTATATCTTGAAGTTCTCTTTTTCATTGTTGTCAATATTCGGGTTGGTGATGACGAGCGAGTCGAGCATTCGTGAGGTTGTCTCGGCACCGGTCACTTCATAGAACATCATGGTACCGCAGTCCAGATTCATGAAATAAGGAATGTTGCGGTGGGTGATGGTGATGACATCCTGTGTCCGGCTGTTGTAGCGCAGGATGAAACGCGTCTGTGTACCGTAGCTGAGCGGCAGGCTGAGCTCGCCTACATTCATCTCACGGTTGACGAGCGTGTCCTGAACGACCGAGTCGCCGTAGTCAGTCTGCCCGTAGACGCTCAGCGTGTCCGTGTAGACCACGCTTCTTCCATATTGGTCCACAAATGTGAAATGGGCGAACGACAACGCGTTGGGCGGACAGTTTTCCACTTCGCAGGCCGGGATAAGTATCGCCGACAGCAGCACGGACAAAATGGCCGGTAGACTTTTTCTCATTTTTAAATCTCTTTCTCTATTTGATACTTGTTTCTTTCAACGGAGTTGCGGGCAATCAGCTCGCCGATGAATCCGGCCAGAAACAGTTGTGTTCCCAGAATCATGGTGGTCAGTGCCAGATAGAAGTAAGGACTTTCCGTGATCAGGCGGTAAGGATTGCCATGGTACATGTCGTAAAGCTTGTCGGCTCCCACGATGATGACGGCGATGAATCCCAGCATGAACATGATGGAACCCAGAAAGCCGAAGATGTGCATTGGCTTCACTCCGAAAGTGGACAGGAACCAGAGGGTGAGCAGGTCGAGATAACCGTTGACGAAACGGTTCAGTCCGAATTTGGTCTTTCCGTATTTGCGGGCCTGATGATGCACGACCTTTTCTCCGATGCGGTTGAATCCGGCGTTCTTGGCAAGGTAAGGGATGTAGCGGTGCATCTCGCCGTATACCTCGATGTTCTTCACCACGTCGCGGCGGTAAGCTTTCAGTCCGCAGTTGAAATCGTGCAGGTTGTGGATGCCTGATACGGCTCTGGCGGTGGCGTTGAACAGTTTGGTGGGGATGGTTTTCGACAGAGGGTCGTAACGTTTCTGTTTCCAGCCGGACACAAGGTCGTAGCCATCCTCCGTAATCATGCGGTAAAGTTCCGGAATCTCGTCGGGACTGTCCTGCAGGTCGGCGTCCATGGTGATTACCACGTCGCCCTGCGCCTTCTCGAATCCGCAGTACAAGGCCGGTGACTTTCCGTAGTTGCGGCGGAATTTGATGCCTTTCACGTGTTCGGAGGCTTTCTGGAGCTCCTCGATCACCTGCCAGGAGCGGTCGGTACTTCCGTCGTTGACGAAGATCACTTCGTAGGTGAAGTTGTTCGCGCTCATCACGCGCTGAATCCAGGCATACAGCTCTGGCAAGGATTCTTCCTCATTATAAAGGGGAACGATAATTGATATGTCCATATATTCCAGTTCGGTTATTTTTTACGTTTCATTGTGAGCAGTGCGGTGGGCAGGGCCAGCAGCACGCCGTAGAAAAAGTTTTGTGACAGGAGCTGGAGGGCCATCTCCAGCGGCGACAGGGATGAGATGACACCCAGCGCGTCGGTCAGCTGCCGGACAGACTCCTTCATCTCTTCCGTGAGCGCGGACGTGTCCATTGATTCGAGTGTGCTGATGTAGGTGTTGACCAGATATCCGTTGTCGATGAAACGGAAATAGACGTAGTGTGCCACGGCTGTCAGCAGGGAGGCGAACATGTACATGAACACGGTGAAGGCGAAAGCCTTGAGAAACGAGATGCTTCCTCCGCAGCAGGTGTTCCTGTAACGGCGCGCGTAGATGTAGCCGAGCACCGGCACGAACAACGTCATCAGTATGAAAAGCAGCTGTAGCAGAGGAACCGTGAACCCTGTGGGCAGGAAGATGAACTTGAATATCCAGAAAAGCCCCATGCAGGTGCCGAAATACATTGCTTGTTCCTGTAAGGTTGTCGGTCGTCTTGTTGTCATGTCTCTTTTTTTAATAATGCCTACAAAAGTACGCTTTTTCGTCTTTTCGCGCTATATAAAAAGCTGAAAAAACACTTGTTTCCGTAAAAATGCGGATTTTTTTGGCCGGAGATATTGCACATTCGGAAAATATACCTACCTTTGCACCCGCAAACGGATGACGTGAGTGAGCGTCTGTCCGGAATGAAATACGGGTAAGTCCCATACGGCCAGCTCCCTTCGAATCCTCCAGGGCTTGATCGCAGCAAAGGTAGTTGGTTGTAGCGGCGCGATATGGTAAGCTTACCCACCCGCCTCTTTAGCTCAGTTGGCCAG